>NZ_AOTD01000039.1 GCF_000344295.2 Campylobacter showae CC57C | reverse complement strand
ATTTTTTAATTTTTAAATTTAGTAAGTATTGTAGTTTTGTGGTAGAGAGGATGAATTATCGATGAATAATGTATTAATACTTAGCGATAAAACAAATTTTAAGGACGCAATTAGGCTACTTGATCTGAATGGCAATGGCGTATTGCCAGTGGTTGATAGAAACCAAAAGCTACTAGGCATCATAACAGATGGAGATATAAGAAAGGCAATTTTAAATAATAGTTTAGATCTGGAGCGCATTATAAATAAAAATCCATACAAGCTTCATATAGGTTCCTCAAAAAATCAGGTGATTACCTATATGAAGCAGATTCGCAGAAGACATATGCCGCTCGTGGATGACCAAGATAGATTTGTTAAAATAGTTGCTCTTGATGATATAGATTTTAGTTTAAAGCCAAATTGGGTTATAATTATGGCTGGCGGGTTGGGTACTAGGCTGGGCGATCTTACAAAGGACACACCTAAGCCCATGTTAAAAGTAGGAACTAAGCCTATGATGCAACATATTATTGACATGTTTGTATCCCATGGATTTACAAAATTTATGTTGAGCGTAAATTACAAGGCTGATGTAATAAAGGAATATTTTGGAGATGGTAGTAAATTTGGTATAGAGATAAAATATCTTGAAGAGAAGAAGCGGCTTGGTACGGGAGGTGCTTTGAGCTTGATTGACATGGAATTAAATGAGCCTTTTTTTGTAACAAATGGAGATGTTTTATCATTATTGGACTATGATGCGCTTTTATCATACCATAATGAACAAAATGCCACAGCCACTATGTGCATAAGAAGAGATAGTTATCAGGTGCCATATGGAGTAATAGAAGTAGATGGTCAAAATACCATAAAGGCAATGAAAGAAAAGCCCATAATAGAATTTTTTATAAATACTGGTATCTATGTATTAAATCCCGAAGTTTTGAATTATGTGCCAAAAGATAAGCTTTTTGATCTGCCTAGTCTGTTTGATATTATAAGAAATGCCGGCAAAACAACAAAAGCCTTTGAAGTTACGGACTATTGGATAGATATGGGGTTGCCTGCTGATTATGAAAAAATAAAGGGATTATATGAGCTCTGTAAGTAAGTGTCTAGTTTTTTACAGTAGAAATAAAGAGGAAAATGATATAACTTTCAAATTTGCAAAAGATTTCTTTAAGTCAGATCAATATTTTACAATATCAGATTATCCTACTTGTGATTTTTATATAGATTTAAATAAGTATGAAATTTGCGATTTGACAGCAAATGATTGGCAGATTGTAGAAGAGTGTATTGATTTTGCTGGAATTATTATTAAAGATAGACTGCTTAGGAATATAGAATTTCTAAAGGCTAAGGAGCTTATTTTAAAGGTTGCAAAATCTTCCATAGAGATACTTTCGAAGAATAGTTTTAAGTATTTAATAGTTCATCCAGTTGATAATTATGTTATGGATGTATTGATTGGAATTGCAAAGTTTTATAAATGTATTGTTTCTGGTATTTCCTCTTTTTTTATGGGCGGCTATAAGAGAGTAACAGTTTATGGTGAATTTAATGATTTTAGAAAAGTATCAAATGAGGAGGTTGTGACACTAAAAAAAAAGTTAACGGGCGACTTTAGGTCTCATATGGCCATTTCGAAGCGTAAAGCTATTTTTCGGGGCTTACTATATTATTTTAAATATAAAATCAAGTATATTATTTTTTATCTTATAAGGCACAAGCTATTTGGAGACTACAAGTATGACTATGCTAGTACGCCGTATTCTGCCACCATTGATAAATTTGGCAAGCTATTTCCTTTTTCTTTCTTTAGGAACAATATAGCTATTACCGAAAAATCCATCTATATCCCAATGCACTACCATCCAGAAGCAACCATAGAGTATTGGTCTGACGATATTAAAAATGTTGATTATATTACATCTTTAATAGAAGCAGTCAGGTATTTTTCTGATAATGGATGGAGCGTATATTTAAAAGAACACCCCGCTATGTGTTTTAGGCAAGATATAAATTTATACAAAAAAATTAATTCTATAAAAAATGTAGTCATACTTGACCCTTTTATAAAAACATCAGACGTTATGAAAACATTTGATAATTTTCTTGTGTGGACTGGCAGTACTGGTATAGAAGCATTGGTTAATGGAAAAAATGTTTATTTTGCTAGTTCGAATTATTACTATGATAAAACCACAAGCCATAAATATGAAAAAGTTTGCCTCGAGAAAGAAGAGGATAAGGATAATCTTATAAGAAAAGTACTGTCGAATACTGTAAGGTGGACTAACAATTGAAGCTAATTTTTTATAGATACCTTATGTATTCTTTTTTAGCTATTGAGGTACTGATGTTGCCAGCTTTTGTTGATAAAGAATTATATTCAATTTTTGAGTATTATAAATTTATTATATTTTCATCGCCATTTTTTATGCTCGGCGTCTCGTCTGGTTTTTTGTATTGCAATTATAGCTTGAAAAGTAATTATTTTAATGAATTAGTTATTTTTGGCACCATCTATGCTTTGATGGTTGTGGTGCCAATTGCATGGGTTTATTTTGACAATATATTATTTGTTGTTTTGTGTTTCTTGATGGTATTAAGTGTATTTGTAGAGCAAAAACTTCAAATCCAAAAGATGTTTGTATTGGCGCTTGGGCTCAAGCCGCTTATATCTATCTTTTTGGTTATTTCTGTTGCCATATTTTATTTTG
>NZ_AOTD01000038.1 GCF_000344295.2 Campylobacter showae CC57C | reverse complement strand
TTTTGCCACGGCTTCCTTGTGGGCTTTCGTGGTTTTCTCGATATCTTCCGCGTAGAGTTTTTTAAATTCTTCTATACTGATGTCGGTTCTTTGTAGCAAAGCAGCTCCGACGCTGCCCATCGCAGCGTCTTCGGGCAAAGAGTTTTTAAATGCTTTTAGCTCCTCTTGCTCCTCTTTTGTTCCGAGCCCCAAAAGCTTGCCCCAAATAGTCGGTTTGCCGTCTACCGAATCGGATTGTAATAACATAGAATACCTCGCCAGCATACCTTCTACGGCTTCTTCCATAGTTTCGGGCTCTTTAACTCGCAGGGTTTTTATCTGCTCGGGCGTATATTTTTTAGACAATATATCATCGATTTGGTTTATGACTTTAGTTATCCAGCCTTCCTCGCTCTCGTCCACCTTGATAACTTCGTCTGCAAGTTCCTTGATAGGTCTGCTTTGATATATCTGAATTTGTCTTTTTACGTCTTCTTTACTTTTTGAAGCCTGCGTTTGCTCGTTCGCCAAATTCGTCTTAGC
>NZ_AOTD01000037.1 GCF_000344295.2 Campylobacter showae CC57C | reverse complement strand
CTCTACGAGCGGCACGAGCGTAATACCTGCAAGCGATAAAGTATCCAAAAAGGCAAAAGAAGTCAATGATGTGACCGACAAAGTAAAACATGGCAAAAAAGAAGTCGCTAAAAAAACAAAAGATGTAGAAGACAAAGTAGCTGCGCCTGTAAAAGATATGGATAAATCTAAAACTAACATAGAAGAAAAGGCTTCTAAAAACATCAAAAATAAAGTAAAATCTGGCGAAGATAAAATAGAAAAAGATATTGATGACGTTAAGACTAAGGCAAAATCTTCAAAGAAAAAAGTTGAAGAAAGTGGAGTTAAGGAAGTCGAAGCTAAAAAACCTACAAAGAAAAAATCAGAATAACATTATATTATTTTCGGCTCAAATTTGGGCCTATAAATTAAACTGCGTAAATCTGTTTTTGATAAATCATCAGAAAGGATTTACGCGAAAATATCTTCTGCTGATTCTATAACCTTGTAATTAACCAAATCGACTAAAGTTGCGCTATCTATACTGATGCAAATGCAAAATTAAGTTCTACATTATTATAATTCAAGATATTAATAGCTAATTGCTATTGGCAAATGCTAGTAAACAATAGTGAACAAAATTTCATCACGCGCTATTTACTCGTAGGTAGTCGTAAAGGTAATATATTAAAATACCAATGTGGCGTCATGACTGGCAATGCAAACCAGCGTTTTGCGCGCGGGTTTATGTGTTCAATCAAAATATCTAAATTTTCAAAACATCGCTATCAAATTTAGATTTCCACTTTTTTAACTAGAATTTTACCAGGTAAATTTATAAACAAAAAATCAGCAAATTTTGTTAAAAACATATCTTGTGCGCCAAATTTTGCGTCAAGCATTGTTTTTAAAGGTTAAAAAGATATAATCTGCACATTATTCTAAAACAAGTGAAATTTAATAAGGCGACCAAAGGGTGGAATTTAAAAAAGTTTTAAATTTTTTATCTGTTTTTATGGCGACATTTGTGCTGTATGGATGCGCGGCAAAGGCTAAATTTGACGTTCCGCAGATCGTAAATTTTGATAAACGTGAGTTTGAAGTGATTTCCCAAAGCGGCTCAAATTTACTCTATATTTCACACGAAAAAGAGGACTATTATTTTACGATGATAAACTCCATGGGCACCCCGCTAGCTAGGCGGGTTTTAAGGCCGAGCGGCGAATTTGAAGCTATCGGCTTTTTGCCACCAAATAGCGCCTACAACGAGCTCTTTATCAAAGTGCTAAGTATCGTAAAATCAAATCAAAAAGAGGCCGTCATAACGGCAAATAACGAAAATTTTAAGGTAAGAGCCCTTGATATACGTTAGTAAGCCAGCCCTCATCAGCGCAGCCGGAGCGGATGCGGATGAAAATTTTGCAAATTTATGTGGCGAAAAGAGATTTTTGAGCGTTTGCGAAGGCTTTAGGACTGATAAAAGCTTTATCCTCGGCAAGGTCAGTGTGCAGCTGGCTAAATTTAGCCAAAATACGCCAAAACACTTGCAAACGCGCACGAACGCTCTAGTTTTAAGCGCGCTTTTGCAGCTAGATAAAGATGTGCGAGATGCTATCAAAAAGTACGGCAAAAATCGCGTCGGCGTAGTGGTGGGCACGACTACTAGCGGCGTGGAGGAAAACTACGAAACGTTTAAAGATTTTGCCGCGACGGGATTTTTCGATGCTTCAAAATTTGGCGTCAGTCGCAACTCTCTAGCCAATCCGTCCGAATTTATCGCCGATTTTTACGGGCTTAGCTCGGTTGCGTTTTCCGTCTCGACCGCCTGTACCTCGGGCGTCAAGGCGATCATAACGGCAAAAAGGCTGCTGGAGTCTGGTATCTGCGATGCCGTTATCTGCGGTGGCGTGGATAGCCTAAATACGCTAACGATAAACGGCTTTGATAGCCTAGGCATCCTAAGTGCGCGCGAAACCAATCCGTTTTCTAAAAATCGCGACGGCATAAATATCGGCGAAGGCGCGGCCTTTTTCGTGGCGAGCAGGGATGAGATTTCAAACGTCGTTATCGCGGGCGAGCACTCAAACTGCGACGCGTTTCATATGACGCAGCCCGATTTTAGCGCTCAGATGCAAACGCAGTGCGTACAAAAGGCGCTGCAGGCGGCAAATTTAAGCAGCGTGGATTATATAAATTTACACGGCACGGGCACGCAGGCAAACGATAAAATCGAGGCAAAGATCGTGCATTCGCTTTTGCCGCTCGTACCCGCAAGCTCCGTCAAGCCTCTAATCGGCCACACGCTAGGAGCCGCAGGAGCTATCGAGAGCGCGCTTTGCGCCATGCTTTGCGCCAGGGGCGAAACCGCGCTACCGCCGCATGTTTATGACGGCATTTACGATGATGAGATAGAGAGGGTAAATTTGGTAAAATTCGGCCAAAGAGCGGTTGTAAATTCGGCCATGTCGCTGTCGTTTGCATTTGGCGGAGATAACGCTGCGATCGTGTTTGGGAGGGCAAAATGAACCTAGAGGGTTATCTCCCGCACGGTACAGCGATCATTTTTATCGACGAGGTGCTTAAATTTGAAGATGGGCGTATAAAAACTAGAAGCGTAGTAAAAGAGGATAATAAATTTCTTTCAAACGGCAAATTCGCCATGCATAAAACCGTCGAGATGATGGCTCAGTCGCTGGGTATCTATGACTCAAAGATGCGCGAGCTAAAGGGGATGAAATTTGGCCTGGGTTTTTTGCTGGGCAGTAGAAAATTTGAGATATTTAAGCCGTTTTTAAAGGTCGGAGACGAAGTCGTCATCGAAGCCGCCTGCTCGATACAAGACGCAAGCGGTTTTGGCGTTTACGACTGCGAGCTTTACGTAAACGGCGAGCTTGGAGCGCGCGCGACGCTAAACGTGCTAAGCCCGGACGAGGAATACGTAAAAAGGATACTAGATGAGTAAAAGAGTGCTAATAACGGGTTCGAGTCGCGGCATCGGCGAAGCGGTGGCTAGGCGACTGGTAGCGGCTAGATACGAGGTCGTGCTGCACGGCAAAAGCGCGAGCGAGCAATTATTAAATTTACAAAACGAGTTAAATTTGAGGGCTTTAAAATTTGACGTCGCAGATACGCAGGCGGCAAAGGCGGCGATCGAGGCCGATATAGAGGCAAACGGCGCTTATTACGCCGTCGTGCTAAACGCCGGCATCACGCGCGATAATACCCTCGTCGGCATCGAGGATGAGGATTGGTTTAGTGTCGTGGATACGAATTTAAACAGCTTCTATAACGTCCTAAAGCCCGCTCTCATGCCTATGATTCGCGCTAAAAAGCCCGCTCGCATCGTCGTCATGAGCTCGGTTTCAGGCGTCGTCGGCAACCGCGGACAGAGTAACTACGCGGCTAGCAAGGCCGGTCTCATCGGTGCGGCAAAGTCCCTAGCCGTCGAGCTTGCCTCGCGAAATATCACCGTAAACTGTATCGCGCCCGGACTCATCGAGACGGATATGACGGACGGCGGCTTGCCGATCGAGGAGATTTTAAAGGCCATCCCGGCCAAAAGAGCGGGCAAAGCAGACGAGGTTGCGCCTTTAGTCGAGTTTTTGCTAAGCGAGGGCGCAGCCTACATAACGAGGCAGGTTATCGGTGTAAACGGAGGACTTTGCTGATGCGAGTTTTTGTAACCGGTATGGGTATGGTGAGCGCTTTTGGCAAGAGCTGGGAGGAGATAAGGGCTAAATTTGAGCTCGGCCAAAACGCCGTGAGATATATGCGGCAGTGGGATAGATACGCCGATCTAAATACCCGCCTGGCTGCACCCATAGAGGGCTATGAGTGCCCTAGCTCGTGGGACCGCAAGCAGTTAAGAAGCCTGGGCACCGTTTCGATGTATAGCGTCGAGGCGGCGGGGCTGGCGCTAAGAGATGCCGGGCTCATGCGGGGCGAAAATTTAGACGCCGCGAGCCTCGATCCTAGCGTGCAGGACGGCAGACTAGGCGTCGCATGCGGTTCGTCCACGGGTAGCACTGAGTCGATACTAGCGATGGCAAAGCTGCTCGAGCGCGGCGAAAACGAGTGCAATGCCAACACCTACATCAAGATGATGCCTCACACCACGGCGGCGAATATCGCGCTTTTTTACTCGCTAAAAGGGCGTATCATCCCGACCTCCTCGGCATGTACGAGCGGTTCGCACGCGATCGGATACGCCTACGAGAGTATCAAAAGCGGCAAGATCGACATGATGTTAGCAGGCGGCGCTGAGGAGCTGTGCCCGAGCGAGGCATATGTGTTTGACATGCTCTACGCCACTAGCGTGAAAAACGGCTCGCCTGAAATTTCGCCGACTCCGTTTGACGAGGAGCGCGACGGGCTAGTGCTGGGCGAGGGTGCGGGGATACTTTTGTTAGAGAGCGAAGAGAGTGCCGTAAAGCGTGGGGCTAAAATTTACGCCGAGGTCGTGGGCTTTGGCTCAAACTGCGACGGCTCGCACGTAACGCGCCCGCAAAGCGCGACGATGAAAGGCGCGATGGTTTTAGCTTTAAAAGACGCAAATTTAACGCCCGAAAAGATCGGCTACGTAAATGCTCACGCCACGGCTACCAAGCAGGGCGACATAGCCGAGAGTATCGCTACAAACGAGCTTTTTGGCGACAAGATCGCTATCAGCTCGCTAAAAAGCTACCTCGGCCATACGCTAGGAGCCTGCGGCGGCTTGGAGGCGATATTTAGCGTGATGATGTTGCGGGAGAAAAGATTTTTCCCGACGATAAATTTGACCCGCGTCGATCCTAGTTGCGTGCCGCTTTTTTACCTGACCGAGCAAACCGCGATAGATACGGACTTTGTTATGAGCAACAACTTTGCTTTTGGTGGAGTAAATACGTCGCTGATATTTAAAAGAATTTAAAATTTGAAGGTAAAATATGAAACGAATTTTAGCCGTTTTGCTTTTGATTTGCTCTTTTACGGCGGCAAAGGACGAGTTTTACGAGCACGATATCGCAAGCGCGCTGGAGTCTAAATTTGCAAAGAAATATCTACTAAAAGATATAAGCTTGCAGTTTTCTAAGCAGACGGATGAGGAGCTAGAGCCCGTAAAATCGCAAAGGCGTAGCAACAAATACCGCGCGGTAGAGGAGGATAGTTTCGGCGACGCGGTAAAAGACCCGCGCGAGGATAACTATAAGGAGTCTTGCGAATACGTTTTCGTTAAGGTTTTGGTCGATCTTCAAACGGCGGCGAAAAATGCCGGCAAAAACAGCGTCGTGAACATACAAGGAAATTTTAAAGACAAGCTGCTAGACAGCAAGGATAAATTTCAATGCGTAGTTGGAAATATGGCGACTGCGGTGGCGTTGAAAGCAAATTTGAAATAAGGAGAAAAAATGAAAAAATTACTGGTTTTAGCGGGCGTTTGCGCCTTGGCTCTAAATTTGAGTGCGCGCGACGACGTGCTTAGCTTTTCGATCGAGGAGGCGCTAAGCTCGCCAAAGGCAAAAGAGGTGCTAAATCCAAACATCAAGCTAAGCTTCGGCTCTGGCACGAAAGGCGGCATCATCAAAAGCGGCCTAATGGCAAACAAAAAAACCAACGCCTTTAACAAAAGCGACAAAGAGGCGTGCCAGGGGGCGTTTTTGTCGGCGATAAAGACTTTCCAAGAGCGCGCGGTGCAAGAAGGCGGCGCGAAGGTGGTAAATTTAACCGGCTACTACAAAAAACAGCCTTTTGACTCCAAAACGCAGTTTCAGTGCGGTGCGGGCGCTTTGATGGCCGGCGTAACGCTAAAAGGCGATATCGCGAAATAACGGCGAGAGGGGCGAATGAGGCTAAATTTTAAACTCGATTTTTTTGACGCAGTCGTTTTTAACGGCGTGCAGGACGCGAGGCTAGCGGAATACGAGAGGGAGCTTGACGTCTCGCATGTGTCCCCGCTTGAGCGGCGCAGGCTTAGCCGCGCGGCAAAGTGCGCCTTTGATCTAACCAAAAACATCGCGCCGCTTGATATGCCTATCGTGTTTAGCTCTTATGAGGGCGAGATAAATCGCTGTTTTGAGCTGCAAAATACGCTAGCTCACGGCGAGCTCATCTCACCGACCTCGTTTTCGCTCTCTGTACATAACGCACTTTCCTCGCTTTTAGCGATAAATTTTAAAAATCGCAGCGAAATCTCCGCCGTTTCTGCATACGCGCCGCTAGAGTACGCTTTACTGCAGGCGCATTTGATGCTAAAAAGCGGAGCTAAAAACGCGCTCATTTTGGCCTATCACGAGAGCATTTCGCAGGAGTATTTTGACGAGTCTGCGCCCTCTTGTATGGTTTGTTTGCTAGTTAGCGAGGGCGAAAATTTGAGCCTGTCGCAAAGCGAAATTAGCGGCAAAACGGATGAAAATTTACTTGTTAAATTCCTGCAAAATTTTGATCCGAAGCAAAAATGCTCTTGGCAAAGCGTGGATAAAAACTCCGCTTGGCGGTGGGATTATGAGCCCTCGTCACGGGTTTAAAATTTTTATCGTCGGGGCGAATTTTGCGCTATTTGGACTCATCTGCGCGCTTGGGAATTTGATCTTTATCCCGGTCGCGCTTCTTGGACTTTATAAATTTAAATTTATCCGCTATTTTTGCCGCGATCTGGTGCGTTTGGCTTGGAGGTTTTTTATATTTTCTACGCAAATTTGCGGCTATCAGCGCACTAAAATTAACTTTCCTTACGAGCTTGGCACCGCTTCGCAGATAATCATCGCAAACCACCCGTCGCTTTTAGACGTCGTATTTTTGATAGCGCTCATCCGCCGCGCAAACTGCGTGGTAAAAGGGGGCCTTGGTAAAAATATTTTCTTAGCTCCAGCGATAAAATCCTGCGGCTACATCCTAAACACGGCAAACGAGGAGCTCTTACAAAAGAGCGCGGATGCTCTAAAAAGCGGCGAGAGCTTGATAATATTTCCAGAAGGCACGCGCACGGCGGGCGAGATCGTATTTCACAAAGCCGCCGCCTATATCGCGGTAAATGCGGCAAAGCAGCTAGTCGCCGTCGCTATCAAAATGGATCCGCCCAGCCTCAAAAAACACGAGCCTTGGTACAAAACCCCGAGCGTTATGATAAAATACGAGTTCAAAGAGCTTTTTAGGCTGAATTTGGACGGGTTTTGCGCGGATAGGCCAAACCCGATCAGGGCTAGAGAGCTACACGCTTTTATCAGCGAAAATTATACAAAGGAGTTTAAACAATGAACGAACTAATAGATGAGATAAAAGAGCTCATCATAAAGAGCTTAAATTTAGAGGATATGAAACCAAGCGATATCGACGAGAATGCACCGCTTTTTAACGAAGGACTCGGGCTTGATAGCGTCGATGCGCTCGAGCTTGGCCTTGCGGTGCAAAAAAACTACGGCCTGGTTTTGGACTCTAAAACCGCAAATTTAAAAGAGATTTTTTACAGTGTAAAAAGCCTCGCGCAATACATCTTTGAAAATAGGAAATAACGATGAAAAAAGAAGAATTTTTTGAAATTTTAAAGTCCGCGCTAGTGCAGCTTTTTGAGATCGACGAGGCCAAAATCACGCCGCAAACGCGCATTTACGAGGATCTTCAGATAGATAGCATCGACGCGATCGATCTAATAGACCACATCAAGCGCAAAACGGGCCACCGATTGATGCCTGAAGATTTTAAAAACGTAAAAACGCTCGAAGACATCGTAAACGCGGTGGCTAAAAAATTTGACGGGCAAGCTTAAAATCGCCCTAAGCGTAGTTAGCGTCATCTACCCGTTCGCACTATTTTTTGCGGGCGATTTTGCCTTTTGGGTCGTTTGGGCGCTTGCCGTGCTATGGATAGCTCGCGGGGCGTATTCAAGCGGTTTTGAGAGAAGGCTTAGTATCGCGGCGGCCGTTTTTTTCATAGTTTGCATGATTTTTAGGGGTGGATTTTTAGCGTATCTTTACCCAGTTTTGGTGAGTTTGGCGTTTTTGGCCTTTTTTGCTTTTAGCTTAAAAAACGAAGCCGTCATCACCAAAATAGCAAAACTAAAAGAGCCAAATTTGGACGAAAAAGGCGTGGCTTATACGCGAAATTTGACCAAAATTTGGTGCTCATTTTTTGTTTTTAACGCCGCTCTCTCGCTCGCGCTAGCCTTGATGGAGAATAAATTTTACTGGAGCGTTTATAGCGGCGCGGTCTCTTATGCGCTGATGGGGGCGCTATTTTTCGGGGAAATTTTGTTTAGAAAGAGATTTATAAAAAATAATGAGCTTTGAGGAAAATTTAAAAAATTTTAGATTTACGGACGACTCGCGCGACGTCTTTGATGCGTGTATTAGATTTGCCGCGTTTTTAGAAAAAGAGGGCGTAAAAGAGCTGCAAATTTACATCGACGACACGTTTAAATTTTACGTTGCTTTTTTTGGCTCTCTTTTGGCTGGCGCTGCGCCTTACGTGCTGGCAAAGCCGATATATGAGGCAAATTTGACCGCCGTAAACGACGAAAATTTTTTAAATTTTCTTGCAAATGCACCCGTAAGTGGGTTTAAATTTGATCCGCAGGCTAAATTTTACCTGCAAACTTCGGGCTCTAGTGGCAAGAGCAAGATGATAGAAAAAACGCTCGCGCAGATGATAAAAGAGAGCGAATATCTAGCCCGCGAGCTAAATTTTAGCGAGCGAAATACCTTTTTTTCGAGCGTTTCGCACAGACATATGTTTGGGCTTACCTTTAAGGTCTTTTTACCGCTGGTGCTGGGCGCGCGCGTCATCGCGGACGAGCTAAACTACCCCGAGGCGATTTTGGGTTTAGACCTTGCAAATCACGTATTTATCGCTAGTCCGGTGCTGCTTAGAACTCTAGCTCAAAGTCCCGCCGCAAGCGCGCTAAAAGGCCTAAGCGGGATCGTAAGTGCGGGTTCGCCGTTAAAAAAGGAGCTAAGAAGCGAGCTGGGCCAAATCTGCGGCGCGCGTATCATCGAGATCTACGGCAGCACGGAAACCGGCATAGTGGCAAAAGACGAGGGACGCGGGCTTAGGCTATTTGGCGCAGTGAATGCGGGGCTAGACGATAGGGGCGCGCTAAATGTGAGCTCGCCTTGGTGCGGGTTCTTTCAGACTAACGACGCGGCCAGCATTGACGAGGGCCGCCTCGCGCTACAAGGCAGGATAGACCGAATAGTAAAGCTAAACGACAAGCGCGTGAGCCTGGAGAGTATCGAGGCAAAGCTGCTAGAAAGCGGCTTGCTCGCAGACTGCTACTGCGAGCCGCATCCGAAATTTAAACGTATCGTCGCGCTTTTAGAGCTAAACGGCGAGGGGCTTAAAAAATTTAGAAAAATCGGCAAAAAAGGCGTGGTAGCCGAGCTAAAAGAGCTTTTGAAGCTCGAGTTTAAAAACAGCGTCCGATACTTTAAAATCGTGAAAAAAATGCCGCGAAATCAGCAGGGCAAATTTGAAAAAAGCGAATTTGAAAACGCACTATTTGCTAGTCCCAAACCCGTATGGAGCGGCGGGCGCGTAAATGAAGCGGGCGAATTTTGCAGCGGTCAAATTTATGGAAGCGGCCAAAATTTAGAGAGCGGTTTAAACTGCGACACAAATGCTAGCTACGTTAAATTTGACAAGGGCGGTGATCGGCTCGAAAACCACGCGCAAAAATACGAATTTAGCGCTATCATGCACGCAGGACTTGAGATTTACGAGAGCCATTTTCCAAATTTACCGCTGCTGCCCGGATTTATGCAGCTTGACTACGTCTTTGAGCTAGCTAGCGGCGTCGGTATCGACGTTAGTGGCCTTAATACTGTAGAAAATCTAAAATTTATGAAGTTTGTTAGACCGGGCGATTTGCTTCGAATTTGTTTTGAAAAACGCGGAGACAAGCTTTACTTCGAGCTGTTTAGCAACGGCGAAAAATGCTCGACGGGCAGGGCTGCACTTTGAATAAATTTGCGTTTTTGGTGCCTTTTTACAATCACCCGCAAAATATCAAAGCCCTGATCGCCGCGCTAAAAACCTACGAGCTGCCCGTTGTCGTCGTGGATGACGGCTCGGATGAGGCGAGCAAGCAAATTTTGGTGGAGCTTGAGCGCACGGAGGGTATCTTGCTACTCACGCGCGCGCAAAACGGCGGCAAGGGCATCGCGATGAAGGACGGGTTTAAATTTGCACTGGAGCGCGGTTTTAGTCACGTTTTGCAAATCGACGCCGATTTTCAGCACGACGCTGCGCTCATCGGCGAGTTTTTGAAGCAGAGCCGGGCACACCCGCAAAGTATCGTCTGCGCAAATCCTATTTACGGCGAGGACGCGCCAAAATCCCGCGTTTACGGTAGGAAAATCACGAATTTTTGGGTCGCGATAAATACGCTAAGCCTTGGCATCAAAGACGCCATGTGCGGCTTTCGCGTCTATCCTTTAGAGCAGCTTAAAAAAGCGGCGGCAAAAAGCAAGACAAATAGGATGGAATTTGACATCGAAATCCTCGTAAATGCCGCTAGACAGGGCGTAGATATGCGCTGGATCGATACCTACGTGCGCTACGAAAAGGGTGGCGTTTCGCACTTTAAGATGGTGCGCGATAACGTGCTAATCAGCCTCATGCACGCAAAATGCTTCTTTTCTCTGCCCAAATTTATGTTTGGTAAAATTTGGCGAGCGTGCGAGCTAAATTCGAGCGAAAAGGCGCGCGACGAGCCACGTAAATTTGACGCAGAGTCCGACAAAATCTGCGATAAAAACGCGGCAAACGCTCAAATTTCTGTAGAATCCAAGGAAAATGGCATCAAATTTGACAGTGCGATAAATGAAGCAGGCAAGGCGCAAACGCCGTTAAATTTAAACAAAAGCGCAAATTTTAAGGACGGCACAAATGACGCTCAAGATTTAAAAAAACCGCAAGAAAATGCCGAGCAAAATCTCTGGTGGAAAAAACAGGAAAGAGGCGGCGCGTTTTTTTTGAGGCTTAGCCTATTTTTAGCGCAAATTTTGCCAGAGTTTATACTAAAGCTTATCGTTAAAATCGTGGTTTGGTTTTATTATATATTTTCAAAAAACGAGCGCGAAAACATCGCGGCGTTTAGACGAAATTTAAGCGTTTTTGCCGGCTCGCAGACGCTAAACGGTACGAGCGTTTTTAGCCATTTCGAGGCGTTTGGCGGCGCTATTTGCGATAAATTTAGAGTCTGGAAAGGCAAGATCAAAGATAGTGAGCTAGAAATCATAGATCTAGAGCGTATCAAAAGCGAGCTAATCGGCGCGAAAAAAGGGCAAATTTTACTTACGGCGCACCTTGGAAACGTCGAAATTTGTAAGGCTTTGGGCGCGCGCGTCGATGGCTTTAGGATGGTGATTTTGGTTTACGACAAAAACTCGCGCGAGTTTAACGAAGTGCTAAAGCGCATCAGCCAAAACGATGGCAGCGTGCGTATGATGCTGGTCAATGAGCTCGACGTTGCCGCAATGCTGGAGCTAAAAAATATCGTCGAAAACGGCGAGCACATCGGCATAATGGGCGATAGAACGCCTCTTGGCGGCGATAAGGCCGCGCGGGTGAAATTTCTGGGCAAGGAAGCGAGCTTTAACTACGGTCCGTACCTGATCGCGGGGATTTTAGGCGTAAAGATAAGCTCGCTGTGGTGTCAAAAGATAGACGGTAAATTTAGGATCGAGCTCGTGCCGCTAGCAAGTGCCGTAAAGCTAGGGCGAGATAGGGTCGCCGCAGCTCGCGAATATCTGCAAATTTACGTCCGCGAGCTAGAAAATCGCTGCAAGCAAACGCCCGCGCAGTGGTTTAATTTTTTTGATTTTTGGAGATGAGATGATATCAAAAACAGTCGCGCTAAAGGCGCAGTTTTACGACGTGGACAGCATGAACGTCGTGTGGCACGGCAACTACGTGAAGTATTTTGAGACGGCTAGATGCGCGCTGCTGGAGGAGATAGGCTACGACTACGAGGCGATGAGGGCGGACGGCTATGCCTACCCGATCGTAAAAATCGAGGCCAAATACATAAAACCCGTGTTTTTCGGCGACGAGATCGAGGTGGAGGCGACGCTAAAGGAGTGCGAGTGCTTTCTAAAGATCGGCTACGTCGTAAAAAGTGCAAAAACAGGCGAGACGCTGTGCACGGGCACGAGCTCGCAGGCAGCCGTGGATATGCGCGCGATGCAGACGTGCTTTGAGATCCCGCAAGAGTTACAAAATGCAATAAAAAGGTATATAAATGAAAAAAATAGCGATAATTTTTAGTTTGGCGGCGAGCCTGATGGGGCTTGATTTTAACGAGATAAAATCTCAAATCAAAACGCAAAATATTAGCGGCGATTTCGCGCAGACGAAGTTTTTGAGCGGATTTAACGTGGAGTTTAAAAGCTATGGTAAATTTGAACTGAGCCAAAGCGAGCTGCTCTACGACACGCTAAGCCCGATAGCGGTGAGCATCGTCATAAACGAGCGCGGTATCTTTCAAAAAAGCGGCAATCAGCTCATAAAAATCGATCAAAATTTTGATAAAAAGCTCTTTTTATCCATCATAAAGCTCGATAAAGACGAGCTTGAGAAGGAATTTATATTTAAAATCTCAGGCGACAAAAACAACTGGAAGATCGAGCTCACGCCTAAAAACGTGCTGCTAAAGCAAATCTTTACGCGTATTTTGGTCGGAGGCGATAAATTCGTCCGCAAGATCGTACTAAACGAGGTTAGCGGCGATAAAACGGTAAATGATTTTTACAACGTAAAATGAAAAAATCCGCGCGTTTTTTTATCTTTTTAGCGGCGTTTTTAGCCGCGCTCGCCGTTTGTTTTACAAACGCGAAAAAGATAAACGCGGATATTTTTTCTCTAGTAAATTTTGAAAACTCTATCGAGCAAACAGCGCTAAAATCGATGCTTGATAGCGCTTCAAACGAGTTTTTGCTAGCTTCAAATTCGCCTGAGTTTTTAGAAAAAAGCGAAAATTTAGCCACACAAAGCGGGATTTTTGAGGAGTTTGCTGCAAAGCAGGACGTAAATTTAACCTCGTATCTAACTCAGCTAAACGCCCTAAAAATCGCGCTTTTAAACGAGCAAACCTACGAGCTTTTGGTAAAAGATAAAAACGAGTTTTTTAAACAAAGCGCGCAAAATTTATTTAATCAATTCGCCTTTAAACCGCTTAACGCGAAGGACGATTTTTTCGCCTTAAGCTCGCACATGAGCCTGGATGGCTCAAAAATCAGCCTAAATTTGTCAAATTTGATGCTAGAAGCCGCGCATGAGGGCGGGAAATTTTACTTCGTAAAAGCGCGCCTTAAACCAGACTATGAACCGCGAAATTTGATCAAATTTTATGAAAACGTACGCGAGATGGCGGCTGGGGACGCGGTGCAGGCTTACGCTAGTTGCGGCGCTCTATACGGAGCCTACGGCAAAGCGGGCGGCGACAAGGAAAGCGCAGTCATGAGCGCGGTTTCGCTTAGTTTTTGCGCGATTTTTTTGCTGCTCGCGTTTAAAAATTTGCGTATTTTTTGCGTCGTTTTCGTCGCGATTTTCGGCTTTGCGTGCGGGCTTGCGGCTTCGCTTTTGATCTACGAGAGCCTTAGCGTCATGGTCGTGGTTATCGGAACGAGCCTGGTCGGACTCATGTTTGATTTTGCGCTGCACTGGCTGGGTAAAAATCAAAACGCGCCCGTGGCGGCCGCGAGCGTGCGCCCGATGCTTAAAATTTTCCTGCTCGG
>NZ_AOTD01000036.1 GCF_000344295.2 Campylobacter showae CC57C | reverse complement strand
AATTTAAAGGGCAAATTTGCCCTTTAAATTTTAGTTTAGTAGAAGTGATTTTATATCTATTTTTTGCTCTATCATCTTGCTCTCAAGCATAAACTCTTGCGTAGCTTCAAGCGCTTTTATATCTTCAGCCGTGATCTTTGGACTAAAGTCATACTGAGGATACATGCTCTTTACCGCCTCTAGGCTAAGTCCGGTCTCCTGGGCTGTGAGTTTGAGCGCCTCGTCCTCGTTTGCATTTATAAATGCCAAAATTTCATCCTGAGCCTTTTTAAATTTCTCAACGACATCTTTATGCTTTTTATAAAACTCTCCGCTTGTTGCTGTGACGATGACCGGAGTGATGACGCCCTTGCCGGTTGTTACGACGTGTAGGCCTGATTTTTGAGCGTTATAAGCAGCAGGTCCCGCAAGAAGCGCCATATCAACGCTACCGTTTTCTAGCGCAGCCTGCGCAGCCGGGATGCCCATAGATACGAACTCGACGTCATTTATGCTAAGCCCTCCAAGAGCTAGGTATCTAACCAAAAGCTCGTTTAAGATTGTGCCCTTTGGACCTGCTACCTTTTTACCTTTTAGATCTTTTGGCGACTTTATGTTTTGGTCCTTAGAAAATATCACAAATGCCTCTGGCGCCCTTGAATAAGCGCTTATGATCTTGATATCAGCCTTATTTGCAGCCGCTAGTATAACCGAGGTGCCGCCCACGCAATTTAAAAACTGGAGCGAATTTGAAGCTAGCGCTTGCGTCTGCTTCGCACCTGATGTTATGTCAGAGTACTCCACCGGCACGCCAAAAGACTTCGTGTAAAAGCCTTTAAATTTATCGACGATAGATGGGACGTTTAGCGGCGATTTGACGTAGGTCATGCCGATCTTGTCTAGGCTCTCGCTTGCGTTTGCGACGAGGCAAAGCAAAGAGGCTGCACATAAAACCTTGAAAAACTTTCTCATATTTGCTCCTTGTGATTTAAATTTTGTGGATTATATAAATTTTTTGCTTCATTTTGGTTTTAATTATCATCTATCTTTATCCTAAATTTCACTCAAAATTTTGCGCTTTACGGCTATTAGCTCGCCACTTAGCAAGTCTCTCGGTCTTACTAAATTTGATAGATCGTAGCTTGATTTTATACCGCCTTTTTCAAGCAATATAATATCGTCAGCCAAAAATAGCGCCTCGTCGATGTTGTGCGTGACAAAAAGGATAGTTTTGCCGGCTTGTATTTTTAAAATTTCAGCCTGCATGCTAGCTCTCGTAAATGTATCAAGCGCAGCAAACGGCTCATCCATGAGGATCAAATTTGCCTCATATGCAAGCACTCTCGCAAGCGAAACGCGCGAGCTCATGCCCCCAGAGAGTTGCGAAACGGCGGCAAATTTAAAGTCGCTAAGTCCTATCATGAAGATCAGACTATCTATCTTTGCTGGCTCGATCTCATGCTTTTTAAGCGCAAAAATGATATTTTCATAGACGTTTAAAAATGGCATGAGGCGGGCTTCTTGAAAGACAAAGCCGATCTTTGCAGGCTCCTTAAAACCAATCTCGCCAAGGCTTACGCTTTCAAGGCCGGCGATGAGGCGCAAAAGCGTAGTTTTGCCGCAGCCGCTCCTGCCGAGTATGACGGTGATCTTATCTTTTTTTATACTCAAATTTAGCTCTTTTAAGACGTCAATGCGCTTGCCGTGGATGAAAAAATGCTTGGATAAATTTGAAATTTCTATCATTTTTCACCTCGCAAAAGGCTAAATTTCGCTATCAAGAGCAAAAATATCCTATCTATGAGCACGCCGCAAACGCCGATAGTAAAAATGCCTACAAATATCCTATCCGCGCGTGAAAGCTCCTCGGCATCAAGGATCAAGTAGCCTAGCCCGCTTGAGGCCGCTATCATCTCCGCTCCGATGATCGCGCGCATAGCGTAGCCAAAGCCTATTCGCATACCGACAAAGATATCTTTTAGCGCGCTTTTAAAAATGATCTTGTAAAAAATCTCAAATTTGCTAAAGCCAAAAATTTTACCGACCTCAATGAGCTTAACGTCGCAGCTAGTTAGTCCCTTTGAGATACTAAGAAACATCGGAAAAAACGAGGCTAGGATGATGATAATGATCTTTGGCGTCTCGTTTATGCCAAACCAAAGCACCAAAATGGCGATCAGGCTAAGCGGCGGGATGTTTCTAAAAAACTCCAGTATCCACTCGTAATAAACGCCGATCTTTGGCAAAAGCGCTGCAATACCGCCAAGCACAAGTGCCAGGGCAAAGGAGAGCGCGTAGCCTGCAAATATACGCTTAAAGCTGATGACCATGTGCGTGACGAGCTCGCCGCTTTGTATCATGGCTAACATCGTCTTAAAGGTCGTCGCTGGACTTGGCAAGATATATGGTGTGAAAATCTCTAGCTCGCAGACGACCTGCCAGATGGCAAAGATCACCAAAACTAAAATGCTCTTTTTAAAGATTTCCTTCACAGCCCATCTCCGTTGTGACAGCCGTTTTCGCAGTATAAAAGCTCTATGATCCGGTAGTTTTTAAGCTCGCTAAATTTATATGAAAGAGCGTTTTGTATCTTTTCTTTGTTGCCAAGGCTTAGAGTTTTTACCCCTAAATTTGAAAAAAATCCCGGCGGTACCGGGCTTGCTTCGAGCTTTTTTGTCTCTAAATTTATCCCATTTTGCTCTTTGAAGCTTTTCCAGGTTAAAAATGTGGTTCGCTCCAAATTTAGCTCCCTTCCAAGCTCGGACAAGTCCTCACAGGGCGTCGTCACGTAAAGCCACTCGTCCTCTTTTAGCCTTGAGCTAAGCTCCATGGCGCTTTCTATTAAAATAGGGTTTAAATTTGAGATGAGAGCGGCCTGCTCTTTGAAATTTGCCCTGATGAAATTTGCAGCCCTAGGACAGCGACTATCAAAGATGAGTTTCTTTTGCGCGAGGCTATTTTTGTATGCGTTTTTGACGCTATTAACGTGGTCTTTTTCGCACTCTACTACGCTAAAACCTTTGTCTTGCAAGCTCTTTTTAAGCGCCGCAAAGTCGTAGATACTTTTTACAACAGGATTTAGCCAAACCAGTTTTTTCATGAGAGCTCCCGTCAAATTTAAAAGCTATAATTTAATAATTGAAATCAGAATTGTATCATTTGAAATTAAAAAATGGCTTTGGAAGCCAAATTTATAAGAAAACGGCTGGACTTTTACGTCCAGATTTTTCTTTTCTGCGGTTTTATCTATGGGTTTTAGTATATTTACGCCGCTTTTTCAAGCTTCATTAGCTTTTTTTGGATAGGCAAATTTCTCAACTTTAAATTCAAAAGACAAGCCGTCAAATTTAAACGGCTTGTTTTAAACCCAGCGCTCTTTCCTCAAACCCCTCTCCAACGATAAACTCCGTCGTATAAACCAGCGCGCGGCCTTCTTGCGCATCTTTGATACGGATGATCAGACGCTTGTTGTTTTTATCGGCTGCAGCGCGGTGTTCGCCGATGGCGGCGCGGTAAATTTGCGTGATGAGATCTTTGCCCGTTTCATCCAAATTTAGCTCCAAAACCAGATCCTCGAGCTCTCTTTTGCTTCTGCTTTCGCTAGCGGCCGAGCCATTTTGATAGCTGCCACTGCTGCTACTTTCCTTACGCTGCCTAAAGCTTCTGCTTTGGAAATTCATATCGCGCGCGTCCTCGAGGCTTACGACGTCGATTAGATTTATGCGAGCGCCCTGATCGTCGCGGGAGTAACGCACCTTAAATGCTAGCGGAGCGTCCTTTTGCTCGTCGGTTAGGCTCTCGATAAGCCCTTTTTCGGAGTCAAACGCCGCAACCTTAAACGTGCTAAAAAGATCCATGATGCTTAGCATCATAAACTCTTTGCCGGTTTTTTTACTAGGGATTTTAGCGATCTCGGCGATCTTGCCGACGACTAGGATCTCGCTGGTCTTATCTATCTTGCCAAAGTCCTTGCTAGGCGTGTGTTTTATCTGCTCGATTTGCTCTTTGTATTTTTCGAGCGGATGCGAAAAGTCCATACTCGCAGCCTCGTCTAGTGTCAAAATTTTATCCAAATTTATGCGCATGAACTGCCCGTCTTTGGAATAGCGAACCTTAAACGCATGCGGCAAATCGCGCTCATCCGCACTCATCGACTCGACCGCACCAAGGCCTCTGTCAAAGACCGCGATCTCGACCGTACCGTGAAAATCCAGCATCTCGATCGTGCCCATTTTTTTGCCGTTTTTCTTGCTGATCCTAGTCGTGAGATCCTCGATCTTGCCCACGAGCAGCATCTCGCCGTTTTCCGGCAGCTCGTCAAATTTATCGCTTAGCGTGTAGTTTATCTTTGAGATTTGCTCGCGGTACTCGTCTAGCGGGTGGCCGGAGAGATAGATACCTACGCTTTCTAGCTCAAATTTGAGCTTAGTTTTTAGCTCTAGCTCGGAGTCGTCGCGCACGAGACTAGTTTTAACCGTTGCCATGCTCTCGTCATCGCCAAAGAGGCTCTCGGCCGCGTTTTTCTTGATAGTAGCAGCGTTTTTGCACGCCTCTACGATGTTATCTAGGTTGTTTAGCATCATCTTGCGCGTTAGGCCGAAACTATCAAACGAGCCCGATTTTATGAGGCTTTCAAAGACTTTTTTATTTACCTTAAAGTTATCCACGCGCGAGACGAAGTCGTCGATATCCTTAAACTCGCCCTTGGCCTGCTCTTCTAGGATATTTTCTATCGCTGCGCCTCCGACACCCTTTATTGCGCCTAGGCCGTAGATGATGGCATCCTTGCCCCCTTCGCTAACGACTGAGAATTCTTTGGCGGATTTATTGACCGACGGTGGCAGAATAGCGATATCCAGGCGCTTACACTCGTCGATGTAGCGCGAAATCTTATCGGCATTGGTCTCCTCACTCGTGATGAGAGCCGCCATAAATTCGGCCGGATAGTACGTTTTCATATAGGCCGTTTGGAAGGTCACATAGGTGTAGGCCGCGGCGTGGGATTTGTTAAATCCGTACGAAGCGAAATGCAAAATGAGCTCAAACAGCTCGTCGGCCTTTTTACCGTCTAGCCCCTGTGCCTCGGCTCCCTCGATAAATTTACCCTTTAGCCTATCCATCTCCTCTTTTATCTTTTTACCCATCGCGCGGCGCACGAGATCGGCGCCTCCTAGCGAAAAGCCGCCGATAGTCTGCACGATCTGCATAACTTGCTCTTGATAGACGATGACGCCGTAGGTGGGCTCTAAAATTGGCTGAAGCTCTGGGAAAATGTACGTGATAGGCTCCAGGCCGTGCTTGCGCTTGATGAAATCCGGTATAAGATCCATCGGGCCCGGGCGATAAAGCGAGATCATAGCGATGATATCCTCGAAGCAGTCGGGGCGCATATCGGCTCCGACTTTTTGCATGCCTTCGCTTTCTATCTGAAACAGTCCCAGCGTCTGGCCGCTACTGATCGTCTCGTAGGTTTTGGGGTCGTTCTTATTGACCTGCTCCCAGATTATCTCTTTGCCAAATCTCTTTTTGACGAGTTTAACCGCATTATCTATCACGGTTAGCGTCTTTAGCCCCAGGAAGTCAAATTTGATGAGGTCGACGTCCTCTAGATACTTTAGGCTATACTGCGTGACGAAGTGATCCTCCTCGGCGTTTGGCTGGCGGAAAAGCGGGGTTTTGTTCCACAGCTCCTCGTTTGAGATGACCACGCCCGCCGCGTGCATACCGGCGTTCCTGTTTAAGCCCTCCAGATCAAGGGCAAATTTCCAGATTCTGTTTGCATTTGAGTTGCTTGCTATCAGCTCGCCGATCTTTGGCTCTTTTTCAAAGGCTTGTTCTAGTGTGATGCCTAGCTCGTCTGGGATGAGTTTTGCCATAGCGTCCGCCTCGGCGTAGGGCATATCGCATACGCGCGCGACGTCGCGAATGACGCCCTTTGCCAACAGCTTACCAAATGTAATAACCTGCGCGACGTTAAATTTGCCGTATTTTTCTATAACGTAGTCGATGATCTCGCCGCGGCGGTTTTGACAAAAGTCCACGTCGATATCGGGCATACTCACGCGCTCGGGGTTCAAAAAACGCTCGAAAAGCAGGTTATACGGCAGCGGATCAAGGTCGGTGATCTTTAGGCTATAGGCTACTAGACTTCCCGCCGCCGAGCCGCGCCCCGGACCCACCGGCACGCCGCGCTTTTTAGCTTCGTTGATAAAGTCCCAAACGATCATCATGTAGCCTGGGAAATTCATCTTGTTTATGATATCTATCTCGCGCTGCAGACGTGCTTTGTACTCCTCGTGGCGCTCTGCCGGGACAAATTTCAGCCTCTCCTCGAGCCCCTGCCTGCACTCGTGCTCAAACAGCACGCTGTCGTTTGGTATGCTATATCGCTTATCAGGCTCAGGCAGGCTCAAATTTCGCTCGGCGGCGTACTCGAGCGTAAATTTAAAATTGGGCGGCGTAGCGTCGCCTAGCTTGATCGAGAGGTCGCATTTATCAACGATTTCCTGCGTGTTTGTAACGGCTTCTGGGATATCGGCGAAAAGCTCGCTCATCTGCGCGGGCGTCTTGACATAAAACTCATGCACGCTGTGGCGCAGGCGGTTTGGATCGTCAAGCAGTTTGTTCATCGCGATACACATGAAAACCTCGTGCGCGTCGGCCCTTTGCTTAAACGTGTAGTGCGTGTCGTTGGTTGCGATGACCTTGATGTTTAGCTCTTTTGCTAGGCGCAAGATCTCATCGTCGATCCTGCGCTGATCGCCGATACCGTGGCGCATGATCTCGAGGTAAAAATCATCGCCGAAGACCTCTTTGTACCACAGCGCGGCTTCCTTTGCCGCCTCGTATCCGCCCGCGCCGAAACGCAAATTTCTCTCGCTTTGGTTGAGGTTCCAGTTCACCTCGCCTTGCAGGCACGCCGAGGAGCAGATGATACCCTCGCTGTGCTCTTTTAATATCTTTTTGTTGATGCGCGGGTAATAATAAAACCCCTCAATGTAGCTCATGGAGCTAAGATACATCAGGTTTTTGTAGCCGATTTCGTTTTTGGCGATGAGGCAGAGGTGAAAGCGCTGCTTGGTGCTTTTGTCGCCTAGTTCCTCGCCGTTGTGGATGTAGGCTTCGATACCGATGAGCGGCTTTATGCCTTCATTTTTCATCGTTTTGTAAAAGTCTATAGCGCCAAACATATTGCCGTGATCGGTGATGGCTGCGGCTTTGACGCCTTGGCTTTTTAGCGTTTTGGCTAGCTCTTTGATACGGTTCGCGCCGTCAAGTAGCGAATACTCCGTGTGCAAGTGTAGGTGCGTAAAATCTGTAAAATCGCTCATTTTTCGTCCTTTTTAATGCTTTTGATTTTACAAAAACTTTGCTTTTAGGCGGATAAATCGGTTTTATTTAAATTTAGCTAAGTGCAGTAAATAGGCTGCTAGAGTGGGCTTTTCGTCAAATTTGAGCTTAAATTTGACGCAGGTTTTGGACGCAAATTTGAGGTTGGCGATATAGATAACTCGGTTTAAATTTACGGCTCCAAATTTAGTCCAAATTTGAGCGGTAAATTTGATAAAAGCTCACGGACATAAGTTTTTGCGTCTAAATTTAAACTTTGCAACTATAACCCGTCCAAAAATTTGCGGAGCCGTCGTTGACCTACTAATCGAACCTCAAGCGCTCATAAATAAAATTTGGATAAGCCGGTAAAAATTTACCGCGCTTTTTAAACAATCCAAGTAGCGCGTTTAAATTTATCGGCCAAATTTCTCTTTAAACATCTCAAGCAAATTTGACAGAGTGTCGCATTTTGACGCGTCAAGCCCTAGCTTAAGGGCGGCAAATTTATAGTGGATTTTGGCACCGTCCGCTACGCTCACCGCCGGTGCGCTCGAGCTTTTGGATAGCTTTTTGCCGCCATGCGCTAGTAGGCCGTGATGGATAAAATTTGCATTTTCAAAATCGTAGCCCAGCATCTGCGCCATGTACTTTTGCGCCGCCGAGCATGCGAGCAGATCCTCGCCTCGCACGAGCAAATTTACGCCCAGAATCTCATCATCCACGAGGCTAGCGAGATTATAAGCAGGCATGTCGTCCTTTTTCCAAACGACGAAATCGCCTAAAATTTGCGCCAAATTTACGCTTTGAGCTTGTGCAAATTTTTCCGTTTCAAACGCTGTTTCGTCCGTCAAATTTAAGACGCCTAAATTTGCCAAATTTAAAAAACTTTCGCCCGAATTTCCAACGGCGTTAAGGTTAAATTTTTCGCCGCCGGGTTTCCCTCTGTCCGAGCCGACCAAATTTGCCGAATTTTTTAAACCGTTTGCCGTGCCGTCTTGCACTTTTTGCGCATTACCCCAAAGGCCGCCTGCTAGGCTCGCCTCCAAGCCTACGCTGCACCCCAAAGCATCAAAATTTATCAAATTTTGCTGAATGTTAATTTGCGCTCCGTCAATAGTGCGTAGCCGCATGGCTGTTTCGTCTTTTTTAAATTTAAGATTTTTCTCCGCGCAAACACGCGTATAAATGCCGTTTTTAAACGAATTTTTCATCGAGTGCGAGCACTCACATGCATAGCAAGCGCCTTTTTGCTCGAGCTTTTTTAGCGCGTTTTTGTAGGCGTCGAGGCGAAATTTGGAGCTAAATTTGGTTTCAAATTCCCCCACTCCGCTAGGCCCGCCGTCAAAATCAACGCCAAGCATTTCAAGCACGCGAAAGATATTTTCCACGTATTGTCTGCGGTAGCGCGGCAAGTCGTAGTCGTCGATCCTTAAGTACAAAATCCCGCCAAACGCGCGAGTAAAAAGATATGTTAGCAAGAAGTTGTAAACATTGCCTGCGTGCAAAAAGCCGCTTGGTGTCGGAGCGATACGAGAGGTGATTTTTTGGTTCATTTTGAGAGAAATTTGGTTAAAAAGCTTAAATTTAAAAATTAGATTAAAGCCGTCAGATTTGACGGCCGGATTATTCTTTAGGTTTAGATTCGTTTACTCTTAGAGCTCTGCCGCCTACTTCCTTGTTGTTTAGCGCTTCGATCGCTTTTAGCGCGTCTGCGTCGTTTTCTATCTCGACAAATCCGAATCCTTTTGAGCGATTCGTGTCGCGATCTTTGACGATTTTCGCGCGTTTTACTTCGCCAAACGGCGCAAATGTATCCTTAAGCTCTGCCTCAGTCATGCGATATGACAAGTTACCGACGTAAATATTCACAGTAACGTTTCCTTAAATCAAATTCCCGATAAAATCGGTTAATAGATGATACCTGAATTTAAATAAAAAAGCTAGATAAAAATTGATATTTTTATAATTTTTTGTAAATTTAAATTTGGGCTGGCGTTTTTGGAAATTTATTTTTATTCGAAGGTTTGGGGTTGCGTAAAATTTGAAGTAAATTTAAGGCAGGTTTGATGCAAAGCATCGGCCAATCGGCGCAAATAAATTTTATAATTAAGCTAAAAACGCGATTTTGTCGGCAAATTACAATCGCAAATTTGCCGCTTTTGTGTTTTACTCAAAAATTTAACCAGCCGCACCTTTATTTAAACAAAGGTGCGGTGTCTATCAAAATTTAAGCCCACAAATCGTTATTTGACAAATAAAAGTCCGCTTTTTACTTCGTTATAAACTTGCTCGCCGTTTAAAATTTTAACAAGCTCCAAGGCAAACTCCATCGCGGTGGCGGGGCCTCTTGAAGTGATGATATTTCCACTTTGCACGACGTTTTTATCGCTCACGTACGTTCCGCCCTCGACGCTAACCTCGCAGCTAGGGTAGCACGTGTACTCGCCGCTCATCACCTCCGCCACTCCAAGAGCTATCGGCGCGGCGCAAATGGCAGCGACGAATTTGCCTTTTTTATCAAATTTTTTGATCGTCTCTCTCATTTTTAGGTTACCGGAGATATTCGTGACGCCCGTATATCCGCCCGGCAAAACCAGCATATCGTACTCCTCGACATCAAGGTCATAAAGTGTCATATCGCAGACGAATTTCACTCCATGTGCGCCTGTGATAGGTAGCTTGTCAAGCCCGACTACATGGGCCTCCGCGCCGCCTCGTCTAAGCACGTCCACGATACTAACGCCCTCTATCTCCTCAAACCCGTCGGCAAAAATCACGGCAACTTTTTTCATAATTTTCTCCTTAAATTTTTTGATAATTATACTGCTATTTGTTAAATTTACGCTATAATCGGCGTACTTTAAATTCGAAAGGAAGGAAAATGGAAGTAAAGATTACATATTGCAATTCTTGAAACTATAGACCGGTAGCTTCTCGTGTAGAAGAAGAATTTTTAAGTCAAATCCCAGGCGCTAATATTAGCAAAATCGTCGGTAGCGGCGGAAACTTCATAGTTGAAGTAGATGGAAAGATAGTATTTTCCAAAAAAGATCTCATCGGCACGGAAGTAAATGCCCTGCCAAACCACGAAGAGATCGTTGCTTTGGTCGATAGCGTTAAAAAATCAGCCTAAAGTCTAAGCCGAGGCTTAGGCCTTGGCTTTTATTTCTTCAAATTTTATCTCGTCTTTTTCATATTTTTTAAGCAAATCATTTATACGCCTCTCAAAAATTTTCCATCTATCTTCGTTTCCATATTTTTCAAACAAACTTAACGCTTGACGGGTCAAAATTTCTTGTTCATGCTTTATGAGTAAATATTCAAAAAGCTGGTCAATCACCGCTAGGCCGTTTCGCTCCAGCATGAAATCAATCAAATTTCGTTCGGTTTTTACCGCATCAAAAAATCTAAATATCGCCGTTAAATCGCTTATTAAATTTTCGCAAAGCGCTGCCGCGTCGGTATTTTCGTTGATTTCATAGTAAGGTATTTTGGAGTCTATGATAGATGAAATTCTATCCCTAAAATGACATTCGTATTCTTTGGGTTTTGAGATAAATTCTTTGCCGGTTGCGGCATCGATAAACGCGCCGTGAATGCCGCAGTTTACGTAAAATCTAGTTTCAAATGCGGTATTGCCGCTACTTTTTTGAAAATTTACGACGTATATAAAATGGGGAGTATTTTTGTAGAAATTTAGTCCGTTTTTGGTAAAGCCGTTATCTTTAAATAGCGGCTTTACTTGGGCTATGAGCTCGTCAAATTTTGTTTTCATCAAATTTGACGACTGCGGTTATTTATTTGCGCGCTCGATGTACTCGCCGCGGACTGTATCTACGCGGATAACCTCGCCCTCAAGCACGTGGAAAGGTATCTGAACTACTGCGCCGCTCTCAAGCGTAGCAGGCTTTTTACCGCCCTGTGTGTCGCCTTTGAAATTCGGCGGAGTCTCGACGATCTTTAGCTCGACGACTTGCGGCACTTCTACGCCGATAGCCTTGCCGTTGTGAAACAAAATCTCAACCATCATGCCATCTATCATCCATTTTTTAACATCACCCACGTCCTCGTCACTGATCGCCACTTGCTCATAGGTTGCAGTGTCCATAAACTGACAGAACTCGCCGTCGTCGTAAAGATACTGCATCTCTTTTTCTTCCAAATTCGGCTGATCGCATTTGTCGCCAGCGTGGAACGTCTTTTCAAGCACTTTGCCGTCGATGAAAGATTTGATTTTCGCGCGAACGAAAGCTGCGCCCTTGCCCGGTTTTACGTGCTGATACTCGACGACTTTATACGGAACGCCGTCTAGCTCGATCTTTAGTCCTTTTTTTAGGTCGCCCATAGAATAGGTTGCCATTTTTTCTCCTTATAGTTTTAAAGGGTGATTATATCAAAAAAGCTTTTAGTTTAGTTTAAGAAGCGGCGAGAGGGCAAATTTGACCGCGCCCGCCGAAGTAAAACTCAAATTTAAGGCTTAAATTTAAACTCGCCTTTTTCCTTGCTCTTTTCAGACTGCGAGTGGATTTCCCTTTTCATCTGTTCACTTACGCTAGGATCGTCTTTTTGTATCTTTTGAAATTTCTTTTTTTCGGTCAAAATTTTCTCAAAATTTTTCGTAGTTTGCTTTTGCACTTCGCTCTCGCAACCCGCAAGCAAAAACAAAATCGGAATCAAAAGTAAAAATTTCATACTCAAACCCTCCTTAAATTTAAGCCCCAATTCGGGCTTAAATTTAGACAACTGCGTACTTTGCCCATACGCAAACGTCTAGATCGTTTAGCTTAGCCAGCGTCTCTTTGGTTATTTTTTCATCCACAAGCACGACCGCAAGCGCCATACCGTGATCGTCGCGTCCTAGGCGGAAGTCGGCGATATTGATCTTCTCTTCGGCGAGGATAGATGAAATTTTAGCGATAACGCCCGGAACGTCGTTGTTTTTAAAGATAATCATCTTGCCTTTAGGCTTAAAGTCTGTTTTAAAGCCGTTTATCGTCACGATGCGTTGCTGATTTTCGCCAAATACGGTTCCACCGATCGTCACGACGTCGTTTTCGGTCGTTATGCGAACGGTGATTTTATTTTTGAAAATACTATTGCCGCCGACGGTGCTCTCTGTCGTTATGCCTTTTTCGTCGCACAAAAATTTAGCGTTTACGTAGTTTATCGTATCGCCCAAGCTCTCTTTTAAAGCACCCACGATCGCAAATGTAAGCATGGAGTTTGCATACTCACTAATAGGGCCGTGCGTCTCGATGCGGATAGCTTTGATAGCTTTTTTGTTGATCTGAGCGGCGAGGAAGGCCATCTTGCTCGTAAGCTCGATATAAGGCTCCACAAAAGGCGGTAGATCTTCCGTTTTTATCGGCAAATTTAGCGCGCTAGGATAGCTGATGCCGCGAGCCGCAGAGATAGCCTGTTCGGCTGCTGCGATAGCGATGTTGGCTTGAGACTCTAGCGTATTTGCGCCAAGGTGCGGTGTGACGCTGACGTTATTTAACTCAAGTAGCGGATGATCCGTCGCCGGCTCCTTCTCAAATACGTCGATACCCGCAAACGCTATCTTGCCGTTTTTTAGGCCATTATACAGCGCCTCTTCGTTGTAAAGACCGCCGCGAGCGCAGTTGATGAGGCGCACGCCGTCCTTCATCTTTGCGATCTCCGCCTCGCCGATCATGTTTACGGTTTCTTTATTTTTAGGAGTGTGTATGGTGATGAAATCGCACGCAAGGATATCGTCGAAATTTCGCGTATAAACGCCGCCCATATCGGTTACTTTCGACGGATCGATATATGGATCATAAGCAACGATTTGCATACCGAAAGCCGCAGCCCTAACCGCTACGCGAGAGCCGATGTTGCCAAAGCCTATGACGCCTAGAGTCTTGTTAAAAAGCTCAACGCCGTACCATTTCTCGCGTTTCCAAATTCGGTCGATTTTTAGGTCGTTGTGAGCGTACGGAAACGAGCGAGCGGCAGCTAACATATGAGCCATCGTTAGCTCTACGGCGGCGATCGTGTTTGCCGTAGGGACGTTCATCGCGATTATGCCGCGTTTTGAGCAGCCGTCGATATTCACGTTATCGACGCCCACGCCAGCGCGCACGAGAGCTTTTAGATTTTTGGCCGCATTTAAAAACGCCTCGCCGACTTCGGTCGAGCTTCGAGTGATGGCCACGTCAGCCTCGCCTAAGATATCCAAAAGCTTATCTTTAGGCACGTTTACTGCGTCGATTACTTTTATATCCTCTTCGCGATTTAAAATTTCAAAGCCGACTTTATGTATTGCGTCGCACACTATTATCGTTTTCATAGCTTGATCTCCTTGAATGTTGAGCGTATATCGTACGCCTTAAGTTCGTTTATAACGCGGTCTAAAACGCCGCTGTCTTGCGTGTTTATGTAAATTAAATTTTGTGAATTTTCTTTTACTACACTAAAATCTACGGGTATGTTTTTTAATGTTTGAGTAAGGCAGAACATCGAGTATATATCGTTTTTATCGATCACTAACTGATAGGCCGTTTTTAGGACTGTTTTTGACTCGTCTTTAAATTCTATAAATATCTCATTGCTTGCCAAAGCATATTTTTTAGGAGCCATATTTGCCATTTCACCAACCCAAGAAGTAGGGCCAGTAGTCAAATTTTGCTCCTTGTTATTTTGTGATATTTGTAGCTCCGCAGGCACAGGCTCTTTTAAATTGACGTCCGCGTACTTATACAGCAAAGCGCCACATACGCAGACGAAAATCAGCAAAAAAGAAATCGCGCCCCAGAACAAATATCGCTTCATTTACTTATGATAGCTGTTCTTTGATAATATCGCCCAAAGTAACCTTATCGTCGCTATTTATCTCGTTTAGCACCTCGCGCTCTTTTTGTCTTGCAAGGCGCCTTACGCTTAGGCGGATTCTATTTTTCTTCTCGTCGATAAAAGCTATCGCAGCTTCGATATTATCGTTTATGTTTAAGCTTTCAGCGCTTACGCTACCTAGGTCTTCTTTGCGGATGAGCGCATCGACATTATCGCCGAGCTCTACAAATACGCCGAAATCTTTAATATCGCGAATTTTACCGGTCACGATGTCGCCTACGTTAAATTTCTTCGCATAAGCTTGTACTGGGCTTTGTTTTAGATCTTTTTGGCTAAGAGAAATTTTTTGCTCGTTAGAGTCGATTTTGATGATTTTTACCTCAACCTCGTCGCCCACTTTAAACAAATCTTTGCACTTGTCATTTCTATCCCACGAAGCGTCCTCATTATGGAGCAAGCCCTCAACTGCGCCAATCCTAACAAATGCTCCAAAGTTAGTCACACTAGTAACTACGCCTTTAGTGACGTCCCCTTCTTTAAATTGGGCTTTAAATTCGTCAAACGGTTTTTTGAGTAGGTTTTTCAGACTCACTCTTAGGCGGCGATCTTTTGCGTCTATCTCGATAACCTCGACGTCAAGCTCCTCGCCTTCACTAATGTGATCTTTTGGATTTTTGATATTTTTATCCCATGAAATTTCAGAAATGTGCAAAAAGCCCTCTATGTCGTTGCCAAGATCCACAAATGCGCCGTAAGGCTCAATGTTGCTGACCGTTACTTTAATGGTGTCGCCTACCTCAAGACCATCTTTTATCTCTTCCCAAGGATCCGGAGTTGCAGCCTTGATAGATAGAGAAAGGTGTTTTTTCTCGTTGTCGTATTTGATAACTTTTACTAAAACTTTATCACCTTCTTTGTAGATAGAGCCCGGATTTACCGGTCCTTTATAGCTTATCTCGCTGTAGTGCACGAGTCCATCCACTCCACCTACGTCTACAAACATACCATAAGTAGTGATTTTCTTAACCACGCCCTCTATCACGTCCGTATTTTCGGCTACTGCGGATATCGCCTCTCTTTTTTTCTTTCTATCTTCGTCGAGTAGTTTTTTTCTCGATACGATAATGCTTTGCTCGTCTTTGTCTATTTTTAAGACTTTCACTTTAAATGACTTTCCGATTACCGCATTATCATCCCTAAAGCCGCTTTGCGAGCGAGGCAAGAAAAACTCGATACCGTCATTATTTTGAGCAACAAAACCGCCTTTGTTTTTACCGATTATTTTTACGTCAAATACGTCTTGATTTTCTTCGTTGTATGAGTCTATGTAAGCTTTTACTTTTTCTTTTCTAAGTGCTTTTTTGTGAGAAACGATAGGTTTGCCGCCTCTTGAACCGGTTATTACGACTTTTATCGTATCGCCAGCTTTAAATTTAAGCTCTCCGTTTTCGTCTTGGATCTCAGAAATATTTAAAATTCCCTCTGATTTCTTACCGACGTTTACAAAAACCTCGTCGTCTTTAATATCGACGATTATTCCGTCGCTATCTTCTTCGGTCTTTCTAAAAGACTCCTCTAACATCGCGGCAAAATCGTCGTCTTCGATACCGTCGTTTGCCTTACTAAGTTGAACTTTTTTGTTCACCGCAGCCATCTTGTTCCTTTTGTATATATTTTGCTTTGACACAATTAAGGCCAATTTTACTTAATATTAACTTATTTGTAGATTAACTTGCAAAATTTCAGGGTCAAATTTAAAATTTTGTTTAAAAAAGTAATGCCTGTTTATTAAATTTGAAAGCTCTCTAGTTTATCAACAACTTTTTGGATAATCCAATCGGGCGTAGAGGCTCCTGCACTCACTCCGCAGAGTTTTTTCCCCTCAAACCACGCGCGCTCGAGCTCTAGTTCGTTTTCCACGAGATAGCTATCCTCGCAGGCGGTTTTTGAGATGAGATAAAGCTGCTTTGTGTTTGAGCTGTTTTTGCCGCCGATTACGACCATCACGTCGGCTCTAACGGCTAAGTTTTTAACAGCTTCTTGGTTTTCAAAAGTAGCGTTGCAAATAGTGTTAAAAACTCGCACTTCTTTTACGCGTAGCATCAAATAATTTACGATTTGCATAAATTTTTCTACTTTACGCGTCGTTTGACTGATAACGGCTACTTTTTGAGCTAGCTTTACGTTCTCTAGCTCACTCTCTTCTAGCACGACAAATACCTTACCAACGGCATATGATTTCACGCCCTTTATCTCAGGATGTTTTTCATCGCCGAAAATCACGATATCGTAGCCCTCTTTACTCATTTTCTCGCAAATTTGCTGCGGTTTGGTCACAAATGGGCATGTGGCGTCAATCACCTTTATGTCGCTTTTTTTTAGCTCGGCTAGGTCACCTTTTGTGATGCCGTGCGTGCGGATGATCGCTTTTTTTTCGCCGTCGATTTCGCTTATTCCCTCAAGTGTTTTGACGTTAAAATTTTTATTTAGGCGGTTTATCTCGTCGTTGTTATGAATAATGGGTCCGATGGTTACGGCGTCCTTAGCGTTTTCGGCGATTTTTATAGCGCGCTTGACGCCAAAACAAAAGCCGTAGCTGCTAGCAAGCTCAATCTTCAACACTAGCCCCCAGTTGTCTTAAAATCCCGCTAAAATTCGGAAACGAAGTCGCGATAAATTCGCTTTTTTCTATAACCATTCCGCATTTTAGCCCAAGCACCGCAAAGCTCATCGCGATACGGTGATCGCCGTTGCTGTCGATGATAGCACAGTTTGCCTCGCCGCCTTTTACGCTAAAGCCGTCTTCAAATTCTTCTACCTCAAGCCCGCATTTTCGCAGCCCTTGCACCATGATCGCGATGCGGTCGCTCTCTTTGACGCGAAGCTCTTTTGCGTTTCTTACGCTGCTAATGCCCTGCGCATTTGCAAATGCGATGGCAAGCGCGGGCACCTCATCGATCAGCCACGAGATATTTTCGCTCACGTCCACAGCCTTTAACGGCGCGTACTTTATCTCGATCTCGCCGATGCTTTCGTATGTGCCGGAAGTCTCTTTAAACGTTACTTGCGCGCCCATTTTGGCTAAAATTTTAAAGGCCTCCACGCGCGTTTTATTTAGCAACATATTTTTTAGCACGATGTGAGAATTTGGGATTATCGCTGCGGCTACGGCAAAGAAAAATGCCGAACTAGGGTCGTTTGGTACGCAAATTTCAAGCGGTTTTAGCGGCGCGCTCATCGGCTCCACTTTGACGCCGTGCGGTAAAATTTGCAGACTCGCCCCCATGCCCGAAAGCATCCTCTCGGTGTGATCTCGGCTAAGCTCAGGCTCGCTAAGCTCGCAGCCGTTTGACTTTAGCCCCGCCAAAATCAGCGCCGATTTTACCTGCGCAGAGGCGATTTTACTGTCAAATTTAAAATACTCCAGCTTCTTGCCGCGGATAGCCAAAGGCGCGTGATCTCCGCTATTTGCGCCGTCTATCTTAGCTCCGACGCTGATCAGCGGTTTAGCCACGCGTGCCATCGGGCGACGGTTTAAAAACTCATCGCCGCTTAGCACGAAAAAACCCTCGCTAGCGGCCAAAAAGCCCATAAAAAGCCTCATCGCCGTGCCCGAGTTTCCGCACTCTAAAACAACGCTAGGCTCTTTTAAATTTGCGCTCGGAGTTATGATTAGCTCGCCCTCTTTTTCCTCGATACGCGCGCCGAGATTTTTTATGATTTCTAGCGTATTTAGCGTATCTTCGGCCTTTAGATAATTTTTTACGCGGCTTGGCTTATCGCTTAAAAGCGAAAATATCGCGCATCTATGCGAGATGGATTTATCCGCCGCGATATTTTCCAGACTCGCGCTTATCGGCGTTCTTAATGCATAAACTTTCATCTTAGTCCGATATTTAAATTTTGCTTTAAAGCGTCCAAAATTTTATCCATTATCGCTGCCACTTCCTCGTCTTCGAGCGTTTTTTGTATGTCTTGGAAGTTAAATTTGACGCTGAGGCTCACATCGTCTCCGAGCTTATCGTCTGAATATATATCAACCGGCGCAAATTCTTTTAGGCATTCGATTTTTAGCGCGTTTATGCACTCTTTTATCGCTTCAAATTTCATAGATTTAGGCACGATTAGGCTTAGGTCTCTGCTGATAGCGGGGAATTTCGAGTAGGCTTTGACGATTGCGCTATTAAATTTAAGCTTTTCAAACTCTATCTCGCAAAGATAGGTTCGCGGCAGGTCGCGCGCAGCCTCGACTCGCGCGTCCACGCGGCCGATATAGCCCACGCAAAGGCCGTTTTGATAGATTTTCGCTTGTTCAAATTCGCTTAGATATTTTACGTCGTCGCACGCTTTTAGCTCAAATTCGCCGATCGCGTTTCTAACCGCCGTCGCAAAGCCCAAAAAGTCGATATCTGCAGGCTTTGCGCCGTTTAGTAGGCTAGGTTCTTTTGTCAGTCCGCTAGCTACGAAGCCAAATCTCTCGCTCTGCTCTCCGCTCTGGCTAAATACGCTACCGAATTCAAAAATTTTGACCGATTTTCGCTGATTTTTTACGTTTCGCTCGGCCGATTTTAGCAAGTGATTTGCAAGCGTCGGCCTTAGCGTGTTTAGCTCGCTATTTATCGGGTTGGCTATCTCGGCCTTGCAAGGCGCGAAACCGAGCGCCGCTAGCTCGCCGGCGTCGTCAAATACATAATGCACGCTCTCGAAAAATCCGGCCGCGGCCGCTTTTTTACGCAAATTTAGCGCATTTTTGTAGTCGGTAAAAGTATCGTTTATGCGGTTAGCTTCGCTGAAATTTAGCGGCTTTGAGGCGATATTATCGATACCGACCATTCGCACGATCTCCTCGCACACGTCCTGCGCATTTACGATATCGTGGCGAAATAACGGTACCTTCACGTTCGCGCCCTCTTTTTCGGCGTTAAAAGTTAGGCTAAATCCAAGCTTTTTAAGTATCCTTACGACGTCGTTTTGAGCGACTTCTTGACCGATCATTTTTTGCATTTCATTCATCGTAAAGCTCACGACCTTCGGTTCGCGCGTCATTACGCTTTGCTGAGAGCCCGCATAAAGCGCGACCGATTTTAGCGCGGCTAGTTGTTTAAATAAAAAATCGGCTCCAAAGCCGACGTTTGGCTCGCTACCTCTTAGCGAGCGGTAAGCCTGCGCTTGGCGCGGCATTTGCTTATCTTCGTAGACGGTTGTCGCGATCACTTGAGGATCGGTGTAGCTAGCCTCCACTATGATTAGTTTGCTATTTTCGTCAAGTCTGGCCGCATCGGTCTGATACACTCCGCCGACGCCCAAAAGCTCGCCGCCGGCCAAAATTTCAGTCGCTAAATTTGCGCCCTTTTGCAGATCAAAAACCGCGCGCTCGTCGTCCTTTTTGAGCTTTGCGTAGTCATACGCGCTAAAAAGCACGCCGGTTGAATGCGTAGCGTAGTCTAGCAGGCGCTCGATGCGGTTTTGCTTATCGCACTCGATCAGAGCCAAACGGATCTTCATCAGCAAATTTTCGTCAAAATACTCTTTTATCTCAAAAGCGCGGTACTGAAAGCTGCTTTGTAAATTTTCCTCGGCATGGATAGCCAAGATGCGCCCGATACCGAGCAAATTTTCGCCCTCTTCGTATCTGGCGGCGTCTTTTAGCGGCAGATCAAGTGCGGCCGATAGATCCCTCGCTACGCCGTAGACGCTTAGGCAGTCGCCGCGGTTTGGCGTTAGCTCGATCTCGATGATATCGTCGTTTAGTAGCGGATATTCGCAAATTTCTTTGCCCAGTTTTAGCTCGCCGATACTTTCATCTAGCGGCATTATGCCGTCGTTTGTTTTAACTAGATCTAGCTCGACGGATGAGCAGATCATACCGTTTGACTCCACGCCGCGTAGTTTTGCCCTCTTTATCTCCAGGCCGCTTGGCATAACGGCGCCTGATAGCGCCACGGGCACGAACTGTCCAGCCTCGACGTTTTTCGCACCACAGACGATTTGTAGCGTCTCGCCGCCCACGTCCACTTGACAAACGCTTAGTTTCTCGGCGTTTTCGTGTTTTATCTTGCTTTTTACGTAGCCTACGACGATGTTTTTAGGTACCCTGATCTCTTTAAAGCTATCGACCTCAAGCCCGATCGAATTTAACGTCTTTAGCAGAGTTTCGCTCGTTACGCTTGAGATGTCCAGCCATTCGTTTAGCCAATTTCTTGAAATTATCATTTAAACTGCTCCAATAATCTTAAATCTCCCTCGAAAAGCGAGCGCAAATCAGGAATTTGATGAAGCAGCATCGCAAATCTCTCGACTCCAAGCCCAAATGCGTTTCCGCTCACGTTTTTGTAGCCCACAGCCTTAAAGACGTTCGGATCTACCACGCCGCATCCTAGTACCTCGAGCCAGCCCGTTTGCTTGCATACGCGACATCCGTCGCCGTGACAGAAAATACAGCTGATATCGACCTCCGCGCTAGGCTCCGTAAACGGAAAAAAGCTAGGGCGAAAGCGCACTTTAACGTCGCCGAATATGTATTTTAAGAAATTTTCAAGCATTGATTTTAAATTTGCAAAGCTCACCGCGCCGCCCTCCTCGACCACGAGACCTTCTACCTGATGAAACATCGGCGTGTGCGTTAGATCCATATCGCGGCGAAACACGGTTCCCGGCGCTATCATGCGAATCGGCGGCTTTTTGCTCATCATCGTGCGCACCTGCACGGGGCTAGTGTGAGTGCGGAGCAACCTAAAATCCTTAAAATAAAATGTATCTTGCATGTCGCGCGCGGGGTGATATTTAGGCAAATTTAGCGCCTCGAAGTTATGAAAATCATCCTCGATCAGCGGTCCCGTCTCGAGCGAGAAATTTTGCATCATAAAGTACTCGATGATCTTATCCATCGTAGCCATCACGGGGTGCAGCGCACCCGCGCTTGAGGGCTCGTTAAATAGCGTGATGTCGATGGCCTCGGCCTTCATTTTGGCTTTTATCTCGCCGCTTTCAAGCTCGGTTTTTTTAGCCGCTAAAAGCGATTCAAATTCGTCTCTTAGCTTGTTTAAATTTGCCGCAAATTCCTTCTTGGCCGCTTCGTCCATATCCTTAAGCTTAGCAAACTCCGACGTGATCGCACCCTTTTTGCCCAGTAGAGCGACGCGAATCTTGTCTAAATCCGCTAAATTCCCGCATTTTGCGATACTTTCTCTATACTCTTGCAAGTTTTTACCTTTACTGAATTTTAGGATAGATTGTAGTCAAAATTTGATAAAATCTGCCTAAAAGGCGGGAAATTTTAACTTTTACTTGTTATAATTAAGCCAAATTTTAACCAGGAGAAAATCATGACGATATTCGAAAAAATCGTAGCAGGCGAAATACCTTGTAACAAAGTGCTGGAAAACGACAAATTTCTAGCATTTAACGATATAAACCCAAAGGCTCCGATTCATATTTTGATCATCCCGAAAAAACACTTTGAAAATTTCCAGGAGATGGACGGGGCGCTGATGGGCGAGATGACGAAATTTATCCAAGAGGTCGCGGTGCTGATGGGCGTAGATAAGAGCGGATACCGCCTAGTCACAAACTGCGGCGAAAACGGCGGCCAAGAGGTCATGCATCTGCACTTTCACCTGCTAGCCGGAGCAAAGCTGGGCTGGGTAGATACCGCGACAGATCCGCAAAGCATGTTTTAAATTTACGCTCGAAATTTGAGCGTAAATTTTGCTTAGCGAGCTGGTCACAGCTACAGCAAGCTCGCTAAATCTCCAAAAAAGACCGCCGCTTTTGCTAAGTCGAGCGGTCAAATTTGACTCCTTAAATTTAGCCTTTCAGCCACTCGTTTAAAATTTCAATCTGCGCCGCAACGCTCTTATTTGCCGTGCCTCCTTGCGACTTGCGCGCCTCCTTAGAAGCGTTTAGATCAAGAAATTTAACCGCATCGCCGCCCAGGCTCTCGTCCACGCTTGCAAGCTGCTGCGCATTTAGCTCGCTCAAATCTAAACCTAAATTTTCCGCATACGCCACAGCTTTGCCCGTGATGAAGTGAGCTTGTCTAAACGGCACGTTTTTCTCCCGCACGAGATAGTCGGCTAGATCGGTTGCCGTGAGGTGCCCGCGGCGCGTCATTGTTAGCATATTTTGCTCGTTAAATTTAGCCGTTTTTAGCATCTGTTTTAAAATTTCAAGGCTCGCAAGCGAGGTGGCGACGCTGTCAAAAACACCCTCCTTGTCCTCTTGCATGTCCTTGTTGTATGCTAGCGGCAAGCCCTTCATCACCGTTAGCAGCGCGACGAGATTGCCGTTTACGCGCCCCGTTTTGCCGCGGATGAGTTCGGCGACGTCTGGGTTTTTCTTCTGCGGCATGATCGAGCTGCCCGTGCTGTATGCGTCGCTGATCGTGACAAAGCCGAACTCCTGCGAGCTCCACAAGATGAGCTCCTCGCACAGGCGCGACGCATGCGTCATCAGCACGCTTACGTTAAACAAAATCTCCAGTGCGAAGTCGCGGTCACTGACGCTATCCATCGCATTTGGCGTTACTCCCGCAAACCCGAGCTGCTGCGCGACTAGCTCGCGATTTATCGGATGCGGCGTGCCGGCAAGCGCGGCAGAGCCTAGCGGACCGAGGTTGTTTCGCTCGCGTGAGCTGGCAAAGCGCTCGTAGTCGCGGCGAAACATAAACGCGTAAGCTAGCAAATGATACGCAAGGCTCACGGGCTGAGCGTGTTGAAGGTGCGTGTAGCCGGGCATCAGCGTGTCCGTGTGCTCGCTAGCTATATCTCGCAAAGCGGCGACTAGTTCGCGGATCTTTTCGGCGATTGCAGCGCCGCTTTTAAGCACGTAGAGGCGAAAATCAAGTGCGACCTGGTCGTTTCTGCTGCGCGCAGTGTGCAGCCTACCGCCAAGATCGCTTCCGATGAGCTCGCTTAGGCGCTTTTCGACCGCCATATGGATATCCTCGTCGGCGGTTTTAAACTCAAATTTATCGCTTTTTATCTCCTCAAACACGGCGTCAAGCCCTGCGACGATCTTTTCGCTCTCCTCAGCCTTCAAAATTCCGCAAGCGCCGAGCATCCGAGCGTGCGCCTTGCTGCCCGCGATGTCCTCCTGCCAAAGCGCTCTATCAAAGCCGATCGAGGCGTTAAATTCCTCCAAAAGCGCCGAACTCGCCTCACTAAAGCGCCCCTCCCACATTTTTTTCACGCTCGCTCCTTCGTTTAAATTTTCGGTGATTTTATAAAATTTAAGCTAAAATAGCGCAAAATTTCGGTCTTTTGAAAGGAAAAACGATGATAGAGATGTTTTTATGCTCCTATTTTGCGGGCGCGGCGACGCTTTTTGAGGACTATGCGAGGCAAAATATCCGCGCTAAAGAGGTGCTTTTTATCCCGACTGCGGCAAACGTAGAGGAGTACCGAGACTACGTGGACGAGGCGAAAGAGGCGTTTGCCAAAATGGGCTTTGAGGTTCAAATTTTAGACGTTTCAAAAACGAGCGAGACCGAAGCGAAGGCAAAGATCGGCGCAGCGCAGGTGCTTTACGTAAGCGGCGGCAACACATTTTATCTTTTGCGCGAGCTTAAAAAGAAAGGTCTTACAGACCTCATCGCTAGTCGCGTCCGAAGCGGCGAGCTCATGTACGTGGGCGAGTCGGCGGGTGCGATGATCGCGGCTCCCCGCGTGGAGGACGCCAGCGTGATGGACAACGCGGGCGACTACGGGGCCGCGGCGCAAACGGGGCTTGATCTGGTTAAATTTTACCCCGTGCCGCACTACGGCGAGGAGCCGTTCGTGCAAAGCGCGGCTGAAATTTTAAAAGCTTACGGCGGCAAGCTAAATTTGGTGCCGATAAACAATGCCGAGGCGATCGCAGTTCGCGGCGATAAATTTGAAATTTTAGGGCGGTAAATTTAGACGCGCGGCATTCTAGGGGTGCTATAAATTTAGAAAACGGCGCTTAAATTTTACGCGCTAAAGCCTGCGTAAAATTTAAAAACGGCGGAGCTTGAGGCGAGCCGAAAAATGCAGCTAGCGGTGCGAGCTAAATTTTACCGCCAAATTTAAATAGCCCTTTCCTCTGCCTTTTTCGTCAAATTTAGATCAAATTTAACTTACGCCACGCCGGAGCGTAGAATTTTGCTGTGAATTTTAGGCGGCACGCCAAACATCCTTGCGTATTCGCGGCTAAACTGCGACGCGCTCTCGTATCCTACGTCAAAGGCGGCCTGCGCTACGCCGATATTTTTGGTCGCGAGCAGATTTTTTGCCTCTTCTAGGCGGATCTTTTTTTGAAATGCGATGGGACTTAGCGAGGTTACGATTTTGAAGTTATGATATAGCGAAGACTCGCTCATATCGCAAGCGCACGCGACCTCTTTCATATTTAGCTTTTGCGTAAACTCGTTTTTTATCTTTGCTACGGCATGCAAAATTTTGTTAGAAACGCTTCCTTGCATCGCAAATTTATTTAAAAAATAGCCGCTTTTGTCGCTTGTTACAAGGGTATAAAGGATCTCTTTTTTAGCAAGATCTGAGAGAAATTTGATCTTTTCTTTTGGCTTTTTAAGCAACAAGATAAAGCGCAAAACAGGCTCTAGTATCTCCTCCGTAAGATCGCCGAAAAATACCCCCTTTTGGCTTTTTTACATGTTATCTTCTTTTATCTCGACGTTTTTCAGCACTTCATAAATTTCATCCATGCTAAATTTAAGGGTAAGCGAGATATATGGCCTCTCTTTTGAGGCGTGGGTTAGGCTCGCCCTTAGAGGCATGTAGGTGGATGTAAGCAGATACCTTTGCTCGTTGTATCCGCTCATCTCATCGCCAAAGCCCACCGACTTTGCCCCCTGCAAGATAATGCACAAAGATGGATTGTAGATGACATTGATAAAATCATGCGTCTTTTCGCTGATGTAAAAATCAAGCGAGTCGATGTCGCTTTGAACAAGGCCGTTTACGCCGTATCTATTTAGTAAAAACTCTTTTGTCTGCTCTTTTAGTAAATTTAGCTCACTCATCTTGCTTTCCGCCTCAAATTTTATGAAATTATACCCCTTTTTAGAAAATTTGCAGAATTAGGCATGAAATTTAGAGAATCATTCTATCGCAAAATTTAAAATCCTGCTAGAATGCACATTACAAAACAGCTTGTAAAGCTAAATCAAAACCGAAAAGACAAAGATGTATCTTAAGAAATTTGCGGCGGCGCTTATGACGTCAAGTTTTATTTTAGGAGGCAATGCAATGGCTAACACAAACGTGGCAAAATCACCGCTAGAGGCGGTTTCTATGGTAAGCGAGTGGGACAAAGTTTTCGCTAAAAGCGATAAGGTAGATCACAAGAAAGTTAAATTTAAAAATCGCTACGGCCTGGAGATCGTCGGCGATCTTTATACGCCTAAAAATTTGCATGGTAAAGCTGCTGCGATCGCACTTAGCGGACCTTTTGGCGCAGTCAAAGAGCAATCGAGCGGTCTTTACGCCCAAACTTTAGCCGAGCGCGGCTTTATCACGCTTGCCTTTGATCCAAGCTACACGGGCGAGAGCGGCGGCGTGCCGAGGAATTTAGCAAGCCCAGAGATAAATACCGAGGATTTTAGCGCTGCGGTGGATTTTCTAGGCACCCAGAGCAATATAGATCGAGATAAGATCGGCATTTTAGGCATATGTGGCTGGGGCGGTTTTGCTCTAAACGCAGCTCTTAGCGATCCTCGCATAAAGGCGGTTGCAACCAGCACGATGTATGATATGACGCGAGTGATGGCAAAAGGCTACAACGATAGCATAGGCGCCGATGATAGATATAAAACTAAAAAGAAGCTAGCCGAGCAACGCTGGGTCGATGCTAAAAATGGCAAACCGGTATATACTGGTGCGATAAACGTTGATCCAAAAAAGATAGACGCAAGCACGCCGCAGTTTATAGCTGAATATGCGGACTTTTACCGCACGCCGCGCGGATATCACAAACGCTCTGTAAATTCAAACAGCGGAGAGAGCGGCTGGATCGTTACAAATCCTATCTCGTTTATAAATATGCCGATCCTTGCTTACGCAAGCGAGATGAGAACTCCGACTCTTATCGTAGCCGGCGAGAAAGCACACTCAAGATACTTTAGCGAGGACGCTTTTAAATCTCTTGGCAACAAAAATAAAGAGCTAGTTATAGTCCCGGGCGCCGCGCACACAGACCTATATGACAATAAAAACAACAAGATCCCATACGACAAATTTGAGGAATTTTTCAAAGCAATTTTGAAATAAACCGCTGCCCTTGCACCTTGCGGGGGTAAATTTAAAAGGAAAACAATGGAAAATTTTACATTTTATAATCCGGTAAGAATAGAATTCGGCAAAGACAAAGAGGCTCATATCGGCGAGTATATGAGAGAATTTGGAGCTAAAAAAGCCCTCGTGCTATACGGCAGCGAGCGCGTAAGAAAGAGTGGTCTGCTTGGCGTAGCTACTGATAGCCTAAAGGCAAACGGCATCGAATTCATAGGGCTTGGCGGAGTGAAGTCAAATCCAGTGCTAAGCAAAGTAAACGAGGCGATCAAAATAGCTCGTGAATTTGGCGCCGATAGCGTGCTAGTCGTGGGCGGCGGCTCGGTGCTAGACTCTGCAAAAGCAGTCGCTGCCGGAGCTAAATACGACGGCGATGTGTGGGACTTTTTCGTAGGCAAAACTCCGACCGAATCGCTTATGGTATTTGACATCATCACGCTAGCGGCAACCGGCTCTGAGATGAATCAAAACGGCGTCGTAACCAACGAGGCGGCTAAATTAAAGTTTCATCTGGGTGCGCCGTGTCTTTTCCCAAAAGTATCCGTCGTAAACCCGCAGCTACAAGCCACCGTCAGCCGCGACTATCTAGTTTATAGCGCAAGCGACGTTATCGCGCACAGCATCGAGGGCTATTTCACGGCTACAAACTATCCGCTAATCGCCAGAATGCAGGTAGAAGCAAACATCAAAACTATCATCAAAACGACTGAAATTTTACTCGAAAATCCTGATGATTACGATGCTAGAGCTGAGTTTGCCTGGGCTGCTACGATGGCGCTAAACGGCATAACTATGGTTGGCACGTCAGGCATAGAGTATCCAAATCATATGATCGAGCATGCGATGAGTGCGGTAACGGACTGCGCGCACGGAGCGGGACTAAGCGTCGTTATGCCTGCGTGGATGAAGTGGTATAAGGATAGAAATTTAGGCGTATTTGAGCGTTTTGCGAGGGAAATTTTTGGACTTAAAACGGCAGATGAGGGCATAGAAGCGCTAAAAGCGTGGTTTGATAAGATAGGCACTCCAACAAGACTATCGCAGCTAAATATAAATAGCGATGCGATTTTTAGTGAGATCGTGGACGTGGCTTATGAAAATGCAAAGACCTGGGCTATGCAAGAGCTCTATCCAAAGGAAAATATCGCCAAAATCCTTGAGCTGGCTAAATAAATTTAGATAGCGTAAAAATGAGAAAAATTTTAGCCGTCTTTATGCTTTTTGCGGAGTTAAATTTAGCAGCAGGAGAGAAAATGCAAAATTTAAAGATAGTCCTAAAGACTTCTAGCGGCGAAGCTACGGCGATCCTAGATGATACGGCGACAGCAAGAAGCTTTGCCGCACAGCTGCCGCTAACGCTAAATTTAGAGGACTACGGCGGACGCGAAAAGGTAGCTAAGCTGCCAAAACGGCTTGACATAAGCGGATCTCCAATCGGTAGCGACGGCAAAAAAGGCGAGATCTCGTACTTTGCTCCGTGGAATAACTTTGTCATCTACTACGGCTACCAGCCTTACTACGAGGGCATCGTGCGCCTAGGCGTGATAGATGGCGATGTAGGCTTGGTCGCAAAAGACGGGGAGATCAAGATAGAGCCGGCAAAATAAATCCGCCGTAACCGCAAAATGGTAAATTTGAAATTTTAGGCCCCGCTACTTGCGCCAAACATTGTGCCCTAGATATCCGACAAAATAAGACGCAACGGCTTGTATAAACGCAAATCTTAGCATTTATGCGCTTCATGAAAATGGCTTTACGCCGTTTTGTCACAAATGCGAAAATCGGCAATTTATAAATAGCTAAGCGAGGCGGGTTTAGTATATAGACTGATTTTACCGTCTCATCTTTCTGCCGATCAGCGCAAAAATCACGATCACGCCGGCGATCATCAGCCCAGCCTTGACGTAAAACGCTCTCCTCTCGCGCACGGCTTCTGGCGAGCTGGTTTTGAGTCGCACCTTGACGCTCATGCCGCCCGCGGCGATGCTTAGCGTATCGCCCGCCATGCCTTTTAGTTTCACGCTTAGCGTGTTCGTGCCGCTTTGCGCGACCGTAGGCGTCATAAAGCCCGAAGCCTTATATGAGTAGCGCGTCATGAGGTCGTTGCAGTCCTTGGGACGGAAAAATATCTCGTAGGTCTTGTCCGCATCCACGCCTAGCACGTCGCCGTCACGCGCATCAAAATACGGATTTTGAGGAGTTTTGGTTTTAAAGCTCCACTTTATCTGCTTTACCTGCGAGCCCGCGTTTTGCGCGCTTTGATTTCGAGCGCCTGCTTGCTCGTAGCTAAAAACCGCCTCGTACTGCGCGCCAAAGTCAAAAACCTCTCGCGAAAAAGCGGCAAACTGCTTGGACGAAAATTTGGAGTTTATATCGTTGGCGCTCGTGATGACGTGCAAATTTTGGATCTTTCGCCCGTCTTTAAATATCTCGAAATCTTTAAATTTTACCTCGCTTGAGTTCGCGTTAAACTCGATACTAACGGGATTTGCCGTGATCTTGCACTCAGGGAAGGGATCCGGGATCTCGCCGCTAAAATAGGGCGTCACGGCAGTAGCGTCGGGAAATTTAACGTAGGGCTTCATCGCGCCCGTGAAATTGTCAAATTTGGCGTCTTTGATTTTTAGATTTTTATCGGCGCAGACGTTGGTATAAAACCGCCCCGCGCCCGTATCGCTCGCACCCTTAGCGCAAAATGCGTTAAGCCTAGAGTTGCCCATCTCAAAGACGAAGGCGTTAAATTTATCCTTGGACGCGAGCGCGTAGCCGACCTCGTCGACACTCAAATTTAAAAACGCGAATCGGTGATAGATCGCCGAAAATAGCCCGTCCACCGCCTCTTTAAAGTCGCTTTTATAAGCGATGTTTTCAAGCACTAGAGTTGATTTGTAGCCCACGGCTAGAGCTCTGTCGGCCGGAGTCGCGCCGCTAAATTTCGCCCGTCCCGCCGCTTCGTCGTGCCCCATATATTCGTTTTGGGCACTGTATTCGGCGTGATTTTTTGCAGCCTCGCTTAAAATTTGATTTGGTTTTAGGGCAGGGAGTCCGGAGCCGCGGCGATACTCGTTTAGATACGCAACCGCGTCGGAGTCGGGAACAAAAGAAAACTCAGGCTGCTTGGCGGACTTTAGTGCGGAGCTTTGACCCTGCCCACCAAAGATATCGCAACCCGCAAGAAAAAAGGCGCAGGCTAAAAGGCTAAATTTAAGCCCGCGTTTTACAAAGTAAATTTTCAAATCCCGCGCCCTTTAAATTTAAGCCTTAGGGCCGGCTTTTGCGTATTCTACACCCTCTTTTACGTCCTCGTAGCGTTTGAAATTCGCCTCAAACATGCTCGCTAGTTTATCTCTAGTCGCGACGTATTCGTCCTTATTTTCCCATGTGTTGATTGGATTTAGCAGCTGCGTCTCGACGCCTGCGAGCTCTTTTGGGATCGCGAGGTTAAATTTTTCAAAATTTTCAAATTCGCACTTTTTGATACTGCCGTCTAGGATCGCGTTTATGCATGCGCGCGTGGCTTTGATACTCATTCGCTTGCCCACGCCGTATGCGCCGCCGCTCCAGCCGGTATTTACGAGATAGACGCTGACATTATGTTTGTCAATCTTTTCGCCCAGCAGCTTAGCGTAAACAGTCGGGTGCAGCGGCATAAACGGCTCGCCGAAGCACGCGCTAAATGTTGCCACGGGCTCGGTGATACCGCGCTCGGTGCCTGCGACTTTGGCTGTGTAGCCGCTTAGGAAATAATACATAGCCTGCTCTTTGGTTAGCTTTGCGACCGGAGGTAAAACGCCGAACGCGTCGGCTGTTAGGAAGATGATATTTTTCGGATGGCCGCCTGCAGAGCTTGGTTCGTAGTTATCGATATGATAGATCGGGTAGCTAACGCGGGTGTTTTCGGTCTTGCTGCCGTCTTTGTAGTCCACGACGCCAGCCTCGTTGGCGACCACGTTCTCAAGTAGCGCGTCGCGTTTGATCGCGGCGTAAATTTCAGGCTCGCTGCTCGGGTCTAAATTTATGCATTTCGCGTAGCAGCCGCCCTCGAAGTTAAATATCCCCTCATCGTCCCAGCCGTGCTCGTCGTCGCCGATTAGCTTGCGGTTTGGATCGGTCGAGAGCGTCGTTTTACCCGTGCCGCTTAGACCGAAAAATAGCGCCGTGTCGCCATCCTTGCCAACGTTTGCCGAGCAGTGCATCGACATCTTGCCCGCAAGCGGCAGCCAGTAGTTCATCATCGAAAAAATGCCCTTTTTCATCTCACCGCCGTACCACGTGCCGCCGATAACTGCGACGTTTTCCTCGACGTTAAAGATAACAAAAACGTCGGAATGCAGCCCGTCGCTCGCGTAATCTTCGTTTTTGCATTTGCAGGCGTTGAAAACCACAAAATCGGGATGAAATTCCGCTAGCTCGCTCTCGCTTGGACGGATGAACATATTTTTAACGAAATGAGCCTGCCACGCGACTTCGGTCACGAAGCGGACCGACTTTTTACTCTTTTCGCTAGCGCCGCAAAATGCATCTTGGATAAAGATTTCCTTGCCGCTTAGCTGGGCTTTAGCTTTGGCTAAAAGCTTATCGAAAAGCTCTTTTGAGATAGGCTGGTTTACCTTGCCCCAAGCGATGTATTTTTGGCTCGGGTCTTGCTTTACGAAGTACTTATCCTTTGGGCTGCGACCCGTAAAGATGCCGGTATCGACCATAAAAGTGCCGTTACTTGACACGCGTCCCTCGCCCATCGCCTTTTCAAGCTCAAAAAGCTCGTCGTAGCTTAGGTTGTGGTTGATTTTTTTGATGTCCTTAAGACCTAATTTTTCTATTTCGTTTACCATTTTTCTTCCTTTTTTGGATTAAATTTTCGCTAAAATTTGACCGTTTGCTACGGTTTGTCCTTGCTGTACCTCGATAGAGGTTACGAGCCCGTCTTTTGGGGCGTTTACGTCTATTTCCATCTTCATGGCTTCTAGCACGAACATCCTTTGTCCCTTTTTCACACTATCGCCCACTGCGACTAGGATTTTAAGCACGTTTCCAGGAAGCGTGCTTTTCACCGGTTCGCCGCTGCCGCCGGTCGTTTTAGCCGGAGAGAGCTCAGGAGGCGGCATATGCGCTACGCTTGCCGGTTTTACGCTTTTTATCTCGGCTTTGCCGTCAGCGTCGGCGACCTCGACGTCAAATTTTTTGCCATTTACGGTGACGCTGTATTTTTCGTTTATCGGAGTTTTCGCGCGAGGGGTCGGCGCGCTCGTTTCGGCCGCATTTGTCGATTTTTTTCGGATATTTACCTTGCCTTCGCCTTTTAAAAACGCGATACCTTTTTCCTTGCACGCCGCAGCGATAAAGATATTTTCCTCGCTAGGCTCGATGCCCTCTTTTTTAAGCAGCTCGCGCGTAAATTTAAGCGACTTGCTCTCGTCTTTGTCCGCGATATCCATGGCGTGCTCTTTGGTCGGCTTTAAGCCTAGCTGCTCGCTAGCTAGCTTAACTACGCTCTTATCTGGCTCCACCGGCGTTTTGCCAAAGTAGCCTAGCACCATTTTACCGTAGCCTTCGGCGATCTTTTTCCATGGGCCAAACATCACGTTGTTAAACGCCTGCTGGAAATAAAACTGGCTCACAGGCGTCACGCTCGTGCCGTAGCCGCCTTTTTGTACGACTTCGCGCATAGCAAGGATAACTTCGGGGAATTTATCCAAGATATTATTATCGCGCATCATTTGGGTATTTGCCGTTAGCGCGCCGCCTGGCATCGGGCTAAACGGGATGAGCGGGCTAACCTGCACGGCCTCAGGCGGCAGGAAATAATCTTTCAAGCACTCATTTAGCACGCTTTCGTATTTTAAGATTTTCTCCACGTCAAGTCCGCCCAGATCGTAGTTTTTGCCCTTAACGGCATGCAGCATCGTTAGGATATCTGGCTGGCTGGTGCCGCCGCTAACCGGGCTTGCGGCTAAATCTATGCCGTCTGCGCCGGCTTCTAGAGCAGCCATATAGCAAGCGACGCTAACGCCTGCGGTTTCGTGGGTGTGGAGTCTGATGTGGGTATTTTGCGGGAGGAGTTTGCGAGCCATTTTGATAGTTTCATACACTTTTTGCGGACTAGAGGTGCCGCTGGCGTCTTTGAAACAAACGCTGTGATACGGGATGCCCGCGTCTAAAATTTCGCGCAAAATCCGCTCGTAAAACGCCACGTCGTGCGCGCCCGAACAGCCCGCGGGCAGATCCATCATCGTGACGACCGCTTCGTGCTTTAGTCCGTGGTGAGCGATGCGTTCGCCCGAATATTTTAAATTTTCCACGTCGTTTAGCGCGTCGAAGTTTCGTATCGTGGTCGTGCCGTGTTTTTTAAAGAGCTTTGCGTGCAGATCGACTAGCTCGCGGCTGCCCGTATCTAGCGTCACGGTATTTACGCCGCGGCTTAGAGTTTGCAGGTTTGCCTCGGGCCCGACGGTTTCGCGAAATTTATCCATCATCGCAAACGCGTCTTCGTTCAAATAAAAATAAAGGCTCTGAAACCGCGCCCCGCCGCCGAACTCAAAGTGCGTTATGCCGGCCTCTTTAGCCGCGCTAACCGCGGGTAAAAAATCAGCCATCGCCACGCGCGCGCCGAAAACCGACTGAAAGCCGTCTCTAAAGGTAGTATCCATAACGTCTATAAATTTTTTCGCCATTTTGCCGCCTTGTCAAATTTCAAAATCGTGCTAATTTTACCTAGTTTTAGATTAAGTGGATATAATAAAATCAAAGCATTATCACAAAAATGTTTAACGAGGGGAGCAAATGCAAGAGCGCACGCTAGAAGAGCTTTATAAAAAGCTAAAAGAATTTGATAGGTTAGCCGATAAAGAAGAGTTTTTATTTGACGAGATAAGAGACGCCGTAGAGGCGCAGGATTTGGTATTTTCCGCGCAAATTTGCGACTTTGTTTTAAACGACGAATTTGAAAAATTCGGCGCGTTTTTAAGAACCAGAGCGCTAATGTGGCTCACGAACTACATCGCGAAAAATTTAAAGGAAAACGAGAGCGAATACCCGAATTTCGACGACTTTGTAGACTGCCTGTGGAAATTTAAATGGATCGTCTCGGGCGTCGCTCAAAGCTCCGTGATAGAAAAGGAGCTCATAGACGAGGCAAACGAAGCTATGCTGTTTTACTACGAGCGCATGGAGCTCTCGCTGGCTGCCTACTACAAGGCTTTGATGAATCAAAACATAGACATGGGCGACGCTAGAGAGGCGAAGGCAAGCTACGAACTATGGAAAAAGCTCGCCAAAGACGATATGGCCGACTGCGAAGCATGCGAGGCATCGGGTGAGATCGCCTATTTAAATTTTGCCGGCGAGCATGCAGCGGCACTGGAGCTTGCCGCGCC
>NZ_AOTD01000035.1 GCF_000344295.2 Campylobacter showae CC57C | reverse complement strand
AAAAAATATAAAATAAATATTTTATGTTGTTTTTTGGGCACAATTACTTTTACAAATCAGCTTAAAAAAATTGACTTGTAAAAATGATTTATGTGTGCCCCAAACTGTGCCCTAACTTTTGTCAAAACTTTGACGACTTGACAAATTTATTGAAAATTTGCCATTTGCTTAAAACGCTCACATTGTTTCTAAAACAACGATTTTGCCGTATTTTCGCCATCTTTAATATTGGGTACTTATTTTACTCCGTTGGAGTTTGAAACTACGGCAGTGCGCGGAGAAAATGCGAGATTTGCCAGTTAAAATTTACTCCGTTGGAGTTTGAAAC
>NZ_AOTD01000034.1 GCF_000344295.2 Campylobacter showae CC57C | reverse complement strand
GCAGACCGTAAGTAGAACCCCTTCCTCTCCAAAAGAAAGGAAAAATTGGAAATAAAAATGGGGCTCTTTTGCATCGTTACACTCACAACTGCGAAGCAAAGCGTAGTTTAAAACCCCTCAACATAAAAGCAAAACAGCATCAAATTTAGCTAACTCAAATTTTACGTCTTAAAGATGCGGGGCTAGGCGAGTAAAATTTTTCAAGTTTTCTCTCAAATTTAGCTCGCATCGACATAGATTTTATACTTGCCGCAGTGGGTGCAACGAAACAGATAGCCCGCCATATCGCCGCCCGCGACGAGGTAATCACGCACGTCCTCTACTGCAAATTCCTCGCGTAAGGCGTAGTCTGCAAGCACCTTCTCTGCTATGCCCAAATCCTGCAGTCCCTTTGTGCCCACGTCGCCCAAAAACTCGCAGTAATCGTCGCAACACGTGAGCCAGTGCTCCCCCTGCCAGCTAAAATATCCTGGCGTCCTTTTAAATAGCTCCTCGGTTTTAGCCTGCACGTCCGAAGTGCTAGGCGGCAGATGGTCGGCATCCTGGATGAATCTGGCGTCAAATTTAGCCGCAGCCGCGCCGCTAGCGATGCAGTGCGGGCAAAGGTAGTTCACGTCCTCCACGCTGTAAACGCTACCGCAATAATACACGTCCGTCGTCTGCTCGCAGCATTCGCAAACCACGCTCGCGTCGTCCTTAAACACGCCTGTTTTAAAGGGATCCGGGTGGTAGTGAAAATGAGGCAGGCTTTTTAGCTTTATGCTTTGGCGTGCGGCTTCGTTCGCAGTTTTTGGGCGCATTATCGCTCCTGCGTCGCCGTTTTGCGCATACTGCTTTAGATAGCCGAGTTTTTTGAGTTGCTTTTTATCTTTCGGATCGCAAAATTTGGCTAAAAGCTCGCAGGCGCTCTTTTTAAACCCTAGCAGTTCGTAAACGTCCACGAGCACGAGCTTTGCCTCTTTTTCATCGCATTTTTCGAGCTCATCTTTGAACTCAAATAGCGCCAAAATGCTTGCCGCACCGCCGTCCGTGTCCCAAAACGCCTTTTGAAGCGCGATATATTTTTCTCTAAATTTATCCATTTTCTCCCCTCAAATTTGCGGTTGCGGGCGGGATTATCCTTTAAATTTTACCGAGCAGACCTACTATTTTTTGGATCAAATTTTACTCTGCGCAGATTGCTTTTAGCTTTGCTAAATCTAAGATCAAACTATGCGAAAACGCGTCTATCACGACACCTGCATATTTGCCATCAGCGCTTTCTAGCATCGCGGCATAGTCCTTTAGGCGTAGATTTATCGCCTCCTGCTCGGCGTCGTTTCGCCATCTCATCATCTCGGCTCTACTGGAAAATGCCGGGAAATAGCTAAGCCCGCTCCCCTCGTCTTCTAATAGGACAAATTTGATATTTGAGCCCTCTTCTTCGTAAACTGCGCTGCCGTCTGGTTTTGCTAAGGCTTGGTTTATGAGTACGGGTGCTAAAAACTCTGCTTTTTTTAGCGCCGCGATTAGCGCCTTTTCGCTCTGCTCGCCGCTGTCTAGTAAAAATGCGTCTATAAAATCACTTAAATTTTCGTTCATCTCTCGCCTTGGATTAAATTTGGCGTATTATACATTTTTGCGTTTTTAAATCAAAATTTAGCAGTAAATAAGCTTTGCGTTGCTATAATCACAACCTCACTTCAGCTGGCGGGTTCATAGCTCAGTTGGTTAGAGCATCCGGCTCATAACCGGATGGTCCCAGGTTCGAGTCCTGGTGAACCCACCACTCATTCATATCGATTCTTTCAAATTTTAAAAAGCTGATTTAATTGCTAGATGTACTCTAAAATAATATTGTAAGTCAAATTTGAGCCGATTTTTAAAATCCAGCGGTCAAATTTGACATCAAAATCAAGCAAAGGCGAAATCCGATTCGCCTATTTTTTGGTTTGTTTTAGCAGGTTCATCTTCATCTCGTAGTAGTTCACGCTCATATCGACGTAGTGTTTGTGCGGGTTTTCAAAGCGCTGCTCCTCCTGCCAAATTTCATTTTCCAGCTGCTCTTTTACGTACTCTCTGATTTGCGCTAAATTTACCTTCTCGCTCACGCGCTTGCCGTCTTTTACCACTAGATTTTGTAGTTGCCGCGCCGTGCAACCCTCAAAATACAGCTCCTTCCACGGCTTTTCGGGATCTATATAGCGGTACGGTTTGGATAGATCGGGCGTTTCGTCCGCGTTTGCGATGAGGTCGGCTATGCTTGGCCGTTTTGGTAGATGCGCCAGACCTTTTTTATGCCGGGATTGGTCATCTTTTCTACGGCTTCTGAGAGCTTGATACGGGGGCTAAATTTGCCGCCCGCTTCGACTGCTACTAGCTTATAAACCCCGCTAAAAATCGGATCGCTTTTGGAGGTTATCAGCCGCTCGCCCACGCCAAAGCCGTCTATTTGGCCTCCTTGAGCCAGGATCGAGGCGATGGTGTATTCATCCAGGCTGTTTGAGACCGTGATTTTACAGTCTTGTAGCCCTGCGTCATCTAGCATCGCGCGCGTTTTTTTAGATAGATACGCCAGGTCGCCGGAGTCTAGCCTGACCGCTTTTAGGCGTTTACCCAGCGGCTCTAGCACCTCTTTTGCCGTTTTTATCGCATTTGGTACGCCGCTATGCAGCACGTCGTAGGTATCTACGAGCAGCGAAGCGGAGTCCGGATAGAGCAGGGCGTAGCGCTTAAAGGCTTCAAATTCGTCGCCGAAATACATAACCCAGCTGTGCGCCATCGTGCCCGTCGTCGGTATGCCGAAAGTTTTAGCCGCTAGTACCGTCGCCGTACCGTCCGCGCCGCCGATGTAGGCCGCTCTGGCGCCGTAGATCGCGGCGTCTAGGTTGTGCGCGCGCCTAGCGCCGAAGTCAAACACGCTCCTGCCGTCCGCGGCCTTTACGATGCGCCTAGCCTTGGTCGCGATGAGGCTTTGGTGGTTTATCTGCGATAGGATCGCGGTTTCTATGAGTTGCGCGTCGATAGGCGAGGCCACGACGGTCATAAAAGGCTCTTGCGGATAGATGATCGTACCCTCGGCAAATGCGTATATATCGCCTCTAAAGCGAAATTTGCGCAGGTAATCCAAAAAATCCTCGCTAAATAAATTTAACGAACGCAGATAGCTCACGTCGCTATCGTCAAAGCGTAAATTTTCTACATACTCTATGATTTGCTCAAGTCCCGCAAATATCGCAAAACCGCCGCCGTCGGGCACCTTGCGGTAAAAAACGTCAAACGCCACGCGCGGTTGATCCCCGCTTTTAAAATACCCCTCCGCCATCGTAAGCTCGTAAAGATCCATCACCATACTGACATTTCTCGCGTCAAACTGCGTCATTTTTGCCCTTTCTCGTTAAAATTTGATAATGATATAACCCTGCGGCTTGCGAGACGCTGAAATTCGGCGGAACGGTTTTTAACAAATATATTATTTAATCTCATAATATTATCACTTTTTAT
>NZ_AOTD01000033.1 GCF_000344295.2 Campylobacter showae CC57C | reverse complement strand
TTATTTGCCTAAAAACGTGATTATATCGGGATATAGGTAGAACAAAAATAAATTTGAATTTTATGCAGTTAAATTTGGGGTGGGGTGTGGGAATTTGGAGGTAGGAGAGTTGGCTTGGGTGAAATTGGGGATAAATTAGAATTTTTTGGAAATGGGTAGGTGGACTTTGAGGACGCCGAATATTTTATCAGTAAAAAGGAAAATAAAAATTTGAGAATATTTTTCGGTGGTGTCCCCAACAGGATTTGAACCTGTGGCCTCAGAATTAGGAATTCTGCGCTCTATCCAGCTGAGCTATGAGGACAAAAATATCAAATTTGTAAAACAAAGGCCAAAATAGAGGTTAAATTTAAAGGCGAGGATTTGCATCCCCGCCAAATTCGGCTTAGCCGTTTCTTTTCTTAATAATTTCTTCGCTAACGTTCTTTGGAACTTCCTCGTAGTGGTCAAATTCCATAGAATAAGTCGCGCGACCTTGCGTCATAGAGCGAAGGTCGGTAGAGTAACCAAACATCTGAGCTAGCGGGCAGAAAGCCGTGATGATCTTGCTTCCGTTGCGCTCATCCATAGAGTTTACTTGACCGCGGCGTTTGTTTAGGTCACCGATAACGTCGCCCATATAGTCCTCAGGCGTCTCAACCTCAACCTTCATCATAGGCTCAAGGATAACTGCGCCTGCCTTTCTGGCACCTTCTTTAAAGCCCATAGAAGCGGCAAGCTTAAACGCCATTTCAGATGAGTCGACTTCGTGATAACTACCATCAAATAGGGTAACTTTAACGTCCTCAACAGGATAGCCGGCAAGTACGCCGTTTTGAAGCGCCTCTTTGCAGCCTTTTTCAACCGCAGGGATGTACTCTTTAGGAACTACGCCACCTTTAATGTCGTTAACAAACTCAAATCCACTAGCTGCAGGTAGCGGCTCAAGGCGCAAGAATACGTGTCCGTACTGACCGCGACCACCTGATTGCTTAGCATATTTATACTCTTGCTCAACTGTTTTGCGGATGGTCTCGCGGTATGCAACTTGCGGTTGACCAACTTCGGCATCGACTTTAAATTCGCGTAGCATTCTGTCTACGATGATCTCAAGGTGAAGTTCGCCCATACCGCTGATGATGGTTTGACCGCTCTCTTCGTCGGTGCCCACTCTAAAGCTTGGGTCTTCTTGAGCTAGTTTTTGAAGCGCGATAGCCATTTTTTCTTGGTCGGCTTTAGTTTTTGGCTCGACGGCAACGCTGATAACCGGCTCAGGGAAGTCCATCTTCTCAAGGATAACCTTGTCTTTTTCGCTCGCGAGCGTATCGCCGGTTAGGGTATTTTTTAGACCTACGACCGCGCCTATCTCGCCCGCGTGAAGAACCGAAATTTCCTCGCGTTTGTTTGAGTGCATTTTTAGCAAACGACCGATTCTTTCTTTATTATCCTGAACAGTATTGTAAGCATAGCTACCACTCTCAAGGCTACCGCGATAAACACGGATAAATGTAAGCTGTCCGACAAACGGGTCGGTCATAATCTTAAACGCAAGAGCTGCAAATTCGCCGTTATCGGTGCTTTCTACCGTTACTTCGCTACCGTCTTCATAAACGCCCTTAATCGCCTCGATCTCATCCGGTGCAGGTAAATATGCTACGACCGCGTCAAGTAGGGGCTGGATGCCTTTATTTTTAAATGCCGTTCCGCAAAGCATAGGAGTTATCGTCATTCTTAAGCAACCCGCTTTAATACCTTTTTTGATCTCTTCTTCGCTTAGCTCCTCGCCTGAAAAAAATTTCTCCATCAAGCTATCATCGGTTTCAGAAACCGCTTCTATTAACTTAGTGCGGTACTCTTCTGCCTTTTCTTTTACTTCCGCCGGGATCTCTATCTCTTTATAGTCAGTCGGCTTTTTGTCGTCTTCCCAAACGTAAGCTTTCATTTTAACCAAATCGACTACGCCTCTAAAGTTATCCTCTGCGCCGATAGGAATTTGAATAGGCACCGGATTTGCTTTTAGACGGTTTCTGATTTGAGACTCGACATTAAAGAAATTTGCGCCGATTCTGTCCATTTTATTTACGAAAACGATTCTTGGAACGTGATATTTATTTGCTTGTCTCCAAACGGTCTCAGACTGAGGCTGGACGCCGCCGACTGAGCAAAATACCGAAACAGCACCGTCAAGAACGCGCATAGAACGCTCGACTTCGATAGTAAAGTCGACGTGGCCCGGAGTGTCGATCAAATTTATCTGGTGATCTTTCCAGAAGCAAGTGGTCGCCGCAGACGTAATCGTGATGCCGCGCTCTTTTTCTTGCTCCATCCAGTCCATCGTAGCAGCGCCATCGTGAACCTCGCCTATCTTGTGGCTCATACCCGTAAAGAACAAAATTCTTTCGCTGGTCGTAGTTTTACCGGCATCGATGTGAGCAGCGATACCGATGTTTCTAACCATATGTAAAGGGGTTTTTCTATCTGCCATACCAGCCTCCTCTTACCAGCGGTAGTGAGCAAACGCTTTGTTAGCTTCTGCCATTTTGTAGGTGTCTTCCTTCTTCTTGAAAGACGCGCCTTTTGAATTTGCCGCATCAAGTAGCTCGTTAGCTAGCTTGTCTATCATCGTTCTTTCGCTTCTTTTTCTAGCAAAGCCGATGATCCAGCGGATAGCAAGAGCTTGCTGGCGAGCCGGGCGAACCTCTACTGGTACTTGGTAGGTAGCGCCGCCGACGCGACGAGATTTAACCTCCATAAGAGGCTTAATGTTTTCGATAGCATCGTTAAATACGTCTATACCTTTTACGTCGCCGCTTTTTTTCTCGATAGCTTTGATAGCGCCATACATGATCTCGGTAGCGACGCTTTTTTTGCCGTCGTACATAAGAGAGTTAATAAATTTAGTGATTACCTTATTGCCGTAAATTGGATCCGGCATTACTTCCCTGACGGGAGCTTTTCTTCTTCTCATTTGATTATTCCTTCAAATTTTATAAATTTTACTCAAACCTATGCCGCTAATGGCATGGTCTGCGAACCTAAATTTTTATTTCTTTTTACCCGCTGCGGCTGCTGCTTGACCAGGTTTTGGACGTTTAGCGCCGTATTTTGAGCGAGAAACAGTTCTTTTCGCAACACCGGCTGTATCGAGAGCGCCGCGTACGATGTGGTATTTAACGCCCGGTAAGTCCTTAACACGGCCGCCGCGCACTAGCACGATGCTGTGTTCTTGTAGGTTGTGACCTTCACCGCCGATATAGCTGATCACTTCAAATCCGCTTGTAAGCCTAACTTTGGCAACTTTTCTCAAAGCCGAGTTTGGTTTTTTAGGAGTCGTAGTATAGACCCTGGTGCAAACTCCTCTTCTTTGAGGACACTCTTTTAGCGCTGGAGATTTTGACTTAAAAGTCACTTTCTTGCGCTCTTTTCTGACCAATTGATTAATGGTTGGCACAGTAATTCCTTTCGACTAAATTTATTAAAAAGACTTGATTTTATTTAAATTTGGCTTAATATAAGGTAAATTTCATCTTTAATGCTGAATTTTATCGCACTAATCTTTTCTAATCGCGTATTTTCCGCTTCCGCTAAAAATAATGCAAAGCGATAAAGCGATGTAAAGATATAAAATTTCGGCCTTAAAGCCGCCAATGCTTATAAGCTTCGGTAAATTTCCGAGTCCGCAGTAGACATACATTATCGTTAGACTAGTACCGATAGCGGGCAATGCGCCGATCCTAGTCGAATTTTTTATTTCTATTCCGAAATTTTAAATTTAAAGGATTGATTTTATCTAATTAGTTTTAAAGCGAGATAAATTTAAGCCTCGCTGAATTTAGCGAGGCTCAGGGGGGGTTAAATTTTAGTTTTGTTTTAGCTTGATCTTTTGATCTTGATAAAGACCCGTTCCGACAGGGATCATGCGTCCTAGAATGACGTTTTCTTTTAGATCCTCGAGGTGGTCGATCTTGGCTGCGATCGAAGCCTCGGTTAGAACCTTAGTAGTCTCTTGGAACGATGCGGCCGAGATAACACTATCGCTTCCGATAGCGGCGCGCGTAACGCCTAGTAAAATAGGCTCGGCGATCGCAGGATTGCCGCCCATTCGCATTATGCGCTCATTTTCTTCCTTAAATCTCGTTCGAGAGATCATGTCGCCAGTGATGAAATTCGTATCGCCGCTATCTACAATCTTAACCTGACGAAGCATCTGAGAAACGATGATCTCGATATGTTTATCGGCGATCGCAACGCCTTGAGAGCGGTAAACTTGCTGAATCTCGCTGATCAAATAATAGTGTAGCGCCTTCTCGCCCAAAATTCTCAAAACGTCGTGGCTTGATATTAGCCCGTCGGTTAGTTTCTCGCCGGCATGGATAAATTCGCCGTCGCGAACCTGAATTTGACGAGTTTTGTCTATCAGATACTCCGACGTAGCGCCGTCGTCGGCATGGATAACGATACGCTCTTTAGATCGAAGCGGCTTCTCGAATCTTACGGTACCGTCGATTTCAGCGATGATAGCCGTATTTTTCGGACGTCTAGCCTCAAATAGCTCAGATACGCGTGGCAAGCCGCCCGTGATGTCTTTCGACTTCGCGACGGCCTTAGGCGTCTTAGCTAGGATATCGGCTTGTTTTACCACTTCGTCGTTACTTACGAATATCGCGGTTTTTGGCTCTAGCTGATAGCGGATCATCCTGCCCTCATCGGTGCTAATAACAATCGTAGGCTTGATGCCCGAAGGTAGATACTCGTTGATAACTAGACGGCTCTGGCCGGTCGCCTCGTCGTACTGCTCGGCGGCGCTATAACCAGGCTCGATATCCTCGTACGTAACCCTACCTGCAGCCTCGGCGATGATCGGCGTAGAGTACGGATCCCACTCGGCTATGACAGTTTTCTCTTGGCTTTCAGGCTCCGAGATGACCGCTTTGCTATCCACGATATCGCTATCGTTTGCTTTGATGATAGAGTTTCGCGGGATATAGTAGCGAACCGCCTCTCTATCGTCCTCATCGGCAACTACGACAAATAGTCCCTTTTCTGTTACGACGTGGCCTTTTTTGATATTTCTTAAGCGCTCTAAATAATCGCCCTTTAAGATGTAAAATTTAAGCACGCCGTTTGCGCCGGCAAGGATTTTCTTAGCGATCGGTTCGCCGTCCTCTACCTTTATCTCGCTCGCAAACGGAATACGTTTCGGTACGTTCCAGCCCTCTTTGATGACCTCGGCGATACTTTCGTTCTCTTTAACCAGGTCGCCGTCAGCATAAGGGATGTAAATTTTGCCCTCGACCTTACCGCTAACGCCTGCCAGCTCGTTAGGTTTAGCCAGATCGCCTCTTCTTAGAGTATATTTTACCTCTTCTTTTTTACCTTTTACGATGATATTTACATCCTCGTGAGCAACCTCGATCTCGATCTTTCCGTCAAACGGAGCTTTAATCTTAGGTTCTACGAGCAAGACGGCTGAGTTTCTGCGGTTTGCCACGATTCTCTTACCGCCGTTTTCGTAAACGTTTAGATTGTAGTATCTTATAAAGCCCTCTTTTTGTGCGACAACTTGATAGTCTTGCTGCTCAGTCGATGCCGTACCACCGATGTGGAAAGTTCTTAGCGTTAGCTGAGTACCAGGTTCGCCGATAGACTGGGCCGAGATGATGCCGACTGCTTCGCCCGGTTTTACTAGCTTACCTTCGCCCAAATTCACGCCGTAGCACTTCGCGCAAACGCCTTTTGCCGCTTTGCAAGTTATCGGCGTTCTGATACTGACTGATTTTATACCCGCTTCGGTTATTGCTTTTGCTTTTTCTTCGTCTATTAGAGTACCTTCGCTAAATAATACTTCGTTTGCTATCGGATCGATCACGTCGTCGGCTAGTACGCGGCCCAAAATTCTCTCTTCTAGACTCTCGATAAGCTCACCGTTGTCGGTGATCTCCGTGATCTCGACGCCCTCGTGAGTGCCGCAGTCGTGCATAGTGACTTTCACGTTTTGCGCGACGTCGATTAGCTTTCTGGTTAGGTATCCGGCATTCGCCGTTTTTAGCGCGGTATCTGCAAGACCTTTTCTAGCACCGTGGGTTGAGTTAAAGTACTCAAGAACGTTTAGACCTTCGCGGAAGTTTGATATGATCGGCGTCTCGATGATCGAGCCGTCAGGCTTCGCCATAAGACCGCGCATACCGGCTAGCTGGCGAATTTGCGCCGCAGAACCTCTCGCGCCGCTGTCGGCCATCATATAAATAGAGTTAAATCCGCCCTTATCTCCCTGAATAAGCTTCATCATCTCGCCTGCAACGACGTTGTTCGTATCCGTCCAGATGTCGATGATCTTATTGTATCTCTCAGAATCCGTTAGCAAGCCCGCGCCGTACTGATTTTGTATCTCGCGGACTTTTTTCTTGGCTTCGTTGATATATTTTTGCTTGCTATCAGGCACGATGATATCGGCGATCGAGATCGAGATGCCGGCCTTTGTCGCATAGCGGAAGCCCAAATTTTTAAGCTTATCCAAAAATCCCGCCGTTACCTCAAGACCGCCGTTTTTATAGACATAATCGACCAAATTCGCGATATCTTTTTTCTTCATAACTCTGTTCCACATATTTTCAGGAACAAAATCAGGCAGAATCGAGCGGATGATCAAGCGACCCGCAGTCGTAAATAGCGTCTTGCCGTCGATCATCGTTTTGATTTTCGAGTGTACTTCTAGGCAGTGCGCTTCCTCGGCAATCATTACTTCATCTACAGATGCAAAAATTTTATTAGCACCCTTGCTGTCGGTCTTTTCTAGGCTTAGATAGTAAATTCCCAAAACCATATCCTGGCTAGGAACCGTGATGGCCTTACCGCTTGCAGGAAGCAAGATATTCATTGAGCTAAGCATCAAAATTTTGCACTCTGCTATAGCCTCCTGAGATAGCGGAACATGAACAGCCATCTGGTCGCCGTCGAAGTCTGCGTTAAATGCGGCGCAAACTAGCGGATGCAGCTGGATAGCCTTGCCCTCGACAAGCACAGGGTGAAACGCCTGGATAGATAGTTTGTGAAGCGTCGGAGCGCGGTTTAGCATAACCGGGTGATCCTTAACAACCTCCTCTAGGCACTCCCAAACCTCATTCGTCTTATCCTCGATCATCTTTTTAGCTTGTTTTACGGTCGTAGCGTAACCCTTCTCCTCAAGGCGAGCTAGCAAATGCGGCTTAAACAGCTCAAGCGCCATTCTTTTCGGCAGTCCGCACTGATCCATGCGTAGTTTTGGTCCGACCACGATAACTGAACGACCAGAAAAGTCAACGCGCTTACCGAGCAAATTTTGACGGAAGCGGCCTTGCTTGCCTTTAATGATTTCAGAAAGCGATTTTAGCGGGCGTTTGTTTGCGCCTTTTACGGCGTTTGCGCGTCGTCCGTTGTCAAATAGCGCATCCACTGACTCTTGAAGCATACGTTTTTCGTTTCTGATAATGATTTCGGGCGCATCAAGCTCCATAAGGCGTTTTAAGCGCGCATTTCTATTGATAACGCGGCGATACAGGTCATTTACGTCAGAAACTGCAAATTTACCGCCGTCAAGGCTGACAAGCGGACGAAGATCCGGCGGAAGGACCGGTAAATTCGTAATCATCATCCATTCTGGGCGATTGCCTGAATTTAAAAAGCTCTCAACGACTTTTAGTCTTTTTACTATAGTTTTTTTCTTAGCTTCCGAATTTGTCGCGCTTATCTCGTCTTTTAGGGTGTTTAAAAGCTCCACCAAATCGATATTTGCTAGCAAATCGCGGATAACTTCGCCGCCCATTCTAGCTCTAAATCCGCTCTCTTCAAAACGAGAAGCCAAAGAAACGTATTGCTCTTCGTTTAGAACGTCGAAAATTTCGACCTTTTTACTGTTTTCGGTGTCATAAAACGCGTCGCCTACGCTCTCGACGATATACGCCTCGTAGTAAAGTACGCGTTCAAGGTCTTTCATCTTTATGCCGAGCAACGTTCCTATGCGGCTCGGAAGTGAATTTACGTACCAAATGTGCGCAACCGGAGTCACGAGCTCTATGTGGCCCATTCTAGAGCGGCGTACCTTTGAGCTAGTTACCTCGACGCCGCACTTTTCGCACTTGATACCTTTGTAGCGCATTTTTTTATACTTACCGCAAAGGCACTCGTAGTCGCGGATCGGACCGAAAATTTTAGCGCAAAATAAGCCGTCGCGCTCAGGTTTTAGCGTACGGTAGTTTATGGTTTCGGGTTTTTTGACCTCGCCGTGGCTCCATGATTTTATCCTCTCGGGACTTGCCAAACGAAGCTGAAATGCCTCAAAATCGCGCGGTCTGCGTTCTTCTTTTATCTCAATAGGTTTTAACTCACTCATTATTTTCATCCTCATCGTATATCTCGACATCAAGCGCCAATGATTTTAGCTCGTTTGTTAGAACGAAAAATGTCTCAGGAATGCCAGTTTCAGGCACATTTTCGCCTCTAGTTAGGGCTTTATATGCAGACAAACGTCCCTCGACGTCGTCTGATTTGACAGTTAGCATCTCGCGAAGCGTATGGGCCGCGCCGTACGCCTCAAGCGCCCAAACCTCCATCTCTCCGAATCTTTGTCCGCCAAATAGCGCCTTACCGCCGACTGGCTGCTGAGTAACTAGGCTATATGGACCCGTGCTTCTAGCGTGGACTTTTTCGTCGACTAAGTGGTGAAGCTTTAGCATATACATACATCCAACGTTTACGCGTTCTTTGATCTTTGAACCCGTGCGTCCGTCGTAAAGCTCGGTCTTGCCATCCATATCGATCTTAGCTAGTTCAAATAGTTTCATCAGCTCATCAACTCTAACGCCCTCAAATATAGGCGTGGCAAATTTGACGCCGTTAGCCCAGTCTCTAGCGTAATCTAAAAGCTGCTCGTCGCTCATTTTGCCTAGAGTCTTTTTAGCATCCATAAATTTGGACGTAGAGGCTATCTCGATCATTTTGGCCTCGTAGCTCTTTTACCCACTCGCCTTTTTTCTCTTGGAAAATTTGATTTATCTGCTCGCCTAAGCGGTAGCCGACAAGACCCAAGTGGCTTTCTAAAATTTGACCGATATTCATACGGCTAGGAACGCCCAGCGGATTTAGCACGATATCGACTGGTTGACCGCTCGGAAGATAAGGCATATCAACCTCAGGGACGATATTTGAAACGATACCTTTGTTTCCATGGCGACCCGCCATCTTATCGCCCACTTTCAGCTTGCGCTTGGTGGCGATATAGATTTTAACGAGCTTAACTACGCCGCTTGGCAAGATGTCGTCTTTTTCTAAAATTTCCATCTTCGCATCATGCTCTTCTTTGAGCTTTTTCTTCTCATTTTGGAAATGATTTTTTATATCGTCATATGATTTTTGAACATCTTTTGAAAAGCCCTTAACGATCGCACTTAGAGTAAAGCGGTTGATGTTTTCAAACTCCTCTTTATCGATTTTCTCGCCCTTTTTATAGGTTTTTTTACCGATAGTTTGAGCGGAGCTCAAAGGCGTTTTGCAAAGCAGAGCACCTACTTTTAGCATCTCTTCGCGGTCTAGCATCAAGAGTCTATCGTGGTGTTCTTTTTCAAAAGCCGCTTTTTCTTCTTCATAAACTTTATTTGAACGGCTATCTTTTTCATGACCTTTTTTGGTAAAAATTTTAACGTCTACGACGACGCCTTCCATTGACGCAGTCGCGTAAAGGGATTTATTTACCACGTGGCCGGCTTTTTCTCCAAAAATCGCGCGAAGTAAGCGCTCCTCAGGCGTCGGCTTAACCTCACCTTTTGGAGAAACCTTGCCGACTAGGATCATGCCCGGTTTTACTTGCGTACCGATTTTTATTATGCCGCTATCGTCTAGATGAAGTAGATCTTCCTCTTTGATATTCGGGATATCCTTAGTGATCTCTTCGACGCCGTCTTTTAGCTCGCGCGCTTCAATCTCTTTTTCATAGATATGCACGCTCGTAAACGCATCCTCTCGGATCATTTTTTCGCTGATTACGATCGCGTCCTCGTAGTTATAGCCGTTCCACGGCATGAAAGCTATCAGCGCGTTTTTACCGATAGCCAGCTCGCCGCGCTCCATAGACGGACCATCAGCGATGATCTGCCCAGCCGCTACGCTTTCGCCTTTTTTAACGATAGGATGCTGAGAGAAAGTCGTGTTTTGGTTGGTTCTTAAATTTTTCTCCATAGAGTAGTGATCGATATATGGACCCGCCTCATCTTCACCGAGGATAAAGATGTTTTTATTATCCACCTTTTCGACTACTCCCGCGCGTCTGGCCTTGATCGCCTCCCATGCATCGCGAGCCACGGTGCTTTCCATGCCGGTTCCTACGATAGGAGCGGACGAACGAAGTAACGGTACTGCTTGGCGCTGCATGTTTGATCCCATGAGGGCACGGTTTGCGTCATCGTGCTCCAAAAACGGAATAAGCGATGCCGCAACGCCAGCTATCATACCAGAGCAAAGGTCGATAAGTTTAACGTCTTCGCGTTTAGCTAGTATCATCTCGCCGTCTTGTCTAGCTTCGATCAAATCCTCTACTATATATCCGCTTTCATCAAGTACGGTAGAAGCCGGAGCGATAACCAAATTTTCCTCTTGAGTCGCCGTTAGATAGACGATCTCGTCGGTTACTTTGCCGTCTACGACTTTTTTATACGGAGCTTCTACGAAGCCGAGGTTGTTTACCTTGGCGTAAGTAGAAAGCGTGTTGATAAGACCGATGTTTTGACCTTCCGGTGTTTCTACCGGGCAAATTCTACCGTAGTGAGTCGGGTGAACGTCGCGCACTTCAAAGCCGGCTCTATCTTTAACAAGACCGCCTTCGCCTAGCGCCGAAAGTCTGCGTTTATGCGTAACTTCACTAAGCGGGTTGGTCTGATCCATAAACTGGCTCAACTGACCGCCGGTGAAAAATTCCATTATGGTCGTGGTTATCATTTTTGGATTAACCAAATCGTAAGGCATAATCTCTTCGGTATTACCCAGCGTCGTAAATTTATCCCTGATAGCCTTTTGCATTTTTACAAAGCCCAGGTGAAGCTCGTTTGCCAAAAGCTCACCGATAGAGCGGATACGACGGTTGCCGAGGTGATCACGGTCGTCGATATGTCCTTGTCCGTTTTTGACCTTTATCAAATATTTTGCCGTTTTTATAATGTCTTCGTTGGTCAAAACCGTTACGTATTCAGGTACTTCAAGCGCTAGCTTGTGGTTCATTTTCATACGGCCAACACCCGTCAAATCATATCTTTCAGGATTAAAGAATAGATCGTTTACGAAAGCGCGAGCAGCGTCTTTAACTACCGGTTCGCCGGGACGCATAACTTTATAAATTCTTATCGCCGCAAGATCGTTTTCGTCATCGACGTTTTCGGTTTGACGTAGTAGTTTGAGCGTCTCGTTATCGGCGATAAATGAATTTATGATCGCATCGTCCACGCCTGCAGCCAGGTCATTTGCTATCTCGATACTCTCTTGATCAGCCAAAATTTTAACCAATTTATTTTCATCAAGCTGCGCAAGAGTATCATAAAGCACCTCGCCGCTATTTTTGTCGATAACCGGGTGGGCTAAAAATCTACTTACCAAAATTTCAGTCGGATACTCGACAAATTTGACGCCGTCGGCAATAATCTTATCTGCTTTTTTCTTAGTTAGCCTTTTTCCAGCCTCGTGTAAAACGTTACCTTCTTCATCTTTGATATCGTATTCAACCCTGCCTTGATAATCATCTGGATTAAACGGGGTCAAAAATTTGTTATTTTTTATCGTTAGCGTTTGTATCGGATAAAATAACTTAATAATATCTTGTTTTTTATATCCAAGCGCCCTAAATAGGATTGTTACCGGTACTTTTCTGCGCTTATTTATTCGAACATAAAGTACGTCTTTGGTGTCATACTCAAAATACAGCCAGCTACCGCGGTCGGGAATGATTTGAGCCGTATAAATAAGTTTATTTACTACCGTCGGGCTTTCCTCTTCTTTAAATATAACGCCTGGACTTCTGTGTAGTTGATTTACTACCACGCGCTCGACGCCGTTAATAATAAATGAAATTCTATCCGTCATCAAAGGAATTTCGCGAACGAAAATTTCTTGCTCTTTTATATCTTTTATGCCGATCTTCTCGCCTGTTTTTTCATCTCTTTCGTGAACGATCAGCCTTATTTTCATTTTTAAATTTACAGAATAAGTAAGCCCGCGCTCCATGCACTCTCTGATCGTATATTTTGGTTTTCCGATTTCAGAGCTTACGTATTCCAAGCTTAAGCGGTTTTGTGGATCGTGTATAGGAAATATTGATTTGAAAACTTTTTCTATACCGCTTTCGCCTTGATTTTTATCTACGTTTAAAAACTGGTCAAAACTCTTTTTTTGTAATTGTAGCAGGTTAGGAACATCTATCTCTTTGGCAACATTTGAAAAATCAACCCTAAGACGATTTCCTGAGTATAAACTATTTAGCATATTCTACCTCATGGTATAAGTTTGAAAGAAAGTAAATAACCGCACGTCTGCGGCATCTTTGTAAAAATTAAATAAGGAGGCGTCGCCTCCTTTGTAAAAATAAGTGAAATTATTTAAGTTCGACTTTAGCGCCAGCTTCTTCAAGCTCTTTTTTAGCTGCTTCAGCTTCATCTTTGCTAACACCCTCTTTGATAACAGAAGGAGTTTGCTCAACTGCGTCTTTAGCCTCTTTAAGACCAAGACCTGTAAGAGCGCGAACAACTTTAATAACGTTGATTTTCTTGTCGCCGCCGTCAACTAGAACAACGTTAAATTCTGTTTTCTCTTCAGCTGCATCGGCTGCGCCGCCTGCTACTGCGCCGCCTGCTACCATTACTGGAGCAGCACTTACGCCAAATTTCTCTTCAAATTCTTTTACTAGCTCACTTAGCTCTAATACTGAAAGATTAGAGATAAATTCTAATACGTCCTCTTTAGTAATTGCCATTTTTTATCCTTTTATATTATGCTGATTTTTCTTTTTTCTCTTTAAGCGCATTTAGTCCAATAGTGAAATTTTGGATAGGCGCATTCCAAACTTGCAAAAGCATAGCAAGCAACTCATCACGGCTAGGCATCTTAGATAGAGCCTTGACCTTCTCGACACTTGCAACTTCGCCATCGATATGAGCGGTTTTGATTTTGAATAGTTCGCTATTTGTTTCTTCAAATTTAGCCGCAACCTTAGTAGCTGAAAGCTGATCGCCCCAGATAAAGATATTTGTATCCTTCAAGACCATACCAGATTTTTCAACATTATTAAGAGCGATATTTGCAAGAGTATTTTTTACGATTTGAACTTTTACGTTTAAAACTCTAGCCGCATCTCTTAATGCTTCTAGTTTTTTAGTGCTAAGACCGCGATAATCACAAACTATAATCGCTTCATTTTCTTTAAATTCGGCTTCAAGTTTACTGATTATTTCAGATTTCTCGTTTCTCGTCATCTAGTTTTTCTCCTTTCCGACTAGTGATTTCAAGCAGAGCGGCATAAAAGCACGATTAAGCAAAAGCCTCTGCTATCTCCAATCTAAGATAAAAATTATTAGCTAAATTAGCGTAGATCCATAAGCTCTTGAGTTTCAAGTAAAACAGAAGGGCTCATAGTTAATGATAAAGCAGCACTCTTAATATATCTACCTTTTGCTGCCGCAGGTTTTTGTCTATTTACCGCTTTGATAAGAGTTAAAATGTTATCGTTTAATTGCTCTTTTGAAAAGCTAACTTTACCAAGGCCAGCGTGTATATTTCCTTGCTTATCTACACGGAAATTAACTTGACCGCTTTTTGCGTTATTAACCGCTTGAGCTACATCCATAGTAACAGTGCCTGTTTTTGGGTTTGGCATAAGACCTTTTGGTCCTAAAATTCGTCCTACTTTACCAACTAGTCCCATTAAATTTGGAGTAGCAATAAGAACGTCGAAATTCATAATTCCCTTCTGAATATCCTCAACAAGCTCATCGCTGCCGACTATATCAGCACCGGCGACTTTTGCTTCGTCGGCTTTCGCATCTTTTGCTATGACGGCTACGCGAACAGTTTTGCCAGTTCCCGCAGGAAGCACAACTGAGCCTCTAACCATTTGATCGGCATGTCTTGGATCGACGTTAAGTTTTAGTGCTATTTCGACTGTTTCGTCAAATTTAGCGCTTTTTAGTAATTTTACAGTATCGATAGCTTCTGCTAAAGAGTAAGTTTTAGTGGTATCAACTTTTTCAAGCAGCTTACCAAATCTTTTTGTAGTTTTTTTTGACATTAATTTCTCCGCATTTTTAAATTTTATGCTTCCACATTGCCAAATTTAAAACACACGCGTTATAAAAAATTAACGCGTGTTTATAAATTTAACTTTAAAAAAACCTTATGTGGTAAAAGGATTAGTCTACTACCGTAATTCCTATTGAACGAGCTGAGCCAGCAATAATTTTAGCTGCTTGCTCTCTATCTTTAGTATTTAAGTCGGCAATTTTTTTCTCAACTATTTCAAGCACCTGAGCTTTTGTAAGCTTAGCTACTTTGTTTTTTAACGGATTATCCGAACCTTTTTCTATACCTGCAGCTTTTTTAATCAAATCCGTAGCAGGCGGTTGTTTTGTGATAAATGTAAAGCTTCTATCTGCATAAACAGTGATAACAACCGGAACCCTAAAGCCAGCCATATCTTTTGTTCTTTCGTTAAATGCTTTACAAAATTCCATAATATTAACGCCTTGCTGACCAAGAGCCGGACCTACCGGAGGGCTTGGATTTGCTTTTGCAGCAGCAATATGTAATTTAATTTCGCCTATAACTTTTTTAGCCATAAACTTCTCCTTATACTATCTTCTCGACTTGTGAATATAAAATTTCAACCGGAGTGCTTCTACCAAATATCGAAACATTTAGCCTTAGCTTTCCGTGTATCATATCGTACTCTTCTACTATACCGGTAAAATTCGCGAAAGGTCCTTCCGTAATACGAACATTTTCTCCATTATCAAAGAAAATTTTTGGCTTAGGAGCGGCTCGTTTTTGGACTTTTTCTAAAATTAAATTTATATCTTTTTCGCTTAACGGCGTAGGTTTTTTTGCCTCACCTATAAATCTACCAACCTTAGGAAGAGACTGAATTTTGTGCCAAAGAGCTGTATCCAAGTCAAGATGCGCAAAAGCATATCCTGGATAAAGACTTCTTTCGTTTATTTTTTTCTTGCCGTTTTTGATTTCTATTACATCTTCAGTAGGAACTATAATCTCTTTTAGTTGGTCTTCAATGTGATTATCTCTAACCAAATTTTCAATAGCTCTTTTTACACTCATCTCACTACCGGCATAAGTTTGAATCGCATACCATTTATGTGCCATAATTCAACCTTAAATCAGTTTTGAAAGAGAGAAAGACATAATTGCATCAACAAGAGCTAAAAAGAGCGAAACAATAGCCACTACGGCAAAAACTGTTATAAAAGCATTTCTTATTTGCTCTTTGAGTGGAAAAATTACCTTTCCGATTTCAGCGCGAGAAAGCTTTATATAATTTATTATTTTTTCCATTTTTAACCTTTTGATGGCAGGGCAAGAGGGATTCGAACCCCCAACCATTGGATTTGGAATCCAGCGCTCTACCGTTGGAGCTATTGCCCTAAAAAGCCTTAGCTCTTTAACTTAACTTCTTTGTGAACAGTATGTTTTTTTAATCTTGGGCAATATTTTTTTAGTTCTAATTTTTCAGTTGTTGTCTTACTGTTTTTTACTGTGGTATAGTTTATATCACCTGATTCAGAACATTTAAGACCAACTTTTATTCTATTACCTTTTGCCATAAATTCCCTTTTAAAAAGCGGAGAAGAATCTCCGCTAAAAATTATAAATTAGATTATGCTAGAATCTTAGAAACAACGCCTGAACCGACTGTTCTGCCGCCTTCACGGATCGCAAAGCGAGTTCCCTCTTCAAGAGCAACTGGCGCAATAAGCTCAACAGTTATCTTTAGGTTATCACCAGGCATAACCATCTCTGTTCCTTCTGGAAGAGTGATAGAACCTGTAACATCAGTCGTTCTTACATAGAACTGCGGTCTATAGTTGTTAAAGAATGGGGTATGGCGTCCACCTTCTTCTTTTGTTAAGATATAAACTTCGCCCTCAAATTTAGTGTGAGGAGTAATTGATTTAGGTTTGCAAAGAACCATACCGCGCTCAACGTCTTCTTTTTTAGTGCCCCTTAGAAGAACGCCTACGTTGTCGCCTGCCTCACCTTGATCCATCTCTTTTCTAAACATTTCGACGCCGGTAACAGTAGTAGTTTGAGTTGGTCTAATACCTACAATTTCGATGGTATCGCCGACTTTTACCACGCCTTTTTCAATTCTACCGGTAACAACTGTACCGCGACCAGAAATAGAGAAAACATCCTCGATAGGCATCAGGAAGTCTTTGTCTGTTGCTCGTACTGGAGTTGGAATATACTCATCAACTCTAGCCATAAGTTCAAGAACCTTTGCAGACCATTGGCCGTCTGTTCCAGCCTTAGCCTCATTAAGAGCTTGTAGAGCCGAGCCTGCTACGATTGGAGTATCGTCACCAGGGAAGTCGTACTCGTTTAAAAGCTCACGAATTTCCATCTCAACTAGCTCAAGGAGCTCCGCATCGTCAACCATATCAGCCTTATTCATAAATACAACGATATAAGGAACACCTACTTGGCGAGATAGTAGAATGTGCTCTCTAGTTTGAGGCATCGGACCGTCAGCAGCAGATACGACTAGAATCGCACCGTCCATTTGCGCTGCACCTGTAATCATATTTTTAACATAGTCGGCGTGACCCGGGCAGTCAACATGCGCATAGTGGCGATTTTCAGTCTCGTACTCAATGTGAGATGTAGCGATGGTAATACCGCGCTCTTTTTCCTCTGGAGCGTTGTCGATATTATCATAGTCTTTTAGCTCAGCAAGACCTTTTCTTGAAAGAACAGCAGAAATTGCAGCTGTCAAAGTTGTTTTACCATGGTCGACGTGACCGATAGTACCGATGTTTACGTGTGGCTTGTTACGTGAAAATTTTTCTTTTGCCATCTCTTCCTCCGTAATGATATTTGCGATTCAAATTTATGCTTAATTTTTCTTCTCTAAAATCCGTGGAGCTCATAGCGGGACTTGAACCCGCGACCTCTTCCTTACCAAGGAAGTGCTCTACCTCTGAGCCATATGAGCGTTATAAACGCTTGGCGTTAGAGAATTTTTGAAAAGCATAAACAACTAAATGAAATTAAAAAGGTATGCCGTAGAAAATGTATAAAATTTAATATTTTTATCATCTTACAGCTCCCAGTTTAGTTCCAAAATCTGGAGCGGGAAACGGGGCTCGAACCCGCGACCCTCAGCTTGGAAGGCTGATGCTCTAGCCAACTGAGCTACTCCCGCGCGTAGCATGGTGGTGAGACGTGGATTCGAACCACGGAAGACATAGTCAGCAGATTTACAGTCTGCCCTCGTTGGCCACTTGAGTATCTCACCCTATTTTAAAAAATAAATGCTTTGCAATGGTATTTCTGGTCAAACACTGTTATGAAATGGAGCTGGTGAACGGACTTGAACCGCCGACCCACTGCTTACAAGGCAGTAGCTCTACCAACTGAGCTACACCAGCATCCCGATTTATGAAAGTTGGATTATAGCCCAATTTCTTTTCAAAGTCAAGGTTTTTAAGAAAATTATTCCATTTTTTGCATCAATAAAATCAAATTTATTCTATCTTTCGCTCCTGTTTTTTCAAAAATAGTGCCTACATGCGCTTTTACCGTCCTTACGGTTATTTGTAAAATCTCGGCGATTTCTTGATTTGTTAGCCCTTTATAGACTAGCTCCGCTATCTCTTTTTCCTTGCTTGTTAGCTTTTTTAGCAAATTTGACGAATTTGAAGGCAAAATTTCCTTCGTCATCATTTGTATCATATTTTGGATAAATTCCGGATATAGCCAAACCTCGCCTCTTTCGATCGCTTCGAGCGCGTCCTTAAAATGCACCTCAAGCATGCGCGCGTTTGCATAGCCCTTTGCGCCAAGGTGCAAAAACTCTCTACCTTCGTTAAATTTAGGTTCGTGAGAAAGTATCAAAATTTTAATACCTTCCACCGCGCTCAAAAGCTCTCTTGCTTCTTTGTCGGCATCCCAAATATCCACGCAAACTACGTCGTAGTTCTTATCGTAAGCAAGCTCTAAAAATTTATCTTTTTCCTGCGTAACCGCGACGTCGCGTCCGACCAGCTTATCTTTTATTTCGTTTATTACGGCTGCATTTCCTGAATACGCCAAAATTCTCATATCCGCCCCTCCCTATCGTTCTCTCAAAGCGTTTTGTTTAGCTTTTAATATCGGCTTTAATAAATAATCAAGCACCGTTTTTTTACCGGTTATAATGTCGGCACTAGCTATCATGCCCACCTTGATGCGAAGCGGTCTATCTTCGCTTCCTAGGTAGTTTTTTTCGGTCGTTATTCTGACTAGATAGTAGCTCTCGCCAGTTTTTTCGTTTGTTTCGGTATCGGCTGAGATTTGCGTCACTTCACCCTCTAGTCCGCCGTATATCGCAAAGTCGTAAGCTGTAAGCTTAACCATCGCTTTTAGTCCTTGTCGCAAAAACGCCACATCCGCAGGCTTTACCTTTACCTCGGCTATCAAGCTATCCTCGACGGGGACGATCTCGGCGATGTCCATGCCCGGCTTTATGACGCCTGAGACCGTATTTACCATTAGTTTGCTTACTATACCGTCCACCGGCGAGCGCACGAGCGTTCTTTCTACTTTGTCGCTTAAATTTACCTGGCTTTCGTTTAGCCTAGAAATTTCAGCCGAAACTTCGTTAAATTCTTTCTTTGCGCTATTTTGAAAGGCAAGCTTGGCTTCGGTTATTTTATTTTCCACCTCTTTTATCGTGGACTGAACTCTAGGGATAGAGAGTTTTGCCGCGCTTAGCTCGCCTCTTAGATCGTTTACGCGTCTTTGGAGCTGCAGATACTCAACCTCGCTCACAAGCCCTTTTCTAAATAACGGCTCGGTTATCTGCTTCTCTTTTTGTAGCAGGTTGTAGCTGCTTTTAGTCTGGTCGATCTTGCTCTCAAGCTCCCTTAGCTCGCTTTGGCGCTGTTTTATCTGCTCCTCAAGGATGCCGATTTGCTCCCTTAGTCTTGCCTTGTTTGTGTCGTAAAGACTCTTTTCAAATCCGACGAATCGGTCGTAGTCTTTATCCCCCGTCTCTTTCGCATCAAATTCCTCGTCGTTTGATTCGGCGTAAAGGCGCAAGTATTTTGCCTGCAGCTCGTTTAGTCTAAATTTAGACTCGCCGTAGACGCTAGAAACGCTTTTGTCGTCAATTTTTAATAAAATTTGATTTTTCTTTACCTCATCGCCCGCGCGAACGTAAATTTCCTCGATTATGCCGCCTTCCAAATTTTGCACGATCTGATTTTTGCCCGACGGGATTATCTTGCCGTTGCCGCGCGTGATCTCGTCTATCTGTGCAAACGACGCCCAAACAACTAGCCAAAAAACGGTTATCGCGACGATGTATAAAATTTTCCTAGATCCCGACGGCGCCTTAGCTAGCACCGCCTCCGACAAACTGGACATAAAACGAAGATCGTTTGCGTCGTAGTTTTTAGATTGGATGATCTTTTTTATGTTTTGAGTCGAAGTTTCCAAATTTTGCCCGATGTTTTCTTGTATTTCTAAATTTTTCTTATCCATGCTCGCTACTTTCCGCCAAGCTTAGCTAAAATTTCATCTCTCGACCCGTCCAGCAGTATCTTGCCGTTATCGACGACGATGAGTCTATCTACTAGCTCGAGCAGAGACGTTTTGTGCGTGATAAGCAGCATAGTTTTATCTTTCGTGTTAAATTTGAGATTGTTTTTTAGCTTATTTTCCACGCTGCTATCAAGGGAATTTGTCGGCTCGTCGAGCAATATAATCGGACTATCTAACAAAAAGGCGCGCGCTACGGCGATAGCTTGGCGCTGTCCGCCGCTTATACCCTCGCCGCGTTCATGCACCGGCATATCAAAGCCCAGCGGATGCGCGTCTACGTATTCGTCCACGCCGCTAACTTTTGCCGCACGGATAATCTGCATATCATCGACGTGCGGAGCCTTATAGACGATATTGCCTCTTACCGTACCTTTAAACAAAACCACGTCTTGCGGGACGTAGCCGATATTTCGGCGCAAGTCGGCTGGATCGATTTGATTTATATCGATGCCGTCTATCAGGATCGAGCCCTCAGTCGGCGAATAAAGCCCCAAAATAAGCTTTTCGATAGTGGTTTTCCCCGAGCCGTTTCTGCCGATGATACCAACCTTCTCGCCTGCGTTTATAGTAAAATTTACCCTATCTAGCGAGGCTTTGGTGCTTTCAGGGTAGGTAAAGCATACGTTTTTAAACTCGATCTTGCCGTTAAAGGTATTTCTGCGGACGAATTTTTTACCCTCAGGACGCTCGACGGGCATCTCCATTATCTTTTTTAGGCTCTCGTAGGCGGTTTTCGTCTGCTCGTAGTTTGCCAGCAGGCTCGCAAACTGCCCCATCGGAGCGATAGCGCGCGAGCTAAGCATCACGGCCGCGATGAGTCCGCCCATCGTGAGTTTGGTATCTTGTATCATATAGACGCCAAAGACGATGATGCCGACCGTATTTAACTGCACGAAAAACGACGTAACCGTATTTATCGACGCCGAGATCAGCTTTGATTTTATGCTTTTGTTCGCTATCTCGCCGGTAGCCTCTTCCCAGTTCCACTGTACGTTTCCGGTCGCGCCCATGGTTTTTATCGTCTCAAGACCGTTTAGCGTCTCGATCAAAATTCCGTTTTTCTTTGCGCTAGCCTAAAGGGTTCTTTTTATGCTAGTTTGGGGCGGGTTTTGGAAAAAGAGCGTGTAGAAAAGCACAGCCGCCATAAAAAATAGCGGCACGACCACCAAATAGCCGGCGATAAAATAAGTAATCAGCAAAAACAAAATCGCAAACGGCAGGTCGATGAGAACCGCCAAAGTACTTGAAGTGAAAAAATTTCTAACCGTATCGAATTCGCGCAGGTTGTTGGCAAACGAGCCGACCGATTTTGGCTTGACGGAGAGCTTTATATCCATCACGCGCTCAAAAAGTAGCGAGCTCATGATGATGTCGCTTTTTTTGCCTGCGACGTCTAGAAAATATGTGCGTATAAATTTTAAAAACAGATCGATAAGATAAACCACGCTCACGCCAAGAGCTAGTACCCAAAGCGTCTCTACGGCGTTATTTGGCACGACTCGGTCATAAACGTTCATCGTAAAAAGCGGGCTGGCTAAAACGAATAAATTTATCACTATGCTAGCCACGATGACGTCGATGTAAATTTTCCTAGAGCGCTTTAGCGTACCCCAAAACCAGTGGCTAGTTTTGGTATCTATCAAATTTGGCTTATTATCCTCGGGGATAAACTCGCGCTTTAGCAGATAGCTATAGCCCAGATACTCCTCTTTTAGCTTTTCGATCTCTATCAAATTTGAGCCGTTTGGCATATCGGGAGTTATGATTTTTGCGTGCGTTTTGCCCTCGAAACTCTCTAATATACAAGCTTTTTTGCCACGTAAAAGCAGGATGCAAGGCAGCACCAAAGGCGAGATGTCCTCGATCCGTTTATTTACTAAACTTGAAACAACCCCTCCCCTAGCCGCCGCTCTAGTAAAAAGCGATTTCGAGCCGTTAAGCGAAAAAAGCTCGATATCTTCATTTTCATTCGTCGGCAGCCCAGCCACCAACGCATCGGCGGTATACGGGTTGTTGTGCAGTTTGGTAAATATCACCAAACAATCAAGCAGTTCGTCGTTTTTCTTTTCTTGCATTTTTTATCCGATATTTTCTATTTGAGATATGAAAATCCCCTGCAAATAGTCGATTTCTAGGGTATGCAGTCTCTTTTCTTGCTCTTCGTTTTCTACGCCCATAGCTATGATTTTTACGCCCTTACTTCTCATCATCGCTTCAAACGAGCTTCTTTGCTCGGACGTTCTCTCGCCTAAAAAGTCTATCAAATTTGCCACCGGGATTTTGACGTAATCAGGGCTAACGGCATTAAGCCTTTCGATACTTTTCGCGTCAAATCCGAAGTGATCGAGTCCAAAGCCAAAACCGAGCGCGCGCAATCTCTGGTGAAGTCCGTCAAGAACTGCCACGTCGATATCGTCTTTGTTCGGAATCTCGATGAAAATTTTAGCAGGCGCGTATCGTCTTATCTTTTTGAGCGCATTTTCAAGCTCGGTAAAGTGCTGAGTAGAGTTTAAGATATCCTTGCCCAAATTTAGCGCGTATTGCATAGTTTTAAGCTTACCGTCTCTTAGCATATCGGCAAATTTATTTAAAACGTAAAGGTCTATATCCACCGCCATCTTTAGCTCGTTTACCATCGGCATAAAGTAGCTCGCCGTCTGCCATCTACCCTCGCCGTCGACGAGCCTGATAAACAGCTCGCAATGCGCTATTTCAGCAAAATTTGACGCCACTTTTTGTCCCGCAAATTTAAACATACCGTTTTTAAGAGAGGTTTCGATAAGCTCTTTATACTGTTCTTTTCCCAGCATGATCTCTTTGTCGCTCTTATAGATCAGTGAGGAGAAATTTGAGCCCTCTTTAGCTCTTGCTAGCGTGATATCGGCCGTTATGAGCACGTCTTTTAGCGGAGTTTTCGGTCCGTAAGGCACGATCGCGGCAAAGACCGGATGCTTGTCCATATCTACGTTAAATTTGATAAATTCTTCTTGTATCGTTAGTAAAATTTTATCGGTTATGGCTTTGACGTTTTGCGTAGTTAAATTTGCGGCTACGATCATAAAGTCATCGTCGTTTAGTCTAGCTCGCAGCATACCTATGGCGTTTTGGGATATTACAGACGCGATGGTTTTTATAAGCTTTTGCTGCGCGTTGAAACCGATCTCTTGTTTTAGATCTCGCAAATCTTTGCAAGTTATCATCGATGCGGCACCGCTTGAATACTCCTCGCTCGAAATATAATCCTTAAAGTTATTTTGTAAATATCTTCTGTTGAAAAGTACGGTTTCTTCGTCTTTATAAAGTAGCTCTTCGTATTTGCTTAGCGTCTTAGCGCTTTGCTCAAACACGTCCTTAACGCGCGTTAATCACGTTCATCGCAAGGACGACCTGCCTAATATCTAGCGTAAAAGGAATCTTTTCTTGTAAGATAAAACTATTTTGCAGTATGGCCTCGGCTTGCTTTTGCACTTTTTTAAGCGGGATAAAAATGATCTTTACGCCAAAATAGCTAATAAGCAGAGCTGATAGCGACATCACGAAAAGCACGAAAAAGACCTTTTTAACTATGTTGTAAAGCTCGTAATAAGCGATGCCGGTGTTGCTTTGCACGTAAATGGTGCCAAATTTACTCCAACCGAGCATTATCTCGCTTTGCGCCACCGGAGCTTCTAGTTTTACGTTTTTTACGAACCATTCAGGAACGCTATTTACGACCAGAGGCTGCGAGTTTTCTATAAGCGTCTCGCCGTCTACTCCGGTTAGCTTTATCATAGAGTAGTACCCACTGTCAAATACCGAATTTATCATTGTTTGAATGCTGGATAAATCGTTTGGATTTGCTACCGACGCTATGGCAAGACCTAGCGAATTTGCCGTGTGCTTGGCGTTAGTGCCTAGCTGAGCGGAGATATAGTCGTTCGTCGTCGTAAAATTTAAAATCCCGACGGCTACGAAAATAACCAACATAAAGGAAATTATCGCCAGCATTATTTGTTTTAAAAGCGTCATCTATCCGTCCTCTTTCATTCTATCGACTAAATTTAGCCATTTTGGATTTTGTTTTTTGTTTCCGCCCGGGATTGCCTGCCCCAAGCCTTCTTGTTTTGATAAAAATAGCGAATCACCGTTAAAACTATAAACGGGCGCTAAGTCTTTTCTTTGCGTAGCTATTTTGATGTTTGGGTTGATATTGTCTAAAACTAGCGGTATGGACTTTGGGCTGTCATAATAAGATAAAACCATATGCGCTTGGTTGTAATCAAGCGCCTTTACGTAAGTAAAATAAAGCTTTTGCGTGGAAACGCCGAGCTGCTTTAGGGTGAAGTACTTCGCCGTAACGAAATCCTCGCAATCCCCGGCGCCCTTGCCCAAAAACTCCATTCTCGTAGCCCAGTAGTCTTTTTGTCCCCAAACTTCCCTGTCGTCTTTCCACTGTAAGCGGTTAAAAAAATCATTTACTTTTACGAGCTTTTCTTGCTCCGTGGCGTCCTTTAAGCTCACCATAAGCTCGTTTAAGGCAACCACTCTTTTTTTGGCGTTTTGGCCGTAAACTTTAGCGATCTTGTCGTAGGTGGAGGCTTTTATAAACTCGCCTCCCGCAAAAATCGCGAACACAAAAAGGGCGCTCGCTAAAAACGCCCTCCTGTATTTGCCCGCGCTTATGCCAAATTTCATAAAATTTATCTAAATTTTAGTCTAAAGACTATCTTAGATCCTCGGCTATCGAGCACGCGCCTTGGATATATTTTTTAGCAAATCCAGGCTCGAAGCTATCGGTAATCATACCCATATTATCAAGAAGCCTAAATTTAGCGTATAAAAGCTCTTTTTGAGTATTTACGATCTCAACCAAAGCGTTGTTGTATTCGCTCTCGGCATCAAGCAAATTTATAAGATCGCGTCTACCGATCCTAAACTCGTCCCTATACGCATCAAGCGTCTCTTTGGCGTATTTTACGTGCTCGTTTAGGTACTCGAGTCTTTTTTGATTTAGCACGTAAGTCTGCCATGAAAATTTAAGACTCTCTGAAAGCTCTCTTTTTACCCTCTCAAGCCCGTGAGACGACTCGGTAACGGCTAGGACGGCTTTTTCTTTCTCTAGCTTGTCTGAGTTTTTGTTGTAAAGATTATATTTTAGTCTTAACAAAACGTCGTAAGAGGTATCTTTATAATCGTCGTAAAATACATCGTTTCTCTCGTGATTTGCGCTGGCTTCGAGATCCACCTTCGGTCTAAAAGCGGCGTTTTTCTCATTAACGACGGATTGATTCATTTTTATGTTTGCATCTTGCAAAAGCACGCTCGGGTTGCATTTCATAGCGATGTTATATACCGCACTTTCGCTTCCCGGTAACGGTAACTCAAAGCTTGGAGCGACCAAATTTTCTGCCGCAATGCCTTTACCGTAAAGTTTCTCAAAGGTGCTTAGAGCGTCGTTATAGTTGTTTTCGCGAGAGATCAAATTTGCCTGAGCTAGCGTGAGACGAGAGCCAGCCTGTCTCTCCTCAGAGCCTCTAGCAAAGCCAGAGCTTGTTCTATCTTTGATTTGAGAGTAAATTTCCTCGTGAGTTTTTACGTTTGATTGCGCAATCTCTAGTAGCTCTTTAGTTTGAAGCACAGTGATATATGCGTTTGCAAACTCAAGTGTAAGCCTGTCGGCTTTTTGCGCCACGCTATAAGCAGCCGCATCCATCCTGTGGCTTTGAGAGATCATTCTGTTTTTATCGGCTCCGCCGTTATACAAATTTTCCGTTAGCGTCGCGTTTGCGGTAAGCCTTTTGCCGCTACCTTTTTGTACGGTTATGCCGTTATCTATTTTTTCTTTTCTGTAGCCGTAAGTTCCGCCGATATCGAATGTCGGATAGTAGGCGTTATTAGCGATATTTAGGTCTTTTCCCACTTGCATATAGGCATATTCGGTCTCTTTTAGGCCCGGGTTTTCAAGAAGCAGGTTTTTAACTGCTGCATTTAGGCTAACTTGACCGCTCTCTTGCACGCCGTTCTCGATATAGCCAGCACCCATCGGCTCCGGAGCTTCTTTAAACGTCAAATCTTGTTTTTTTCTTAGACCCGGCTTTGGAGCTTTAGCGGCATCTTTGCTTTCGCTTAAATTTTGCGTTTCATCGCCTGAAGAAATAGAATCTTTAGCGACCGCGCTATAAGCGTCCGTATATCCCGCTGCCTTGATTTGAGCCGTTAAATTTTTAATGCTGTCTTTATCCAAAGACTTGGTTCTAACGGCTATGGCGCGGTATTTACCGAAAGTCCCGCTTACGACTTTTTCCACTCCGTCAAGATCTCCGACCTTGCGCTCTACGCTAGCTCTGGCACTCTCTATCGCTTCTTCTTTTACGTCGTCGCCGAAGCTGCTCACAAATACGTTATATTCGTCATTTGCGAACAACAAACCGCAAACTAAAAAGCTAATCGCTGCTGCTTTTCTCATAGAAATCCTTTGTAATTTATTTTAAATTAACGCTAATACATTAACCCGCGATTATATATTATAAAAAATAAAAAAGTTATAAATTTACAAAAGTGCTTTTGCGATTAACTCTATCGGGTTCTCAAATTTTACATCAGAACCGCTGATGTGTAGTGCATT
>NZ_AOTD01000032.1 GCF_000344295.2 Campylobacter showae CC57C | reverse complement strand
CGGTATTATGTAGCATCCGCACAAGACTTTCATTCTAAAATCCACTAAAATTCAGTCTATTATAGCATATCATAAAGGATTTTGTATGGCTGAATCTCACGTAATATCCGCTCTCGTTGGTAAGCATTCCGAGCTTCAAGGAAATATCAAATATCATCAAGATATAGTTTTAAAGCTAAAATCCGAACTTGAAACCATAGATAAAGCTATCGCGATATTCGACCCTAGTTATAAAACTACGTTCATTCAGCCCAAAAGAGTTATCAACGCACCGTATTTTGCCAAAGGAGAGCTTACCAAAAAGATTATCGAGTTTCTAAAAACCAAACAGGGAAGTATAGATGAAGTAGCCGATTTTGTTTTTGGCGAGGACGAGCTATCTAAATACAAGCATAAACAATCGGTATATGTCTTAATGAACAGATTGGTAAGACGAGGAATATTATCGTCCTTTACCGACAACGGAGTAAAATTTTATAAGATAGCTTCCTAAGCTCCAAGTCTTTCGGCTACTCTGTGATTGCCTTGCCAGTAACCGCAGAATTCATTTGATATCGAGTTATCAGCCAAACATCTCGATAAAATATCGTCCATTATGGCTTTATTATCTAGCCTTCTCGTATCTTCGCGGTAAGCAATCTCGTTTGCATAGTTTGATAAGTAAAGTGTTCCTAGCTTATGGCATTGACCGTATTGTAAGCGTCTAAATCTAGCGTTAAAGCTTTCGCTTTGGTTATTATTCTCCCCATTTAGTCCCGAATACTCTATTTGGTGATTTACTCTTTTTAAATCGTAATGAGCTAGCAAATCGTCGTAAGCCGAGTTTTCATCGGTATGAATTTCGCTATTTGGCGCAATATGCGATTTAGCGATAGCGTTTATATCTACGTTATTCTCGCTTTTTAATATAAAGGTCTTAGTCTTACTAGCTCCGCTTCCAAGTAGATTTCTTTCTCTAAGCGATATAATAACTCTCTTATTGGGCTTAAAAGCTTTTCGTCTATCTATTCTATCGTTTATGTTGTTAGCGGGTTTTATATAGTTTCCGACGTATACTCCGTCAATCTCGACTATACCGCTAAATTTATTTCCGCTATCGCTAGTCATAAGGCTTTCTCTGATTTTATGAGATAAGACCCAAGCCGTTTTATATTGAACGTCTAGGTCTCTACTAAGCTGTAGAGCTGAAATACCTTTGGCAGCATTAGAAAATATGACGATAGCAAGAAGGATAACTTTAAAATCAAGCTTATGAGAGTGAAATATAGTTCCGCTTGTAACGCTAAAGGTATGAAAGCAATCCTTGCAGCGATATTGCAATCTACTTTCTATAAAGTAGTGAGACGAAGCGCTTCCGCAAGTCGGACAAATCGGATTACCTTTATTGCTACTCCAACGAATCGACTTAAAATATTCGTAACACTCATTCTCGCTCATACTAGCTATCTTTCTAACCGAGATTGTTCTAGCCTTAGACGAGAGAAGGAAGTGTTGGGACATTTTTAAACCTTTTTATCTTTATTTATGATGATATTATATCACATATATGCTTATATTTTAATAAATATATAAA
>NZ_AOTD01000031.1 GCF_000344295.2 Campylobacter showae CC57C | reverse complement strand
AATTACGAAGTCGCTCCCTTCCCCCTTAACGATCCCCTATCCCCTACGACGTGAGAAGTGGCGACATTGCTTTGCTCTGCGAGCAAAGCGTCGCTAGTTTGAATAAAATTTGGCATTTTCAAGATACGGGTCTCGGCAAGTCAAATTTGCAAATTTGAACATGAAACGATAAGGCGAAGTATTTTTGCGTTTAGACAAGGCGGAAACGACGGAGGCGAGGGAGCGGACTAGTCGTCCGTGACCGAAGCCGACCGAGTTTCCAACGA
>NZ_AOTD01000030.1 GCF_000344295.2 Campylobacter showae CC57C | reverse complement strand
TGCAGCTACGAGCAAAGCGAAGTAGAGCGTTGCCTTCCTTTACTTCGCGCTTTGCGCTCGTAACTGTCGGAGACAGACCCTCTCCCAAACCCTTCCAACCCCACTGCACGTGAGAAGTTGCTGCACTGAGTGCAGGTTTAAATTTGGCGCTGACGCGCCGCGTATTTTAAATTTGCATTTTCAGGGTATGGGTCTCGGCGACTCAAATTTGTAAATTTGACTTCAAATTTGAGC
>NZ_AOTD01000029.1 GCF_000344295.2 Campylobacter showae CC57C | reverse complement strand
CTCTGTTTTGCAGTTGCGAAGCGTAGCTGAGGTAAAAGAGTCCCCTTTCTCCCTTAACGACCCCCAGCCCCTACGACGCGAGAGGTTTCTGTGCTTTGCGCAGGTTTAAATTTGGCGTTGCGCACGCGCTTTCAAATTTACGACGGAGTTAAATTTAGCACAGTCAAGATACGGGTCTGGACGAGTCAAATTTGAAACCGAAATTTGCAAATTTGACTTCAAATTTAAATACAAAACGATAAGGCGAAGCATTTTTTCGTCAGACGAGGCAGCGGCGAGCGAGGCGAGGGAGCGGACTGGCCGTCCGTGACCAAAGCCGACTGAGTCGGTAACGAAGTATGGCGGAAAAAGACAAGCCGTCAAATTTAAAGCTTACGGATTTTGGCGATCTCGTCGCGCAATGCCGCCGCCTTTTCAAATTCTAACTGCGCCGCGGCTTCCAGCATCTGCTTTCTTAGCTCTTTGATTATGCTCGCTCGCTCGGCAGCAGGCATTTTTTCCAGATTTGCGCCTTTTCTTAAGATCTCCGTGTCGTCCTCGACGTGCAGGCTCTCCTCGATGTTTCGGCTGGCCGAGCGCGGGACGATGCCGTGAGCGCGGTTGTATTCGTCCTGCATCTTGCGGCGAGCTAGCGTCGTATCCATCGCTTCTTGCATGGATTTGGTAATCTTTTTGGCAAACATCAGCACTCGGCCGTTTACGTTTCTAGCCGCGCGCCCCATCGTTTGGATTAGGCTCGTCGTCGAGCGTAAAAAGCCCTCCTTATCGGCGTCCATGATGGCTATGAGGCTAACCTCGGGCAGGTCAAGCCCTTCTCTGAGTAAATTTATGCCGATAAGCATATCAAACTCGCCTCCGCGCAGTCCGCGGATGATCTCGTTTCGCTCGACGGCATCGATATCGGAGTGCATGTATTTGACCTTGATGCCAAGCTCGGTGTAGTAGCGGCTGAGCTCCTCGGCCATCTTTTTGGTAAGCACGGTGACTAGTACGCGCTCGTTTCTCTCGATGGTTTTTTTTGCCTCGTCAAATAAAATCTCCACCTGATTTTCGCTGTCTTTTATCTCGATTAAGGGATCTAGCAGTCCCGTCGGGCGTAAAATTTGCTCGTAGACGTGGCCACGGCTTAAATTTATCTCGTATTCGTTCGGGGTCGCCGAGACGAAAAGAAATTTGGCGCGTTTGTTTATAAATTCGTCAAATTTAAGCGGACGGTTATCAAGCGCGGACGGGAGGCGAAATCCGTACTCCACCAGCACCTCTTTGCGGCTGCGGTCGCCCGCGTACATCCCGCGAAACTGCGGCAGGCTCACGTGGCTTTCGTCCACGATGACTAGGTAGTCCTTGCCTCCTAGCTCGAAATAATCAAACATAGAGTAGGGCGTCTCTCCCGCCTTTTGCCCGGTTAGGTGGCGCGCGTAGTTTTCGATACCCTTGCACATGCCCGTGCTGCTCATCATCTCTAGGTCAAATTCCACTCGCTGTTTTAGGCGCTGAGCCTCGACGAGCTTGCCTTGCTCGTTAAATTCCTTTAGTCGTTCCGCCAGCTCCTCTTCGATCTGTTTGATGGCGATTTTTAGGCGGTCTGCGCCCACGATAAACTGGCTGGTCGGGTAGAGGATAAATTTTTTCAGGTCGTGTCTTTTTTTGTTTTCCAGCACGTCCAGGCTATACATCGTCTCGATCTCGTCGCCGAAAAACTCGATCCTAAACGCCTCGTCGTTAAAATACGCGGGATATACGTCCACCACGTCGCCGTTTACGCGAAAGTCGCCGCGGTCGAAATAAGCGTCGTTTCGCTTGTATCCCATATCCACTAGCTTTTGCAGTAGCGCGCGCTGGTTGATTTTATCGCCGACGTTTAGGTATGCGACCATGCCTTGGTATTCGCTAGGATTACCCAGGCCGTAGTTGGCCGACACCGACGCCACGCACACTACGTCGTCAAAGCTGAGCAAACTCGCCGTCGCAGAGAGACGCAGACGCTCGAGTTCTTCGTTTACGGAGCTGTCCTTTTCGATGAAAAGGTCTTGACGCGGGATGTAGGCCTCTGGCTGATAGTAGTCGTAGTAGCTGATAAAGTACTCCACGTGATTTTTAGGGAAAAAGCCCTTAAATTCGCTATAAAGCTGCGCGGCGAGAGATTTGTTGTGCGTCATGATTAGAGTCGGCATATTTAGCTCTTTTATCACGTTTGCCATCGTAAAGGTCTTGCCCGAGCCCGTGACGCCTAGAAGCGTTTGGTATTTATTGCCCGATCTTACGGAAGCTACGATATTAGCGACTG
>NZ_AOTD01000028.1 GCF_000344295.2 Campylobacter showae CC57C | reverse complement strand
GGGTCTCAGGGTAAAGGGGGGGGGGGCAGGGATATAAATGGCTACTACGTTACGGGCATGGATGTACAAGATAAGTTTATTTATCTGCTCTCGAAACAATACTCAAGCATCCTAAAGCTTGATCCGCGCAGCAGAAAGATCGTGGAGGTTTATAGATTTGAAGGCGTGAGCGACACTCATACGCTCGCTATCAAAGAAGGTAAATTTTATGTCGTGTCCAGAGAAAGCGGCGCTAATAAAATTTTTATTTTCGAGAAGTAAAATTTAAGCCGTCTTTTGGGCGGCTTAAATTTATAGATAATTTAAAACAAGGCGTGTAACTTCTCGTTCGGCGATCAAATTTTATATTTTTATACTCATCCAAAACCACCAAACGACTTTGATGTTTTTCTTTTTGCTAAATCGCTTAAAGCTCTATTCGCTATAATGTCGTCGTAAATTTAACTCAAAAAACCGTTAGTGGCTATGAAATTAGATGAAATATCTTAGTAAACTATCTACATAATTTTTTTGATTTTATGGAGAATTAAATGAACGAATTATTCATTCAAGCCGAAACGCTACAAAACCTTTTGATTTCTCATGCCACTGGAGGGCGAGAAAATAATGTTGAATACACGCGTCTAAGACAGACAGTCCTTGCAAATACAGCACTTGACGCATATGTTCCTCAATTTATAAAAACATGTAGAAATCTCGATCAATTTTGGCAGTTTATAAAATATAAGTTCGGTAGCTATGCTGAACGTCGGAATTATATATGGTCTGAGTTTTCTTCGTTATTAGAAGCTCTAGAACGGGGCGGTTTGGCTCCGTCTGATGAATTTGTGACTAAGGGCATAAAGAAAATTGATTCTGCTCACGTTCAAGCAGCATGGTCAAAAGCATTGGACAGAAGAGCAAACGATCCAGAAGGCGCAATTACATCAGCTCGAACGCTGATAGAAACAGTCTGCAAGCATATCCTTGATGATATGAATGTCCAATATGATGACGCGGTAGATTTACCTAAACTTTACAAAGAAACCGCGAAAGTTTTAAATCTTGCTCCGTCGCAACATACAGAAGAAGTATTCAAACAAATTCTTGGTGGTTGCACGGCTGTTATTGAGGGATTAGGAACACTTCGTAACCGTCTAAGTGACGCTCACGGCAAAGGAAAGGTCGGTGTGAAACCTGCATCGCGTCATGCCGAACTGGCTGTTAATTTATCTGGATCATTGGCTAGTTATCTTTTAGCTACTTGGGAGACCCGCAAGGAAACACAAATTTGATAATAGGTAAGAGTCTGCTATTTAACTCGCACTCTTACGCAGACTGCGACGCCGTGCGTAAATTTAACAACAGACCTACCAAATGCGGTAAATTTTGCTACAAATTTTAAAATAAAGAGCTACGTAATGTCGTGTCGCTTTTGGTAATTTATCGAAAAATCACAATTTAAAGCCGAATTTAAAAAGGTCGGACTTTCATCCGACCCAAGTATCAGAAAAGGGGATAAACTAAAATATATAAACCGCGCCGAGTACGATAACCGCCCTTAGGTAAAAGCCGCCTATAAGCACGCCGTATTCGTTATAAACACAGCTTTTTATCTCCTCGCCGCCGTGCGCGCAGACGCTGCCACCTGCATTTACGATGCAGCTGCGAAGTATAAATTTACTTCAACTAGATAGCGGCAAAATATAGCTTAGCCGCTCAAATTTAGCCTATTTTACGCTATTTTCAGACTTAAATTTAGCCAAAAGCTCCTCGTCGCATTTCGGGCAGTATTCGTGCTCGCCGCTGATGTAGCCGTGCTTAGCACAGACGCTAAAGACCGGCGTTATCGTGATGTATGGTAGCTTGTAGTTATTTACCACGCCGCGTACGAGATCTTTGCACGCTTCGGCCGAGCTGATGCGCTCCTTCATGTATAGGTGCAGCACCGTGCCGCCTGTGTAGGAGCTTTGCAGTTCGTCCTGTAGATCGAGCGCCTCAAACGCGTCGTCGGTGAAATTTGCCGGCAGCTGCGTGGAGTTGGTGTAGTAGATATTTTCGCCAAAACCGGCCTGGATGATGTCCGGATAGCGCTTTTTGTCCTCTTTGGCGAAGCGATACGTCGTGCCCTCGGCTGGCGTGGCTTCAAGGTTGTAAAGGTTGCCGGTGCTCTCTTGAAACTCGCGAATTTTACCGCGTAAAAACTCGATCATCTCGATCGCAAACTCACGCCCAAAATCAGTCGCGATATTTTCTTTATCATTCGTAAAATTTCTCAAAAGCTCGTTCATGCCGTTGATGCCGATGGTGCTAAAGTGATTGTTAAAGTGCTTGAGGTAGCGTGCGGTGTACGGATATAGGCCGCGTTCGTACATCTCTTGGATAAAGGCACGCTTTTTTTCAAGCGTAGATTTAGCTAAATTTAGCAGATACTCAAGGCGCGTGTAGAGCCCCTTTTTATCGCCTTTATATAGATAGCCTAGGCGAGCTAAATTTAGCGTCACGACGCCGATACTACCGGTCATCTCTGCACTGCCAAATAGTCCTCCGCCGCGCTTTAGCAGCTCGCGTAAATCTAGCTGCAAGCGACAGCACATCGAGCGCACGTGACCCGGCTTATAGGCTTTGTCGTTTGCGACGCGGTTGCCGTTTTCATCGATCGTGTACTGGCTGCCGACGAAATTTTGAAAATAGCTCGAGCCCATTTTTGCCGTGTTTTCAAAAAGCACCCTCGCCACCTCGCTGTCCCAGTCGAAATCCTCGGTAATATTTACAGTAGGGATCGGGAAGGGAAAAGGCTGCGAGCACTTGTCGCCCTCGGTCATGATCTCGTAAAAGGCCTTATCTATGCGGTTCATTTCGGGCTCAAATGCGCGGTAGGTCATATCGGTTAGCTTACTAAAGCCGCGTTTTTGCGCCTCTTTAGCAAGCTCCGCATCCTCAATGTCGCTAAATATATGCCTATCCTCGCGCGTCGGGATCTGATCGCGCAGATCGCTCGGGCAAGTAATGTCGATCGTTACGTTGGTAAACGGGCTCTGACCCCAGCGAGCCGGCACGTTTAGGTTAAAGATAAAGCTCGTTATCGCCTTTTTGATCTCTTTATCGCTTAGCTTGTCGCGGAAAACGTAAGGCGCTAGATAGGTGTCAAAGCTGCTAAACGCCTGCGCGCCAGCCCACTCGCTTTGTAAAATTCCTAGAAAATTGGCCATCTGATACAGCGCCTCTCTAAAGTGCTTGGGTGCCTTGCTCTCGACCCTGCCGCGCACGCCGTTAAAGCCCTCGTTTAGTAGCGCCCTCAAACTCCAGCCCGCACAGTAGCCCGTGAGGCAGTCAAGATCGTGGATGTGATAGTCGCCGTTTCGGTGTGCGAGGCCCTCTTCTTTGCTATACACCTTATCTAGCCAGTAGTTGGCGATGACCTTGCCCGCAGTGTTGTTGATGAGACCGGCGTTTGAGTAGCTGGTGTTTGAGTTTGCCAGGATGCGCCAGTCGGTACCATTGATATACTCGCTGATAGTTTGGGTGGAGTTGATGTAGGTGGTGTCTTCGTTTAGTCCTAAAATTTGCTCGCGCTGAAGCTTATGCGTGTGGCGGTAGAGCATAAAGCTCTTCATCACGTCGAAGTGTCCCGCGTTAAAAAGCGCCTTTTCGATGTAGTCTTGCACGTCCTCGACGCTCAAAACTTCGCTGTCAAACACGTGCCCCATCACGTCTAAAAAGACCTTGTCGTCGTACTCTTTGGACTCGCTTTCAAAGGCTTTTTTGATCGCGTCTTGGATTTTATACGGGAGGTATTCTTGCTTCGTGCCGTCGCGTTTTAAGATAAATTTCATTTCATTCCTTACGTTAAATTTTGATGATAAATTTAACGAAAGTATAGGCAAAGTTGGCTTAAAATTTAGTGACCGAAATTTGCGCTCCGGGCATTTTAAAAATGTCATTTTTAAGTTTAAAATCTCTTTTAAATCGCGTATACTTGGGCATTTTATAAAGGGCTTATAAATTTTAAGACAAAGCTGTTTTTGATAAGATATATTAAATTTGAGCAAATTTGAAAGCAAGCTAAAAAACAAGCGAAAGTTCAAATTTGACGAGATTTTGCGGGAGTTAAATTTGGTAAATTTGCAGAGGAGAGAGTCCCGCCGTAAAATTTGGCGGGAAAGTTTTTATTCGTCGTATCTTAAGAAAATATCCTCGCCGCCTTTTGCAAGGTTTAGGATACCTTCGCCGCGTTTAAACGTTATCTCTGTACCGATATCGTCGTTCGCTAGTCTTACGCCGCTTGCTGTAACTGCGTTTTTAAGGTTGATTTTGTGACCTTTGCTGTCTTCTAGTAGGGCTGTGTTAAATTTATCGGTAGAGCTTAGTCTAACGACGTATTTCGGATCGTTTACGCCCGTAAATTTAATAACTTCAGCTTCTGATTTGGTGATCTGAGCTTTGTTTGCGCTCTCGCTTTTGTGCGCGTGGCAACCGCTAAGCATAGCAACTGCAGCAAAAGCCGCCAAAGATGAAACTAAAAACTTCTTCATTTTCGTCCTTTTTTGTGAAATGAGACTCGAATATTACTTCAAAATAGTTTATATAAAGTAAACTTAGCCAAGAAGGAGTCGTTGCTCAAGGCTAAATTTACTCGCGGACTTACGCTTGTTTAGAAAATAAGCCGCCGCAAATTTATCGCCACTCTTAAAAAACTCGCGATATCGGCGAATTTTTGGCATTAATGGCAGCCGCAACCGCAGCAAGATTTAGCACCGCCGTGAAGCTCGGAAACGTAAAATTTAACCGAATTTAGCCCCTCTTTTAACGCCCATTCGTAAGCGCTTGAGACGAAATCCCAGTTGATGTTTTCAAACAACTTCTCCAAATACGCAGGACGCGCGTTTCTGTGATCTACGTAGTATGCGTGCTCCCAAACGTCCGCGACTAGAAGCGGTACCAAGCCGTCAGTTACCGGAGTTTGCGCGTTGCTAGTTTGTACGATTTGTAGTTTATCCTCTTTTGGGTTGTAAACTAGCCACGCCCAGCCGGAGCCAAAAAGCGTAGTCGCAGCCTTTAAAAACTCCTCTTTAAAATTTGGAATATCTTTTTCTAGGCGAGCTTTTAGCTCGTCGCTCATTTGGCTTTTTTTCGCGATGCAGTCCCAGTAAAAGTCGTGGTTATAGACCTGAGCCGCGTTGTTAAACACGCCGCCCGAGCTTTTTACCAAGATATCAAAGAGGCTTGCACCCTCAAACTCGGTACCTTTTATCAAATTATTTAGGTTATTGACATAGGTTTGGTGGTGTTTGCCATGGTGGTAACTACAGGTTTCCTCGCTGACGACGGCGTTTGCTTTCGGATCGAAAGGCAGTTTTCTAAGTTCAAACATAATTTTTCCTTTGTAATAAAATTTATCCGTATTATAGCAATAAAAAAGTAATTAATTTATTAACGCGCAAACAAACCCGCCTATGCTTCCGTTTTATCAAATTTGACTCGTCTCGCCGCACGAAAAGATCAAATTTGATAAAAATAATGTGTATTTTCGTAACACTTAGTCTTTTTAACGTTATATTTTACTTTGGCCTGCTCTCAAATTTGACGGTCAAATTTGAGATATTGTTACTTATTTACACATAAATTTGAAATTTATTGCAAAAAGTCGAAACATTTTCACGCAGCCGCTTTTTTATGAATTATAATTGCTCCTAGCTGATTTAGCTAATCTTTAAAAAAGGATCACAGATGAAAATTAAGTTACTTTCCGCACTGCTTCTTTCTTGCGCACTTGCGGGCAGCGCGTTTGCCGCAGGCAAAACATACACGATCAAATTCGCCCACGTCGTGGCCGCCTCTACGCCAAAAGGCAAGGCTGCCGACTTTTTTGCTAAACGTGTCGGCGAGCTTAGCGGCGGAGCGATCAAAGTCGAGGTATATCCGGCCGCATCGCTGATGGACGACGATAGGGTTTTTGGAGGGCTAAAGCTTGGCAACGTACAGATGGCTGCGCCTAGTTTTTCTAAATTTACGCCGATAGTGCCGCAGTTTCAGCTTTTTGACCTGCCGTTTATCTTTAGAGACAACGCCCATCTTTACGCTGTTCAAGACGGTGAAGTCGGACAAGCTCTAAAAGATATGATCGCTAAAAAAGGCTTCATCGCGCTTGATTTTTGGGATGCTGGATTTAAGCACTTTAGCTCGAGCAAAAAGCCTATCGTAGAGCCTGCGGACGCTAAGGGACAAAAATTCCGTATCCAAAGCTCAAAAGTGCTTGAAGAGCAGATCAAAGTAGTCGGCGGCAACCCGCAAGTATTGCCGTTTTCAGAGGTTTATCCGGCCCTTCAACAAGGCGTAGTCGATGCGACCGAAAACCCGCTTTCAAACTTCTATAACTCCAAATTTTACGAGGCGCAAAGCTCTTTAACGCTATCAGGCCACGGATATTTGGGATATTTAGTCGTTATGAGCGAGAAATTTTGGAAAGGCTTGCCTGATGATATGAAGGCTCACGTAACGCAAGCTCTAAAAGAGGCTACGACTTACGAGCGCGAAGAGACGGCTAAAGAAGAAGAGCATATTTTAAGCGAGCTTAAAAAATTCGCAAGCGAGAGCAAAAAACTTGAGATCATCGAGCTAAATGCCGATCAAAAGGGCAAATGGGCAGAGGCTATGAAGCCGATTTATCCGAACTTCTACAACGTGATAGGTCAAGATTTGATAGAAAAAACGATAAATACGAAGTAGGATTTTATGGGTAAATTTTTTGAGATTTTGGATGTCGGCATCGCCTCGGTAAACAAAACCGTGGCGGTGCTAGGCATCGCTGCAGGCACGCTACTAGCCTTTGTTAACGTAGTGATGAGATACTGCTTTAACACGGGCTGGTCGTGGGCCGGCGAGCTAACTAACTACCTTTTTATCTGGTCGGCGTTTTTTGCCGCCGCTTACGGCTTTAGAAAAGGCATACATATATCGGTTACGATTTTAATCGAGAGATTTCCGCCCATCGTCGCAAAGGCCTATCTCATCTTTGCAAACGTACTAACGACGGTGTTTTTGATGTTCATCGTGGTTTATAGCGTGCAGTATCTGCAGGTGATGTACGAGCTTGATTTCATGAGCGTGGATCTAGGCATACCGCAATGGATACCGATGTTGGTATTACCGATCGCTTTTTTAGGAGCCAGCTATCGCGCCGGAGAGAAAATTTACCAGATCGCTATGACGCCTTCAGATAAAGTCATCATAAACAACGAAGCCGAGATGATACGCGACTCGGTCAAGAAAAGCTAAGGAGAGCCTATGACCATCGCATTTTTGTTTATCTCGCTGTTTGGCCTCATGCTTATAGGCGTTCCCGTCGCCGTTTCGCTTGGAGCTAGTACGGTTATCACGATGCTTTTTTTCACGGATCTTGACGTCGCGACGATACCTCAGCTCATCTTTGACGGTATCAATAAATTTGCCCTCATGGCGATCCCGATGTTTATCCTGGCAGGAAATTTACTGAGTAAGGGCGGCTCTGCTAGACGCATTATAGATTTTGCTAAATCCATGGTCGGACACCTGCCGGGCGGCCTACCGATGAGCGCGATATTTGCGTGCGTTATATTTGCCGCGGTTTCGGGTAGCTCGCCAGCTACGGTCGTAGCGATAGGCTCCATCATGTTCGTCGCTATCAAAGAAGCAGGCTATCCAAAAGAATACGCTGTGGGTGGCATCACAACCGCGGGCTCTCTAGGCATCCTCATCCCGCCTTCGGTCGTTATGATCGTTTACGGCGTGACGGCTGAGGTCAGTATCGCGCAGCTATTTATGGCGGGCGTGGTGCCTGGACTGATGCTAGGCGGTATGATGATAGCGCAGACTTATATCGGAGCGAAAAAACTCGGATTTAAAGCTACTACGCCTGAGCCTTGGAGCGAGCGAATAAAAAAATTCGGCAAGGCGTTTTGGGCGCTGCTAATCGTAGTAGTAGTTATCGGTGGTATCTACGGCGGCATTTTCACACCGACCGAGGCTGCGGCGGCTAGCGCGATATATGCGCTGATTATTTCGCTATTTGTCTATAAAGATATCAAATTTAAAGACCTGTGGGACATCTGCCTAGAGTCTGCCATCACGACGGCTATGATATTTTTCATCATCGCAAACGCGGTCGTGTTTGCGTATCTGCTAACTAGCGAAAACATCCCGCAAACGATAGCAGATAGCATCCTAGCCGCAAATATCGGCAAGATAGGCTTTTTAATCATCGTAAACATCCTGCTTTTCATCATGGGACAGTTTATGGAGCCATCATCGGTCGTGATGATCATGGTGCCGCTACTGCTACCGATCGCGACTGCGCTAGGCGTGGATCCGGTGCACTTTGGCATCCTGCTAATCGTGAATATGGAAATCGGCATGATCACGCCGCCGGTCGGGCTAAATTTATTCGTCGCCAGCGGCTTAACGGGCATGAATCTAAAAGACGTCATAGTCTCATGCTTGCCGTGGACTTTGACGCTATTTATCGGGCTTATTTTAGTGACGTATATCCCAGAAATCTCGCTTTGGCTACCGAGGCTGATGTACGGAGGCTGATTTAAATTTGCAAATTTACGGCGACTCGCTCGGGCTTATATGGCTCGGCGAGCGGTCCGTAAATTTAACGCTCTTCTTCAAATTTACGTCAAATTTACGCTCAAATTTAAGCTAGCAAATTTTTAAATTTTAACTCCTCGCAAAAGGTAAATTTTAAACCGCCACAAAAAGCCTCGTTAAAGCTCGCCTGCTGTATCATAACCGAAAAACAAAAAGAGGGCAGTCATGTACCGCATCAAACTGCATATTTGTTTAACCCAGGATATAAAAAATAAGCTTGAGCAATATGGCAAGATCCCGCCCAAACCGCGCTTTGAGCATAAATTTGAGCTCATAAAAAGTGCCTGCGACATCCCCGCACCCATCCCAGACGAGCATCAATATCTAATCATCGCAAGCGAGGATTGCGGGTTAAATTTATCCGAGCTAAAAAACTGCATCGGTGAAAACGGCTTTTTGGCGATTTACGCGAGAAATACAAGTAAGATAACTGGCGAGCAAAAAGAAGTCGCGGACGAAATTTGGCCCCAAGCTGCGAATTTAGATGATTTTTACTTTGAAAAAGCGCTAAATTTGATCGCCGAGCGCAAAGAGGCATGGCTACAAAAAACCTGGCTACAAACACTGATAAACTCGTCTCCGGATATGATCTGGTTTAAGGATATGGACGGGCTGCACCTGGAGGTAAATGACGAGTTTTGCCGAGTCGTAAATAAACCAAAAGAACTCGCCCGTGGCAGAGATCACTACTATATTTGGAACATCTCAAAAGATATATACGAAAGCTCAGAGTACGTCTGCGTCCAGACCGAGGACGACGTCGTAGCAGCACACAAGACCTGCCTTTATGAGGAGGAGGTCATGAAACCAAACGGCAAGCCAAGCAAGCTAAAAACATATAAAACGCCGATATTTGACGGCAAAATCATCATCGGTACCGTCGGTATCGCGCGCGACGTAACAAAAGAACATGAGTATCTGCAAAACATCGAGTATCTAGCTCACTACGACCAGCTCACGGGGCTAGCCAACCGCAACCAGCTAGACGCCTTTTTAGACGGGCTAAAAACGGTGCGCATGAGCATACTTTATATGGATCTGGATCGCTTTAAGCAGGTAAACGACGAGCACGGACACCAAGCGGGCGACAAGGCTCTAGTCGCGATCGCTGGACTGATAAAGGAAATTTTTGCCGACGCTATGAATGTGCGTATCGGCGGGGACGAGTTTATCTCGATATTTACCGACGGAGCAACCGCGCAAAGTATCGCACCTAGGGTGCAAATTTTGATCGACCGATTTTTTAAAATTTGTCAAGAAAATCCGCTATTTAACAGGCTGTGCGTGAGTGCTGGCATCGCAGAGGGAAGGACCGGGCCTAACTCCTTTGATCTACTGCTTCAGCGAGCCGATGACGCCCTTTATAAAGCAAAGCACTCGGGCCGCGGCACGTACTGCGTAAGTCCGCGAAAGGATTTTGAATAAATAAATTTACGCGAATGTTTGCTAGCGAGCAAACTGCGTTAAATTTTTCTACACTAAATTTTCCTCAAATTTTGCCGATATCGTTAAAAAGCCAAATTTTAAAAGGACTTTAGATGATAGGCGGCGTAAATGGATTTAACCCAAATGCAAATTTTGATTTTAGCGGCGCTCGCGGGCAAAATTTAAAAGCGCGCGAGGAAAAAGAATCTGCCGATTCGGCCTCAAATTTAAGCTTGACACAGCCGAATTTAACGGCGCGAGTCGATTATGATGCTCTTGATCCGGATAAACTAGACCGAAATCAGCTCAAAATTTGGGCAGACAAGGTTGGTCCCGAGAAGCTAACGGGTAAAAATTTAAGCATGTGGCTGGGCGTAAAAATGGGGTTTGAAAAGGTTATGGATGATTGGCGCAAGGAGCTCGGACTAAAGCCTGACGAACCGGTATTTGCAAGGAGGATATTTTCTCTAAGCGGCTATACGAGAGACGATAAAATCAGCATCTGGGGCAAGTTAAACGGACTTGATCCAAACGTGAGCAAAGAAAAAGCCGCCGAGATAAAAAGTTTCGTAGATAGCACGCAAGCCCTGATCGCGCACGCGGGCGATCCGTCCGATATATTTAGACAGGACGTCTTTAGCGTGGATAAGTTTTTGAGTAAATTTAACGTCGATCTGGGCGGATTTGGTCCGGGGCTTGGCATGCGTAGCGGCAGCGGCCTGATAATGGACTCCCAGGCCTCGAAGCTACTGGATTCAGATATGAGCGAGGAGGAGTTTAAAGATAAATGGCTCGAGTACGCGGCAAATAAAATCCTAGGCGAATACGCAAACGTCAAAATTTCGCTCAAGGATAGCACGCTAAATTTCGACCAAACGCCCGCAAAAGAGCGCATTACGCTTCTGGGGCAAGATATAGAAGATCGCGTGAGCTACGCGGACGAAGCGAGCAAAAAAGAGTTTTTTAAATTTCTAAAAGACGTATTTAAAAACGGCGAGAGTATCGGAGACGCGCTACAAAAAATCGCGCTAAAAAAGGGCGACTTTGACAAAACGGTCAAAGAAGAAGCGCAAGCAGACGCCGCAAAAGAAAAGAAATTTAAGCCTATACAGGCTACTAGCAAAAGCCAAACCTATATTTATAAGGATATAAAGCGCGAGTTTTTCG
>NZ_AOTD01000027.1 GCF_000344295.2 Campylobacter showae CC57C | reverse complement strand
TTTTTGATTAGGCGTGACGGGAGCATACATATAGTATGTGACCGAGCGCCTTAATCAAAAACTACTTTTGAAATCCGTCGTTTATGGGGAATCAGCGGGGAATCCTAGCCCGGTAAAAGGTTTTGATTAGAGTCGGTAGTAGCACTAGCGCCCCCAACAACATCATTATCATAACAAGATCGGTCAGAAGTCCGAAATATATCGTCGGGATAAAGTTGCTCGTTACCATGATGCTAAAGCCAAGGATGATCGCAAACGAGGTGTAGTACATTGCGTAGCCGATGCTAGCGTGCGAGGCCTTGATCGACTCGGCGACGTTTTTGCTGCGAAGCTCGATTTTTAGGCGATGGATGTAGTGGATGATGTCGTCCACGCCTATGCCTATGCTGATAGCCGCTATCGTAATGCTCATGATATCAAGCGGAATACCCATCACGCCCATGACGCCAAACACCGCGCAAAGCGGGATCAAATTTGACGCGATAGCGATAGCGGCTAGCTTTATGCTTTTAAAAATAATGCAAAAAACGATAAAAAGCGACAAGATCACGAAACCAAAAGAATCCACCTGCGAGGCGATGAGGCTTTGAAGGAGGTTGTTATAAAGCACCATCGCACCGCTAACTTGCACGCTTGCGTTGTCGTTTGCGATCAAATTTGCGATATCGGTTTTAAGCTCGTGCAAAAACTCGTCTCTGCGTAGCGCATCGTCGCTATCAAGAGTACGCGCGGTAAAGCGCAGCTCGTTATCCTTTATGCTTACGTATGGGCTTAGGATGATGTCTTTGTACTTTTGCGGAATCTGTTCGTATAGGATCGAGAGCATGAGGCCGTCAGCGGGCTTTTGCGTGATGCGCTCGACGATCTTTACGACTGTGTTTAGGCTGCTAGCGTGCCCGATAAAGCGCTTATTTTCTAGATAGTTATGCACCTTTTTCGCGACGTCGATTTTATGCTGATTAAACCAGTATTTATCCTCTTTCGCGCTAGCGGCAAATTCGTCGTCAAATTCGTCTTTAGGCTCGTTTTTGGCCGCGCTTTGCTCAAATTTAGGCTTGTTAAATTTGATCAATATATCGACCGGCACCGTGCCGCCTAGCTTCGTATCGATCACCTGCATGCCTTTGTGGATTTCGGTCGTATCTTTAAAATAGCTTATAAAGCTGTTTTCGACCTTTAGCTTTGAGATGCCGTAAAGCCCGAAAATAAGCACCGCAAGGCTAATAGCATAAACAGCGCGGCTGTGATTTAGCGCAAATGTGGCGCAGTGCTTGGTAAAGCTAAATTTATCCTCAAACGTCCTAACGGGAGCGAGCTTTGGCATCAGCGCCGTCGCGGAGCCAAATAGCAAAAACGCAAGCACCAGCGAGATAGAGATCGACGCGCTCATCATGATTCCAAGCATTATGATCGGTTTGATATCAGAAAGCGCAAGCGACAAAAAGCCGATAACGGTCGTAAATATCGCAAAAAACGACGGACTAGCCTTATCTCGCAGCGTGAGATAGACTAGCTGGCGGTTGCTAAGATGCGGTTTTGTAAGGCAGAACTCGCGGTAGCTCACGATCAGGTGGATGACGACCGAGATAGTAATGATGAGCTGAAGGGCGATGTAGTTTGAACTAATTACCGTGATCTCCCAGCCGAAAAACCCAAACAGCCCGCTCGCCCAAATAACGCTAATCACGCAGATAAAAATCGGCATAACGATGTGACGAATCTGCCTAAAAAACAGCCAAAGACAAAAGACCAAAAGTAGAGTTACGCTGATGCCGTAGGTCGCAAGATCCGAGCGCACGAAGCTCACCATATCATCGGCGATCATATTTGCCCCGCCTAAAAACAGACTCTCGCCGCCGCCAAATTTCGCTATCGTCTCGCGTATCTGCTCGATCGCTGCGTGTTCTTTTATACGCGCTTCATCACGGTGAGCCTTAAACTGCGCATTTACGGTGCTTAGACGCTGTTTTTGCTCGCTTGTAATGTTGCCCTCTAGCTTGGCGTTTAGCAGAGCGTTTCGCTCGTTTAGTATGCTTTGATATTTCTCATCGGTCTTTAAATTTAGCACGATCGCCGTAGTTTTTAGATCGCGGCTAACGAGGTTGTTCGTATATAGCGGACTATCCGCAAACTCGCGGCGCACCAAGGTTTTGTTTATATCGGTATCGGCAAGGCTAGGTACATGCTTAACCAGCTCGCTAAGATCGCTAGTTCCGCTTTGAAGCAGCGGGATATTTAATATGGAAATGACGCTTGATACGAGCTCGTTTTTTTCTAGTTCGCGGCTTAAATTTTCTATCTTTTTAAGCGTAGATGGCGCGAGCAAATCGTCTTTTGGCGTATAGGCGATGACTAGGTAGTTTGGGCTAACGTAGCGTTTAAAAACGTCCCTAAAGACGGCTAAGTCTTTATCGTTTTCAAGCAGCAGCGTCTCGGTAGACGCGTCCACCTCGAGCTTGCCGCTAAAATATCCAAAAAAGAGCGTAGCGGCCAGTACGCCTGCGATAACACTTTTTGGAAAGTTGACGATAAATTTAAAAATCCGCTTCATCAACGCCTTATTGCGGAGCTTGGACGGAGTTTAGCTTGCTAAGCAAATTTTCAAAACTCTCGTTTTCCATCAGGCTATCAAACTGGCTACGGTAGGTCTGGATGATACTAACGCCTAAAATTTCGACGTCGTAGATGAGCCAGCCGCGATCTTTGGCGTTGTAAAATTTATACGTAAAGCCGTAGTTTTTACCGTCCTCGCCGACTAAATCGGCGTTTAGAAAGTAGCGATTTTCGTTTGGTTTGGTTACGTCTTTAAAATCTATAGTTTGGTTTTTGTAGCTTAAAAGCTTATCGACGTAGCTTGATTTTAACCTCTCTTCAAAAGCTTTGTTAAATTTAGCCTTTTGCTCGGCATTTAGGTTGTTGTAGCGCTTGTTTAGGGCGATTTTAGACATCTGCTCGTAGTCAAAATATGGATCAAAAACGGCGAAAATTTTATTTATTTTCTCGTCTTTGCTCAAATTTGCGTTTTTTAGTACCTCGATGGCGTCTTGCGTTGTTTTTTGCATCGTAGGTTTTATCTGATCCTCACTGATCGCAAAGAGGCTAACCGCGCTAAAAAGCGCAAGCAGGATGATTTTTAAAAATTTCATTTTATTCCTTTATTAAGTGGTTGCGGCGCTGTTCGTAGGCGTCGCGTAGAAATGGATATAGGTCGATCGCGTCTTTTTTAAGATTGTCGTAAGCATCTGGATGTAAAGACAAAAGGTTGCCCTGACGGAAAGTTTTTATAGCAAAGGAGTCTAGCGCCGGCTTTACGTAACTGATTGGATCGAGGTAATAATCGCCGACTAGACCCGCGATATCGCGTAAATTTGACGGGCCGATAAACGGTAAAACCACGTGAAATCCGCTACCCACGCCCCAGTAGCCTAGCGTCTGGCCAAAATCCTCGTCATGGCGCTGCAGATTGTAGTATTTCGCGCCATCGGTTAGCCCGCCAAAGCCGATGATCGTGTTTGCTAAAAATCTCAGCGTCTCCTCGCCGGCCTCGCTAAATTTAAACTGCAAGAGGTTGTTTACGAAGCGAACTGGATATAAAAGGTTGTCAAAAAAGTTCCCCACCGCAGTTCTGGCAGCCTCTGGCACTACGTAGTTGTAGCCTTTTATCGCGGGATGGATGGCATTTACGTACATAAAATCGTTAAACCCCGTCATCATTCTATTATAACCGCTAAGCGGATCGAAAATCTCGCTAGGCTGGGTAAATTCGTCGTCAAATTCGCTCTTTTCTTGCGTTTGTTCGGCAAAAACGCAAGAAAAAACGAGCAAAAAAGAGAGTAAAAATTTTCTCATCAAATCTCCGAATTTCAAGTCTGCAAAGGCAGTAACCTGAGATTTTATCTCAATGTAGCTTTTAAATTTATAAATTTCAAAATGCCCGGTATTACGAAGTTTATTTAAGTTATTTTTCATATATATTTAAATATACTTCCTAGCAAATTATTTTTTTATATTGATAGAATTTGGGGGATTTTCATGAAAGCAGACGTTAGTTTAGAGCTATTTTTAGATAGCGGGGTATCGGTGTTAGCCAAGCACATAGAGCTTTTAAAGGCCGTCGAACACACCAAAAGCATAACCAAAGCAGCCGAGTACGTCGGTATCTCGTACAAAAACGCATGGGACAGCCTGGACGCGCTAAATAACCGCTCGGACGAACCGCTAATCGCAAGAGCCGAAGGCAACAAGAAAAACAGCGGCTCGGAGCTCACGCCGTACGGCAAAAAGATGATCGCGCTATACGACGCGATGCTGGAGAGCCAAAAGATATTTTTAGAAAAAGTTTGTTCAAATATAAACGTCGATACGAACGAAATTTTAAATTTACAACGCATGAGCATGAGTCTAAGCGCGCGAAATCAACTAAGCTGTGAGATAACCGAAGTAAAAACGGGCGCGGTAAATTCGCAAATCAGCGCCAAACTCTCAAACGGCGAAATTTTGCGCGCCAACGTCACGGTCGAGTCTGAAAAAAATCTAAATTTAAAGGTCGGCAAAAAGGTCGTATTTATCTTTAAAGCCCCAAGCGTAATGCTCGCAAAAGAGGAAAATCTAAAGCTAAGCGCAACAAATTTATTAAAAGGGCGCGTTATCGAGGCTAAAATCGGTTCCGTAAACGCCGAAATCGTACTAGAAATCAGCAATCATCAGACGATAACCTCTATCATCACCAAAGAAAGCGCGATGCAAATGCGCATCGGCGTGGGCGACGAGCTCACCGCTATAATCAAAGCAAGTCAAATCATAGTAGGAGTATAAAAAATGAAAAAAACATTTTTTTCGCTAGTAGTCGCGGCCATCGCCGCTTTTAACCTAAATGCGGGCGAGATCAACGTATTTGCCGCTGCAAACGTCACTTACGCGTTTGACGAGCTAAAGGCTGAGTTTGCTAAATCAAATCCCGACACCAAAGTAACTGTCACTCTAGGAGCTAGCGGAGCGCTATCTACCCAGGTCAAAAACGGCGCTCCGGCGGATGTTTTTATGGCTGCAAATATGAAATTCGTAGAGGATCTATACGACACTAAATTTGCCGTAACCCAGCCCGTAGTATACGCTCAGGGCGCGCTTGCGCTATTTACGATCAGAGATATCGATCTAGCTAAGGGCATAAACGCGGTAGAAGGCCTAAAAGCCATCGCGATCGCAAATCCTGAAACCGCTCCGTACGGCAAAGCTAGCATCGAAGCTCTAAAAAAAGCGGGCATCTACGATAAAGTCGAGAAAAACATCGTCCTGGCAAAATCTATCGGCGAGGCTCTAAGCCAAGCTCTAAGCGCTGCTGACGTCGGATTTATCGCGGCTTCTGCAATGCACGATGAAAAAATAGCCGAATACAAAGAAGGCAAAAACTTTATCCTCATCGATCCTGCGCTCTACACCCCGATCGATCAAGGCATGGTTATCTTAAAACACGGCGAAAACAATCCTGAAGCAAAGGCTTTCTACGACTTCATCAGAAGCGACCGCGCGAAGAAAATCTTTAGAAAATTCGGATACGTCGTCCCGTGATAAAGGCTAAAATTTCGGCGATAGAGCAAACGGGCGGCGTTAGCGTTTTTGAGTTTAGCGTCGAAAATTTAAGCCTAAAAATGCTCTCTTTGGAAAATTTACAAAATTTAAAAATCGGCGACGAAGTTCGGCTAAATTTTAAAAGCTCGGACGTATTCGTCGCTACCTCCCCGCTTTTAAACTGCTCGGTCTCAAACGAGATACAAGTGCGAATTTCGGATATCCAAAAAGGCGAGATCACAAGCTCGCTGCATCTAAACGCGGGTGAGTTTGAGTTTGAAAGCATTATCTCGGCAGCATCTCTAAAGCGGCTAAATTTAGCACTCGGCGATCAAATTTACGCCTACGTCAAGGCAACCTCACTCTACATCGCATGATAGAACTAAACTGCATAAAAAGCCTAAACGGCGCGAACGGGAAATTTGATCTAGACGTAAATTTGAACGTAAAAAAGGGCGAATTCGTCGCTCTCTACGGCAAAAGCGGCAGCGGTAAAACAACGCTACTGCGCCTGATCGCGGGCTTTGAAACGCCTGATAGCGGAACGATAAAAGCAGGCGGGCGGACGCTTTTTGACGGTAAAAACTTCGCTCCGCCGCAAAGCCGAAACATCGGGTTTTTATTTCAAGACTACGCACTTTTTCCAAATATGAACGTGATGAAAAACCTGCTTTTTGCAAATAACGACCTAAATTTAGCGCGCAAGCTGCTGGATCTTGTCAAGATGAGCTCGCTAGAAAACGCCGCCATCTCGCAGCTCTCCGGCGGTCAAAAGCAGCGCGCCGCCCTAGCCCGCGCACTCATGCGAAAGCCTGAAATTTTACTGCTCGACGAGCCTCTTTCAGCCCTTGACAACGCCATGCGCGAAAAGCTACAAGACTACCTTGCTAAGGTGCACGCCGAGTTTGATATGACGACGATTTTGGTTAGCCACGACGTCGCGGAGATCTACAAACTCGCCTCAAAAGTTTTCGTGCTAGACGGCGGTAAAATAGCGCAGGAAAGCAGCCCGGGCGAGATATTTTTGCGCCACAGCGGCTCGCAGAAATTTAGCCTGCCGGCAAAAATTTTAGAGATCTCAAAGCGCGACGCTATCTACGTAGCCGTAGTTTCAGTCGGTGGGCAGCTTTGCGAAGTGGCTCTAAGCGCCGCGGAAGTTGCAAATTTAAAAGCCGGCGACGAAGCGGCGATAAGCGCCAAGGCATTTGGGTTAAATTTGCAAAAAAGCAGCAGCAAAAACGACGAATTTTACGGCGCTAAATCGGGCAAATTTGACGAGCGAAACGCCGAAATTTACCCGCAAAGCGAGTCGAGATGAATATCGATTTTACGCCCTTTTACCTCTCGCTAAAGCTTGCTCTTATCTCGACTGCGATCCTATTTTTCCTCGTGTTGCCAGTTGTGTTTTGGCTTAGCCGCGCGAGTTTTAAATTTAAACCCGTGCTCGAGGCCGTGATCTCGCTACCTCTCGTGCTACCGCCGTCGGTGCTAGGTTTTTACATGTTGGTTTTTCTCTCGCCTTACAACTTTTTGGGCAAATTTTTTGAAGAAACCTTTGATATCCGCTTGGTTTTTAACTTCTCAGGCCTCATCATCGCTAGCTGCATTTACTCGCTGCCGTTTATGTTTCAGCCGCTTCAGGCGGGCTTTGCGAGCCTGCCAAAGAGCCTTTTTGAGGCGAGCTACTCGCTAGGCAAAGGTAAATGGGAGACGCTTTTTAGAGTCGCCTTGCCAAATATCAAACCATCGCTTCTAACCGCGCTCATAGTGAGTTTCGCGCACACTTTGGGCGAGTTTGGCGTCGTGCTGATGATAGGCGGCAGCGTCGGAGACAAAACCAAGGTCGCCAGCATCGCCATCTACGAGGCCGTCGAGCTCATGGACTATACTAAGGCGCACGTTTATTCGGCGATTATGCTGTTTATAAGCTTTACGGTGCTATTTTTAGTCTATTTTTTTAATAATTCACACTCAAAGAGGACGCAATGAAAGATATAAACGCAAATCCGGTCAAATTTGACGAGTTAACGGGCGGCAAAAACTGCATAGTTTTTACATATCCTAAAATGGGCGAGAGCGGGAAGTTTTTGCCTGAAAATTTAAAGGATTTAAAGGGGCTAACCGGCTGCACGCTTCAGTGCAAAGCCTACCAAGAAAACCTTGAAAAGCTTGAATCTTTGGGCTTTACACTAATAGCTGTCGGTTCTCAAAGCGTAGAAAAGATGAACGAATTTAAACAAAGCGTAGGTGCAAATTTTATATTTTTGAGCGATGAGAACTTCGAACTAGAATCCCCGCTAAATTTGCAAACTTTTATCACAAACGACGGCAAGAAATTTTACCGCCGCCAAACGCTGATTATGAAAAACGGCGAAGTCGTAAAAAGATTTAACGACGTAGCCGAGCCCGCAAACGACGCTACAAATGTACTTGCGGCGATAGAGCGGCTTTAAATTTTCGCCAAATTTACGCAAGACGGCGAGCGACTTTGGAGCTCAAATTTGGACGAGAATTTGAGCCGTTTTAAACTCATATTTGACGGCGAATTTAAAACACGTGCAAGCAAAACAGCAAGTAAATTTTAAATTCCCTCCAAACGTAAATTTAACCTAACCCAAAATAATTTTTTTATATAATTACGCAAAAATTTAGGCGGGATATGAATCTTTTTTCCATAGAATTTGGCTTGTGCTTTTTTATTTTTTGGCCGATTTATTATTTTTTAAACACGCGCCCGCACATACAAAAAGCCGTTTTACTCGCCTTTTCTTACCTGTTTTTAGCCTCGTTCGGACTTAAATTTCTAATCATAAATTTTATCTTTAGCACGGCGATTTTTCTTTTTGCGAGGGCGAGCGAGAACAAGGATTCCGCGATTTCGTTTGCCGCCGGCGTCATTTTCGTGCTTTGCGCGCTTGCGTTTTTTAAATACGGCGGCTATTTTACGATCAAATTTGGCGTCATGAGGCTCGAAACCATCGCGCTTCCGCTTGGCATTTCGTTTTATTCGTTTATGAGCATTTTACTGCTAAAAGCCGTGCGAGAGGGCGAACTAGAGGCGCCTAGCTATCTTGATACGCTGATTTTTCTTAGCTTTTTCGCCGCGATTATTTCGGGCCCGATTTTACGCCCTAAGCCCTTTTTCGAGTCATTAAACTCTCCCAAAGTTTTTCGCGCTAGTCCCGCCATATTCGCGCTTTTATGCTCCGCGCTATTTAAAAAACTCATCGTTGCAAACCATCTTTTCGAGATAGTTAATCCCGTTTTTGCCGCACCCCCCCTACCCGCCTCGCAGCTTCTTGGCGCTCTTTTTGGCTACAGCGTGCTACTTTACGCCGATTTTAGCGGCTACGTGGACTTCGTGACGGCGCTAGGACTCATGTGCGGCTTTGTTTTGCCACAAAACTTCAACCGCCCTTTTACGGCGCGAAATTTAAAAATTTTCTGGCAAAATTGGCACATCAGCCTCATGAATTTTTTTAAAGAGTGCGTCTATTTCCCGCTCGGAGGCAGTCGCGGCACGCAGGCGCAAACGCAGCTAAACGTGATGCTAGTCTTTGCGATCTCGGGCGTCTGGCACGGTGCTGGGCTTAGCTTTTTGCTCTGGGGGCTCATCCACGGCCTTGGCGTCGTATTTTTAAATTTAACCAGCGAGCGCAAGTGGCTAAATTCGGCCATACTTGGACGATATTTTACGTTTATTTTCGTGAGCATAGTTTGGGTCTTTTTCACGATGGATTTTGAGGGGGCGGTGCGCTACATCGGAGCTATTTTTAGAAACTCGGGCGGCGAGCTTCTTGCGATTTGCGCGCTATTTGCTGGCGTTTTCGTATTCGTATTTTTGTACGCTACGCTTGACGTTTATCCGCTTTTGGTTAAATTTTTTGAAAATATAAACGCCCTTTTTTCAGCCGTTTTTTTGGCGATTTTTGGGATAATTATTTACTTTTTGATGCCGTCTGGCATGCCTAACTTTATATATCAAGGATTTTAATGAGAGCGTTTTTTGGGGTATTTCTCGCGTTTTTTACGCTGATTGCGCTATTTTTGCGACCGCTGTCAAACTATTACGAAGCCAAATATCAAAAGGATTTTTTCATCACGGACGAACGAGCAATGGCGCTGAGCGATAAATTTATAAGCGCGGCCGAGGATGGCTTGCAAAGTGTAAAATCGGCCATCGATAAACTTACGGGTATTTTTTCGGGCGATAAAAAACAGGTCGCAACTAGCGCCAAAACGGATCAAAACATAACTGCCACCAAAACCGAACCCGCAAATTTAAACACTCAAAATACGCAAAATTTAACGCCTAATATCGGCGCAGTAAAAGAAGCAAATTTAACTGCGCAAACCGTTCAAATTTCTCCCGCTAAAACTGCTTTAAATTTAGATAAAAACAGCTCGCTAGCCTCAAATTTAACACCGAGCGCTCCAAGCAAAACAAACAAATCCGCGACTTTTGATATCGAGCTAAATGAGAATTTAGGCGTCATTTTGATAGGCGACTCCATAATGCAAGGCTTTGGCTGGGGTTTTGAAAATGCACTAAAAACGAGCAAAATCTCAATCAAAAATATGGCCAAAGCAAGCACGGGGCTAACGAATAAGAAATTTTACGACTGGAGCGAGGAGCTAAAGGCGGCGCTAGCAGGCCTCGAGAATCGCCCGCAAAATCTTCTGATATTCGCGCTTTTTGGTGCAAACGACGCTTATAGCTACACCTTTGACGAGCAGGCGCTGGACTTTGGCACTGATGCGTGGCGCGAGGCGTATGAGGGCAGGATCGCCGAGATCTACGAGATCGCCACAGAGCACGGCGCGCAGGTCGTGTGGCTGGGGATTCCGTGCATGAAGAGCGAGAAATTCGACAAAAAAATGAAGGCGCTAAACCTGATCTACAAGGACTCGGCGCAAAAATACGGCGCGCGCTACATCGATATCAGCGGCGCGATCTGCGATAACGGCAAATATCTAAAAGAAGGCGCGGACAAAAAGCCGCTGCGCAAGGACGACGGCATGCACATCAGCATGAACGGCGCTAAAAAGATCGCCGTCTACGTCGTGGACAAACTACTAAACGGGCGGAGCGATAATTTTTAGCCGAATTTGAGTTTGAATAAATTTGCAAGCTCCGTAAATTTTCGCGGTCGGAAATTCTTAAAATTTGGAGTTTGTTGAATCTGTAAATTTGAAGTCTCGCCGAATTTTGCGTCTTAAATTTGATCAAATCTGCCAAGCCGCTCGCAAAATAAATACGGGTGCGCTTTAATTAGCTCGTACTAATTTTCATCATGCAGCGCGGCCAAATACTCACTCGCATAAAACATCGTACGATATAAGCGCGGCTGTCTTTTGCTTCAAACGGTTATTTCGCCAAACCCGCCGACGTTTTACTATCCGACCTAGATACAAAACGGTATTTTGGTGCAAAGCTTTGCCGCACTTGGCTCTTTCACGTCGTCTTGGCAAATTTAAATTTGCGTCAAATTTGAGCAACAAAGCTTAGATTTAAAACTCGGTCGGCGCCAAAATAGCGTTAAGCTCGCGCCGACTCCGTTAATTTTCCGCAGCTATCTCGCCCAAAACTAATAAATCCACTTCACGATGTCGCTTAGTCCGCGGCGGTATCTTTTTGGTTGCGGTTTGACGCGGTAACCAAACGGTACCATGAGGCTCACGCGCTGCTTGCTCGTGTCAAGGCCTAAAATTTTATTTAACGCCGCTGCGTCAAAGCCCTCGATAGGGCAGCTGTCGATACCCAGACTCGCCGCCGCGGTCATCATGTTTGCCGCCGCGATGTAGCACTGCTTGCTCGACCAGTGAAAAACTAGCTCGTCATCGCGATGAAAGCGTCCCTCTAAAAAATCGCCATAAAATTTCTTCCTAGCGGTAATCATCTCTGGCGCCTTGTCCTCGCGGCGGTCGATCATTTTCTCCACGTATTCGCCCACGCTTTTCACCTCGGCTACTTTAGCAAGGATCACCAGCAAATGCGAGCAAGAGGTGATTTGCACTTGATTCCACGAGACTTCGCGGATCTTTTGCCTGAGCTGCTCGTTTTGCACGACTAAAAAGTCCCACTGCTCAAGCCCTACAGAGCTAGGACTTAGCCTGCCCGCCTCCAAGATAAAGTCAAATTCACCCGCGCTGATTTTCTTGTTTTCGTCAAAGACTTTGCACGCATGACGAAATTTCATCGATTCTAAAAAATTCATTTTCGCTCCTTTGGTTTTTATGGTTACACCAAATTATATAAAATTTGACCGAATTTAAGCTTAAAAAGGATTTAGGGTAGAGGCAAACTCGCCCGCCCGAAACGGACGAATTTGCCTTGGTCTGGGGTTAAATTTACTCGCCCAGAGGATTGTTTAGCTCTACGACGTTTACTTTGCCATCTTTATGAGCTAGAGCGTAGATGCTACCGCCCTTTATCGCCATGCCTGAGATGTCGCCTATTTGCTGCATCGCGTAGGCGTCAACTACTTTCGCTTCCGCAAGGTCGATCACGAGCAAGGTGTTGTAGTTTTTGGAGTATGCCAAAAACTTACCGCCCGCGACGTCGCCGGCCGTGACGTAGTAGTCTTTTAGATCGCGTTTATCTTTTAGCGCGAGGCCCGATGTCACGATGGTCTCGCCGCTTAGCATTTTATCCTTGCTATCGACTTTTATAAGGATCAAGTTCTTAGCGCGCTCGTTTGGCACCGTAATCATATACATATATGTGCTCTGCGGATCTTTTGCGAGCGTTAGGACGTACTGTTTTTTCGCTCTTATCGTTAAAAGCGCCGGACGGTAAAATTCCACGCAGACTCGAGCCCGCCGCTGCTCTCTCTAAAATATCTCCACTCGTGATACGCGTCCACATTTTGGGCAGGTTTAACGGCGAAGGTAGTTTTGTTAAAGCCCATAGTCACCAGCATATCGCCTACAAATGTCGATGCGACGGCCTTTTTGATATTGCGGCCATTTGGCTTGTCGATGATAGCGTGAGCGATCTCTTTAAAATTCGCATCCGTAAAATAAACTCCGCCTTCGGTGTTTGAGATGCCAAAAGTATCGTTTTTAGCGTTATACGCAAGTCCGCTCGTTACGCCTTTGCCAAAAATCCCTTTTGTCTCAAATGGAAGCGGAAAGCTGTTTTTCACGCTAAGCGCAGGCTTTACGTCAACAAACGCGCCGGCGCTTGGATCTTGGTTAAATTTGACGCTTATATCTCTAGGTTCGCCCGCTATAAACGGATCCTCGACGACGTTTGCGCCGACAAATGAAAACGGCTTTTCAAACCTTTTCCAAACGCCTGAAGTCCAAGTATTATTTAGACTGATGCGCTCAGGATCGCCCTTGCCGCTATAGGGAGGGATACCTGCTGAGATGAGCGCCTGAACGGCATTTGATAGGATCACAAAGAGGCTTAATGCGATAACAAATTTAGAATATGCGCTAAGAGGCTTGATCCTAGTGTCCGAGCGCGAGATATCGCCATAGACGACCTTGTCTTTGGCAAAAAGCATCATCAGCCCCATCGCCACGACCACGACCCAGTACACCAAAATACCCCACGTATAAGTGTGCGCGCCGAATATATCGCCGCCAAAACCCATACCTACGTCTCTATACAAACTAAAGCTAGCGTGTCTTGGCGTCATAAAAATACCATACGTAGCGCCGAAAAGCACGGCAGCTATGTAGCATGCCTTTAGTCCGTAGCGCAGTATCAAGATACCCGCGACGCCGACTACGACCATGCCGATGCGCTCCCACCAGCAAAGCGCGCAAGGACCCTCGCCGATGACGTAGCCAAGATAGATATTTGCGATACCGACGGGGATAGCAAGCACAAGCAAGACCGCGCTAGCCATGATAAAATCGAAATTTTTATCGTTAAAAAAACTCATCACGCCCTCCTAATACGCCGCGTAAGGCAGCAGGGACGTCCAGCTGGCGATGAAAAACATAATAAAGCAAATCGCCGTCCCCACGGCAAATGCGCCAAACGCTAAGCCCTCTTTTTCAGGTTTTTCCAAGCTATAAAAACGGCTATAGCCAGAAAGAGAAACGATAAAAATTCCATTTTATCTCCTTTATTTCGTTAAGATTAGATTGTGGTTTTAATTTAATTCTTTTATATTTTCGCTTAAAATACGGAATATTTTTGATAATATGTTGCAGATTGCTCTAAAATTTGGAGAAATATTGTGGTAATTTGACGGATTTGGTTTGCGAATAAATATAAAAATTTGCTGATTTTTAGGCGCGGGATTGGCTGTAAATTTATTATTTTATTTCGTGAGAAATTTTTATGTTAACTAATTTTTATTTTTAAGAATTTTGTATTTTGCGGATTTAAGCGAGTCAAATTTGACTAAATTTATAGGCTCGGCGACTTTGCTGATTTCTATAAATAAATTTGATGGGCTTGCCGTTTTAATCTGCTATTTCAAAATTTGACCAAATTTAAACCCGTAAAATTTGATAAATTTACCCGTTTAAATTTAAGGCCCGGTTACCTTAAATTTATACCGTATTCGCCGCGTTTTTTAGCTATACCCACGACTGCCGAGCTCTCGTAACCTGCCTCTTTTAGGCGAGAGAGGGCTAAATTTACCTCGCTTTGTGGTAGCGCTAGCAGTAATCCGCCGGAAGTCTGCGCGTCGTAAAGCAAGATATCCACATCGCCGTTAACGAATTTGGACGCAAATTCGCGGTTTTTATAGCTGCCCTCGGGGATGATACCCATGTCGGCAAACTCGCGCGCGGCCGCTATCACCGGTACGTTATCCGCGTAAATTTCAAAGCCTATTTTATTGTTTAGCATTTCGCTTAAATGCCCTAAAAAGCCAAATCCCGTGACGTCGGTCGCCGCCGTTACGTTGATACCTTTTAGCGCGTCCACGGCATAGAAATTTAGCTGCCGCATCGTCTCGACCGCCTGCTCGATTTGGGTTAAATTTAGCAGATCGGCTTTGATCGCCGTGCTTAAAATACCAGTTCCCAGCGGCTTTGTGAGTATGAGCGCGTCGCCCTCTCGCGCAGTGTTGTTTGACCAAAAGGAGCTTGGCGAAACGACGCCCGTAACGCTAAGTCCGTAATACATCTGCTGCGTCTCTATCGTGTGTCCGCCCACAATCACGCCGCCGCATTCGGCGACTTTATCCTGCCCGCCGCGCAGAATTTCACCCAAAATTTCTCCGCTTAAATTGCAGCTATCAAAACCGACGATATTTAGCGCGTTTAGTACCTTGCCGCCCATCGCAAATACGTCGCTTAGGCTGTTTGCGGCTGCGATCTGACCGAATAAAAACGGATCGTCCGCCACCGGCGTGATAAAGTCTAGCGTCTGCACGAGCGCGATGTCGTCCGTGATCTTAAAGACGCTTGCGTCTTCGTTCGTGCCGATGTTTGAGAGCAAATTTGGGTGAGCTAAATTTAAATCGCCGATAGTTTTGTTTAGACCCGACGGGTCAAGCTTGGCCGCTCAACCCGCCGCTCGGACGAATTTCGTGAGACGTTTGTCGTTATAAATCATAGTTTGATTTGCTCGTGCGTAGTTAAAATTTGCATAACTTCGTAGGCGTTTGACATCTCGCCGACGCTTAGGTCGCTTACGAGCTTGTACGCCTCTAGGCAACTGCCACAGCTTAAAATTTTAACGCCCGCAGCCTCTAAATCTTTAAGCGGTTTAAAGCTCGGATGAGCGCGGTTCGTCGTCATTTTGACGGCATTGTTTACGCAAAGGACGTATTCTGGCTTATTGTCTACTTGCAAAAGCGCGCCTAAAAATTTAGATAGCAAGCTAACGCCCACGTCGCCGCTTCCGGCGTATTCTTCGTTTAGATAAATGACTGTTTTTTTATTCTTTGGCGTGATTTCACAGACGAATTCGTCAAAATTAGCTAGCTCCAGCTTGGATTCGTCCTTAACGGCGGTGATTTTTGTCTCGGCGCCGTTTTGTTCTATGCTAAATTCGACGTTTTGATTTTTTAAAAAACGGCTAATGTTTTCTTTTGGAGTGATAGAATTTACTAAAATCTCAAGCTTTTCGCCTTTTTTTAAGCCTTCAAGCGCATTTTTAGTCCTGATGACGGGTTCCGGACAAGCTAAATTTCTACAATCGATTTGCATTGATTTTTCCTTAAAATTTATTACTCTTCAACCTGAAGTCTAAGGAGAGATTTTATCTAAAAGATTTTAAATTTTGTATAAAAAGGCGGATTTCAGCCTAGGCTTTAAAATAAAAAAGGAGAAAAACTTCTCCTTTTTTATTATTTTAATTTCGCGTAAGTTTTTTCGTATTCAGATACGGGGATTTTATTTTTAGAGATGAGTTCCTGATACCAGTAGTGGTGAAGCACATAAACCTCTTCTTCTTCTTTATATCCCGTTACCATCGACCAGATAGCGCCGTGTATCGCGATAGCAGCCATGTATATGTGTACCAGGAAAAATACGGCGCAAACTATACCGAGAACGTTATGAACTAGCGCAGAAGCTCTTAAAACTTCGATTTGCGGTACGCCTAGCCAAGTAGCGACGTCAGGCGTTTTAAAATCTAAGAAGAACATCGCGGCACCAGTTAGTATCATCACGATACCGCCGGGGATAGCGACCCAGTACCATGCTTTTTGACCGGCGTTAAATTTACCCGCAGGTACCGGTCGCTTAACTTTTGAAAGATACCCGCCTACGATCAGCATCCATCTGATGTCGTAGATCGTCGGTAGCATTCTTTTCGTCCAAGCTATCAGCATCGGTAATACGGATACCGCAAATATAATAGTGGCTAACCCGTGAATATTTTTGCAAAATCTCACGAAAGCCCCGCCGCCAAGCTCTGCGCCCCACATCATGATGATACCGGTCGGTACCAGCACTATCCACGATATCGCGGCTAGCCCGTGAGCGACGCGCTCTATCATATTAAATGCATAGACTTTTTTGCCATCGTGGCTGAAGTGTTTCGGTCCGATGATCAAAAAGTGCAGAACGAACGCGCCGATAACAGCCAAAATAAGCGACAAGGCCGCTATCGCGAAGTAGTCGTTGCCCTGAATGAACGTGAAAATCGGCCCCAAACCGTCTTCGTAAGGCTTAATGTTCTCGATTCTACCCGCAGCCCAGATATTGCTCTGATACTGGTTCGTGCTAGGACTCGCCTCGATAGCGAAGGCCCAACAGGCGAAAACCGAAAGCAAACTAAAAATTCTCGTCATGCTATCTCCCTTTGGTTTTGTTTTCCGCCTTAAAAAGCTCGTCGTGGTCGGCATCCAGCCAAAGGCTAAATTTTGCGGATTTTCATGAAATTATATCAAAAAATAACGTAATGCAAGCTTAGCGTCAAAACAATGCATTTTTAGGCAGTTGCGGCACTTTTTTATCAAAATCGGGGTCAAATTTATAATCCGCTATATTAATTCATTTATATAAGCTAGATTTTATTTATCTTAAATTTAACTTTGTTTGAGATTAAATTTGCGGCAAATTTGACGGACAATAAACCAAATTTCAAAATTTAGCGCCGAAAAAGCACGGTTTAGTGCGCCCGCATGTGGGGCAAAAATTCGACACCAAATTTGACTTAAATTTACGGCCCAAACGGCGCCCCCCAACGTCGAATTTGCACCCTAAAGGGCGCAGTTTCAGGAGGCAAATCTAGTTTCGCCTCTCATACTCTTCAAAGCCAAATTCCCGCACGGTTACAAGCTCGCCGTTTTCTTTTAAAAAGAGTAAATCGGGCAACTTTATACCGTTAAAGGTCGTGTTTTTCACGATCGTGTAGTGGATCTGATCCTCAAATATCACCTTATCGCCCACGCTTAGCGGCGCGTCAAATTTATACTCCGGCTCGCCCGCGTCAAGCCCCACGATATCGCCGGCTAGACAGGTGTTTCCGCCGAAACGGTAGCTAAATTTACCGCCCTTGTTCTCGCCTCGCACGGCCGGTCGGTACGGCATCAGTACGGTGTCTGGCATATGCGCCTCGGCCGAGACGTCTAGGATCGCTATGGTTTTTTCATTTTGCACAAAATCAAGCACCGAAGCGGCCAAAAATCCCGTCTGCCAGCCAACCGCTTCGCCGGGTTCTATGTAGACTTCGACACCGTATTTTTTGCGGAAGTTTTTGATCAAATTTATGAGCAGATCGACGTCGTAGCCTTCTTTGGTGACGTGATGTCCGCCGCCAAAATTTACCCACTTCATACGCGGGATAAACTCGCCGAATTTCTCCTCAAACGCCATCAGCACGGTCTCCAGGCTCTGCGCACTCTCCTCGCAAAGTGCGTGAAAATGCAGTCCCGTGATACCATCAAGCGCGTCAGCGTCAAAATTTGCGCGCGTGATACCTAGTCGGCTGTAGCGACCGCACGGGTTATACGCGTCAGTCGGCGCGACGGATAGCTCGGGATTTACGCGAAGCCCACAGGTAACGCCGACAGCTAGGGCTTTTTCTTTAAATTTAGCCCACTGTGCAAAGGAGTTAAAAACCACGTGTTTTGAGAGTGAGAGCACCTCATCTATATCCTCGTCTTTAAATGCCGGCGAATAGGTATGGATCTCGCCGCGAACGTATTTTGCAGCAAATTTAGCCTCGTGTAGGCCGCTGCACGTCGCACCGTCTAGGTACTCGCCTACAAGCCCCATCACGCCGCTAAATGCAAAGCCTTTTAGGGCGACTAGCACCTTTGCGCCGCTTTCATCCTTGATGCGTTTTAAAATTTCGAGATTTGCACGCACCTTCGCCTCTTCGCAGACATAGGCGGGTGTTTTTATTTTGCTTAAGATTTCGTTCATTAGGGCTCTTTCGTTTAAAATTTGGCGTAAGTATATCTAAATATTTTTTTAAGTAAAATCAAGAAAAAAATTTAATTTCAAAGGCAAATTTATGGTAGAAATCGAGTTTTTGGGCCCGATAAAGATGAATAATTTAAAGCTGGAAGCGGCAAATTTAAGCGAAGTAAAAGAAAAACTAGGCGAGTATGCGGAGCTATCCGAGTGGCTAAAAATCTGCGCTGTCGCCGTAAACGACGAGATCGCAAGCTCTCTTGAGGCGCCGCTAAAAGACGGGGATAAAATTTCCATTTTACCGCCGGTTTGCGGAGGCTGAGATGCAGATATTTGAAGGAAGCCTCGACGCCAAAGCGATCACGAATGCCTGGTACGACGAGTTTAAAGACAAAAACGGCGGCGCGCTCATCACGTTTACGGGCATCGTGCGCGAGGAAGGCGGCATCAGCGCGCTTAGCTTTGATATCTACGAGCCGATCCTGCGCAAATGGCTAGCTGGCTGGGAGCAAAAAGCTAAGGATCTGGGTGCATACGTGCTTTTTGCGCATTCGCAAGGAGACGTGCCGGTGCACGAGAGCTCCTACGTCGCAGGCGTCGTGAGCCCGCAAAGAAAGGTCGCCTTGCGGCTAATAAACGAGTTTGTAGAGGACTTTAAGGCTAACGCGCCGATCTGGAAATACGACGTCGTGGGAGGCGAGCGCATCTACGCAAAAGAGCGCAGCCAAGCGATCAAAGGCGCCGGACTTTTAGCGTAGCGCCGCTTTTTATTAGTTTTATGTAGACTCGTAAATTTGATTAAATTTTAGTTTGAAATGACACTCAGGCAATGACAAAATGCGCTTTTGCCACTGCCTTTAAGCTCAATTTGCAAACCTGAAATCACTTTAGAGCCTCATATTTCTCGCACGCTTGTAGCCATATCTTCTTTTGCTCCTCAATAACCTGCGCGCTGCGGTCGTTTTTGCCCAGATCGCATGCTTTTTTAAAGTATTCTTTGGCTGCTTTAAAAGATGCTTCCGACTTGGTTTTTTGACCGATAAGCTCGTTAGCAAGCGCAAAATTTGAGCAAGCACCCCAAAGTCCTTTATCGCAAGCTATTTTTATATAGCCTAGCCCTTTTATGGCGTCTGCTTTTACGCCCTCGCCCTTAAGATACATGGCTCCTACGTTTTGGCAACCAAAAACGTCTCCGCCCTCGCAAGCCTTAGCGTATAACTCCGCAGCTTTATCAGGGTCTATAACGACGCCTTGGCCAGTAGAATACATAAACCCGAGATTTGAGCAGGTTTTGTAGTTATTTCCGTCGCAAGCTTTCGCAAAAAATTTCGCAGCTTTTTCGTAATCTTTCGTAAAACCGTTATCGCCCATATAGTACGATATCCCGACGCTACCGCATATAATAGCGTCTCCGGCCTCGCACTTTTGCTCAAATTCACGTATCTGCGCCTCGTTAAACGAAGCGGCAGAGACCAAAGAATACGCCGCAACCAAACAAAAAATTACTTTTTTCATTTTCTTTTTCCCTAAAATAAATTTTAAATCTATTTTACGCCGAGGCGCATTAAATATATATAAAATCGATATTGTCTTAGTTTTTGGCTTTTGGACACAGAGAGAAACTTGCAAAATTTAATATTTTATTTGTACTTTTGTCTTGTAGTTGATTTCAAATTTAAGCTAAATTTGACCTACCGAGACCCGTACCGCGAAAATGTCAAATTTACAAATTTAGCAAGATGCGAAATAAACATTCCAGACAGAATAGGCGTAGTTTAACTT
>NZ_AOTD01000026.1 GCF_000344295.2 Campylobacter showae CC57C | reverse complement strand
ACCGCCGTAAAGAGCGTCGTTGCCGGTTCCGCCGTCTATGATATCATTACCGTCTTCGCCCTTTATAATATCGTCGCCATCGCCACCCGTTATCGTATCATTACCGCTTCCGCCTTGAATATTGTCGTTACCGTTTCCTCCGTCTATGACATCATCGCCGCTTTCGCCCCAAAGCTCGTCATTACCTTCTCCTCCTATTAGCGTATCGTTACCGCTTTCACCCCAAAGATTATCATTGCCCTCTCCTCCCATCAGCTTATCCTCTCCGTCGCCGCCGTAAAGAGCGTCGTTG
>NZ_AOTD01000025.1 GCF_000344295.2 Campylobacter showae CC57C | reverse complement strand
AATATTTCGTTTTTAAATAACGAGTTTGGCGGTGGTATAGAAGTAGGCGAGAGGGGCCAATTTTACAGAAAGTTTGACGTAAGAGCATGATGAAATTTTGACGGCGACGCTTTTATAATCAATCTTTTAAGAAAAACGGGTAAAATGCGTGAGACTTTAAGCATAAAGGCAAGCGATGAAAATACGAATCTACTACGAAGATACCGACGCGGGCGGCATAGTCTATCACGCAAACTATATAAAATACTGCGAAAGGGCGCGCAGCGAGATGTTTTTTGATTCGGAGGTTAAGCCTTTTAGCAAGGATGGGCATTTCGTCGTGAGTGAGATTCGGGCAAAATTTAAAAAACCTGCCGTCCTTGGCGATCTGCTCGAGGTAAAAACGAGCGTGGCAAGCCTGAAAAAAGCCTCCGCGCTCATAAATCAGAAAATTTATAAAATCGCAAATTTAAGCGGCGGATGCGAGCCAGAGCTCGTCTTTGAAGCGGACGTCGAGGTTGCGTTTGTCAGTAACCTAAGGCCTGCTAAGATGAGCGAGGAGATAGTGGATTTTCTCTCCTCTTATTGCTCGTAAAAGCCGTATTCGCCGGCTTTTAAAACCTTTGTATCATAGACGATCTGCGAGTCTTCGACGCTCTCGCTAAAAAGCCTCTGCGCGCCGCGGTTTAGGTAGGTCGCGTAGATGTAGTCAAGCCCGGCGCTAGCAGAGTAGCCCACCCAGTTGAAGTTTAAATTTTGCCCCAAAATTTCGTTGTTTGAGTCTAGTGCACTATCGGTTTTAGAAATCGAGTTGGCTATGTAGAGCTTTTCTCTATCTTGCGGTTGCGTGAGTTTAAAGATACTTGGCGCATAGTTGATTTGCGTGCTTAAAAGAGCGTTAAATTTGACGTCATAAAGGCGCATTTGGGAGCTCACCATCGAGGCTTTTACGAGCGGAACGTTTAGGAAAACGGTCGCTCCGCTTAGCCTTGAGTTGCCAGATAGCATCGGCTTTAGATCGGTCGCGCCGCTTGCGATCTCGTTTTCGTAGGCTAGCCCGCCGCTAAGCTCGTCGGCGTAGCGATTTAGCGCCGCTCCTAGCGCGCTTCCGTCAGAAAACGCCGCGACTTGGCCGTTTGAGAAATTTAGCAGTTTTTCGACTTGCCCTTTGTAGTCTATACCGCCAAATATCAGATTCTCCTGCGGCGAATCGACGCTAGAGATGTGCAGAGTCGGCACAAAAGCAGTCATAGACGGATCTAAAGCCTCGTTTAGATATTTTGCGCCCACTGGCGTAAACGGCGCGATGATATAGGCGATATTTTCGCTTCTAGCGCGTGCTAGAGCGCCGTCGATAGCGCTCGGGGCTTCGTTTCCGATGTTGTAAAATTTAACGTCGATAGCGGCGTTTTGCCTGACGACGTAGGCGATAACCGCGTTTGAGACGACGCCGGCGTAGCTTTTTATGCTATCTTGCGGGATGATGACGGCGATCTTAAACTCGGCGCTGGAGTTTGGCGCTAGGATTTCGGTGACAACGTTTACGTACGAGCCGTTTAGAGCGTTAAAGGCTTGTAAAATTTCTTGATTGGAGCTGCCCTCGTAACGAGCCAGAAAGCTGTGTAAAAGACCTTCTCTAACGAGTTCTAGCAAACATATGTCGTTACATTTGACGGGTTCTAAATTTATATAAATTTCGCTCGCGGGCGGGATATCAGAGGGCTTATCGCTCCTGGCAAATAGCGCCGAGCAGATCAGTAATGCGGTTAAAATTTTTCTCATAGGTACTCTTTTATTTTTCTTAAATCGCTGAAAAATAGTTCTTTTTTGCTTGGGTTTTTCGCTACGACGGCAGGCGAATAGGTCGCCAGCAAGGCCGAGTGCTTAAATTTCATTATGTTTCCCCTTATTGTCTCAAAGCTTTGCGCGCTTTGTTTTATTATTTTGTAAAAAACCTCTTCACCAAGCGCTACGATGAGCTTTGGCGCGACTAGACGAGTTCCGCCGCTAAAATACGGCTCGCCAAGCTCTAGGCG
>NZ_AOTD01000024.1 GCF_000344295.2 Campylobacter showae CC57C | reverse complement strand
CCCGTTGAATGGATTTACACTAATACCTGTTTTTTCCATAGTTTCCCAGCAGTTGATCCACGATTCTTCATCGCTGCTAAGGGTTTTCGTTGGCATTGGTCTACCGCCGTAGCCAATAAACTCAAACATCTCGCCGTTAAAATAAATACGGCAACTTTTGAAAAAATCTACATACATATTTTTTTTCATACTTGTCTCCTTTTTTTATAGATGAGACTAATATATCGAATTTCAATAATACATGCAAGCAAAAACGACCTGCGTGTTAAAAAAAATCAACTATTTTTTAAAAAAACATCAATAGAGCTTCTTATCTATATTATATATTCACTGGACTAAAGAGTTCTAGATGATTTTAAAACACAGATCTTAGGGCAATAATAAATCTGGAATAAATATTGCTTGCTCCTTATCATAATTCAATAAGGAGCAAGCGATGAACGAAATCTCTTTACAAAAACAATATGATTCCGTAATATCTACCTCAAAAGAGTTAAAGGCCAAAAAAGAAGCCGGAGGAACGGCTTTTGGAGCTCAAATTTTAGCCCAAAGCTATGATCTAGAGCTAATGGCGCAAGCCAGCATGGTATCGCAAGCTACCGCTAGAGTAACGAGTGCCGGAACAAGCGGGTTTAACGACAGCAATGTATTAAATTCTAATCTGCAATCAAACATAAATCAAGTTAAGTATTCGCCTAATACATACGGATATAGCATCGATAGCCAAGGTTTTATGGGTGCGGACTTTAACAAAGCCGCCGGACTTCCGGAGGATTTTAAAATACATAAAAGCACTCTTGATGAAATTTACGATTTTAATGAAAGAAGTTATATTCATAAGCCGACGTATACCGCTAAAACCTTTGAAAATATCGATATGGCCGATACTATAAAACAATACTACAAGGTATTTAAAAGCGTAGTGGGTTCAAAAGACAAGCAAACATATACGAGCGAAGATCTAAATAGACTGCCTAAAGGCTTTAGCATTAGCGGTAACGACGCCGCTGAAAATGGAAACTATTTGCCGGATGTAAGCAGCTACAAAGTTACGAACGTCTACAAAACAGGTGACCAATTTGATGAAGCAAAGGCATTAGAGCGCGAACTAAGTATGCTCACTCCGCCTCGCTACACTTATAGACTAAATCTTAGCTCTAGCGAAATCGGACGCGATAACGGAGGCGGACTTAAATTTAACCCCGATATGTCTATGTATAAAACAGATGGTGGCTACACCAAAGAAGGCGTATTTGTAGGATTTTTAAAGAATTTTAAACCAAAAGCTAGCGATAGCGGGGAAACCGAGCTTACCGATCAGATAAAAACCTACTCAATACTCAATATAGAACAAGGGAAAAAGGATATAGACTTCATAAAAAGAGTAAATAGCGGAAACGATATGGCCAGGGACAAAATTATGCAAGAAGAAATGACAATAGCCGAACTCTTGAGATATAGACCGGGCAAGACAAACCAAATTTTAAACGATAAAGACAGAGAGGAATATTTTAAGACCATAAAAGAGAGAGTAAACGCTCTAACATCTATGACCTCCCTTTAAGATAACTACAAAGGTCGTCTATATGGCGGCCTGCTCCATACTCTTTATTGCACTGCTAGCGCTTTTTTAGCTAGCTCGCTAAGCCATGCCGAGCGGTTATTTGTAACCGCATCTATTGCATTTAAAACGCCCTTTGGTATAGTCAAATTTATGCGGACTTTGACGTTTTCATCAATCGGCTCATAGATGCTTTCACCGTTTTCAAGAGCCCCTTCGACATAGCAAGCAAAGGCTTCTTTTAGATCCGCTATTGCTTCGGCTTCGGTAGCTCCCCAGCCGGCCATTAGATTATTTTTAGTTAGTCCTATATCTGCATACTGAGCAAAATAATCTCCGTCATCCAGTCTTTTGATCGTGATCGTATACGGTAAGTTTAAATAATAGTTCAAGTCTTTTTTCATCATGACTCCCTTATCTTTGCTAAGATCTGTAAAAACATGGATCTCTTTAATCTGCTTATGATATGGTATAACTATCGTATCGCCACCCTTTTTAAATTTATGGTGCGAGCCTTTAACGTGATCTAATTCATATCCGTGATTTAATAGCAGGAGCTTAACGTCGTCAAAACTTGCACTTTTCGGATTATTTTCAAGTTTTTTGATTAATTTATCAAGACTCGACACGCCGCCCCTTTTTATGTTTTATACTTACTATTATACATACTATTTTTTATAGGATGCTTAATAGCCATATAGTGAACCTGTTATTAATCCTAAATATTTTTAAATTTTATCCGATATACAAGCAAAGCTTTTAAAAGGATTTAAATGATAAACAGTTCAAACAATGTCTCGTTTTTAAAGCTACCAGATATAGATATCGCCAGAGTAAATAAAATCCAATCTTTAAAAGAGACCGTCAAGGTTGGCGACGAAAGTATGACTTCGGCGGAATACCTAAATAGACAAGCGCAAATCGAGTATAGGGCAAAAGACTTTTTAAGGGCTCAGTCAAGTGGCGTCATATCAAAGCTACGTGTAAATAACGTTATGGATATTAGCGGTAGCAACGCTTTAAACAAGGGCGAATTTAATATTAACAATCTGCTTGGTAGAAACAGCGGCTTAGATTATCATTACAGCTCGTCTCCTACCTTGACGGGAGACTTTGCTAGATACGATTTTACGTATCTTGGCTCAAGGTACTCGGTCAATCAAGAACAAAGAATAGATAGCGTAGTAAACGATCATAATGCGTTAAAAGAGATAAAGCAAAAATACGGGGTCGATACCTCAAATGCCTATCTCAACGGCTCTCTTAGGGGCGAGAGATACTTTCAGGGTATAAATGCGGATCCTCACTCGATCAACATGTCTTTCATAGATCAAAGCGGATATCTTGAGAATACCAAATCATCAAATTTAAACTCTTACGCATCTTCAAGTACCCTGCATACTAAATACGGCGACGTAGAAGTATTTTTGGATCTATACGGCGATAACGATAAGTTAGGCATTGGAAAACTCACCAGTAATGCTTTGCTTTTTAGCTTTGACAGTAACGGCGATGGAATTTTAAATAGCTCTGACAAGCTATTCTCAAAGCTCAAGGTTAGAGGA
>NZ_AOTD01000023.1 GCF_000344295.2 Campylobacter showae CC57C | reverse complement strand
ATTTTTGGTCAAATTTTGTTCGTTTTCTTTCAAATCATTCATCCTTTATCATAGTCCAAGCGTATAGGTAAAACGCAGTCGGCAGCACGTAGAGTGCCGCGATGGCTAGCGCTGCGGCTAGCACAAATATACCTCCTCCAAAAAAACCAAACATTGCTAGAGTTTTTATCGTTGCTCCGACGATGGCGCTGACGATAACAAAAAACACGTAGGTCTTAAAAAGCTTATTTTTCGTAATTTTGGCCAGACCGAAATTTAGCTTAAGCCAGAGTATGAAAAAATATACGATAAGACCTATAAACGCGTAGCTAATGATTTCACTGATACCAGACGTAATGCCTTTTAGGCTAAGCATTATCGATAGAAAAATCATCAATACGGCTACGATAACGGTTTTTGTGAATATTTCATAGACGTCGGTGTCGTAAATCTCGGCTAGTTTTTTAAGCGCTAACCACATGTAAACGGTGGCCGTTAGCGTCGATAGATTGGTGATTACGCTATCTATCAGCTCTAAGTTTTGCAGTTGTTCGACGGTGTACGGTTGCGTAATGGCTTTGTAAACCGCTATCAAAAACGATGCAGCAAAGTTAGCTAGCATAAGCCGGCACGAGATGATACCCTGTCTTTTGGCTGCTTTTAGCGTTTCTTGTTCGTAAGATTTTTCATGCGTGTTTTCTTTTTGGGGCGGAATTTTATTTGCTTGGCTTTGGTCGGCGTCAAATTTGAGCTCCGTTGCTTGCTCGTGTTGAGTGCTAAAATTTGGTTCGTTTGCGCCTGTTTTGTTTAAATTTTCTTTATTTTCGTTGCTAAATTTACCCACGCTGATCCATGCCGCAAGCAAAATGCACGAGGCCGCAAGATCAAGGGACGCGGCTACGGGGGTTTTAAATTTAGCTATGGGCAAGATTAGGCCGGGCCATGCGGCCTCTAGCGCGTAGTATGCGGCATTTACGGCGACGTTTACGGCAAACGTCCATCCGTAGACGCAAAAAAGTACGCGGTTTAGCGCGCGGGATAGCTTAAAAATTACAGCAATCCACGAGACCGCTACGGCAAATGCGACTAGCGGAAGCAGGGCGTAAAATATGACGTCGAGAAAATTTTCGTCAAGGACGTAGAGCGCGATGAGGCATAAAATAGCCGTTAAAAAGCCGTTGTAGGCGTTATTAAAGAGGTTAAAAACGTTTGCGCCCGATAAGTCTTGGGCGTGGGCTAGGGCGTAGTTAAAAGATGTTAGCGCAAGCAGCCACGCAAAAGTATGAATCAGCCAAAATATATTCCAATTGCCTGCCAGGTAGCTAGCGTTTGCCGCTAAAATGCAAACCGCGCCGATGATGCCTTGGGTTTTTGCTTCGCTAAATTTTATTTTCAACCTTGCTCTTTTGTCGCGCTCGGGTCGTTTTTGGCTTTAAATTTATAAATTTGCGACCCGTAAAATAAAGAATATACATAAATTTGTTTTAAACGACTATTAAATTTGACATGAAACAAGCGCTAAATTCGGGCAATGTAGAGGTATGATAAGTTAAATTTTGTACGGTTTGGAGTAAAATTTAATAGCCCGAACCCTATCAGGCTATTAAATTTAAGAAATTTTACTTAGATGCGTTTTTATCCTCTTTGTTCTCTACCTTTGGTGCTACATAATCCTCCCCAAAATATGCCTTC
>NZ_AOTD01000022.1 GCF_000344295.2 Campylobacter showae CC57C | reverse complement strand
GGTTTAAAATTTTAAAGCTTGAAATCCGTCGTTTATGGGGAATCAAGCGGCTTTTTTGTGGAAAAATCCCACATAAACCGCAAAAACAAACCCTATCGCCACCGCCCACGGAGCCGCCGCCGTTACGGCGCTTGGCGAGCTGGCAAGCAAGAAGTTATGCGCTACGGCCGCACCAGCCGCCATACCGATGACAAAGATTACCGAGCTTAGATTGCCGGTACCCATTTGCACGAGATGCTTGCCCGGGCAGCCTTCGCTAAGGCTAAAGCAAAGCCCTGCTAGCGTCATGCTAAGGAAGTTCCAAAGCACGTCGTTGTGCGCGATAGGCTGGCCTTCAAAGCCGAATTTATACTGCCCAAGCGCTAAATTTACGATGCTGGCAAAAACAACGATACTGATGATCCCCGTAAACATCGAGAAGTCACCTTTAAAAAGCCTACCAAACGCCCCTACGCTACAAAATTTGCTTTTGTGCATTAGTGCGCCCACGACGACGCTAAAACCAAGCGAGATCAGGATCGGAGCGTGCATGGAGCCAGGGCCCTTTGCGGAGCTAAAAAGCGCGCCGTTTTCGCCAAGCTTTAGTCCAAACGCAAGCGCCGCAAGCAACAAAATACCCATAACCGTCGGCAAAACGCCTATCGCGGCCTGAGTTTTAGTCTCGTGCGTGAGGCCGTAGCCGAGCTTTTTAAAAAATACGCCCGCGCACACGCCCGCAAAAATACCGACGACTCCCGCAATCGCCGTCATATCGCCGCCGCCAAGACGCAAAAACGCCCTCCACGGGCAGCCCAAAAACACGAGGCAGCCGATCATCGCGAAAAATCCGAGAAAAAAGCGCACGAAAGGCGACGAGCCCGTAGTTGCGCTAAACTCCTTCGTCCAAAACACGCTAGCCAAAAAGCCGCCCAAAATGAGACCGATGATCTCCGGGCGCACGTACTGCACGACTCCTGCGCGGTGAAAGCCCAGCGCCCCTACCGTATCGCGCAAAAAGCAAGCCGCGCAAACGCCCATGTTGCCGGGGTTGCCAAAATACACGAGCAGCGCGCCTAGAGCGCCGAGCGCTGCACCTGAAACGATAAACCATTTTGAATTTGAAAAATTCATGAAGTGTCCTTTGAAAAGGTAAAATCGACCCGATTTCTTAGGCGTTATTTTACTGATGTTAAAATAAAAAATTAATAAAATTTACTTGCGATTTAATCAAATTTGAAAGGGAATATAAAATTTAGCTTAAGCAGTTAAATTTACATAAATATTAAACGTGTTTAAAATTTGCAGATGTTAAATTTACAGCCGTGTAGACAGCTCAAAATATGCCAAAAACAACCACAAAAAACAGCTATTGTTTTGATTGTAAAAAAGGACGGCCAAATTTAGCTGGCTTTACCGCGCTAGCGTGCCGCCCCCTTACACAACTTTAATCAAATTTTAGGCTAGATTTACTTTTTCTTGCCGTCTTTTTGTTCGCTTGCAGCATTAAATTTCTCAGTCTCTTTTGCGCTAAAATTTGACGCGTCTTTAGCTTTTTCGCAACCGTCTAGCAGGGGCGAGGCGATATTTTGTATCCCGCCGTTTAGATCGATACCCACTTGTTTCATTAGATCGTCTATTATAGGCGCGTTTACTTTATAGTTTAAAGACGCGTTTACGATTTGATCGGAGAGAGACGCGCCCGCGTTACTAACTCCGCCGTTAGCATTTGAACCAGCCCCGCCCTGATTTGCACCACCTATGCCTGCCATTTGCACGATTTTTATAGAGTCGATTTTCTCCGCCGGTTTTACGACCTGGGCGATGATTTGCGGCATAAACTCTATCAAAGCAAGCTTAAATCTATTTTCCAAAATCGCCGCTGAGACGATATTTTCAGCGTTATTTATCTCTGTTTTACCTTTAGCTTCGACTTCGTAGTTTAGCCTGTTGGCTTCAGCCGTTATCTTTATAGCTTCAGCTTCTGCGGTGGCCTTGATTTTTAGCGCTTCGCTTGCACCCATTGCTTTGATTTTAGCGGCTTCGGCTAGATTTTCTTCGGCTTCTTTTTCAGCTTTTGCGGCAACCGTTTTTTCGATAGAGAGTTGCTCGGCCTCTTTTTGCGCTTCGATTAGCGCTAGCTTTTTAGCGCGCTCGGCCTGCTCAGTCTCGGACGATGTTTTGATCTTTTCAAAAGATGCGGCTTCTAGCGCCTTTTTCTCGTTGGCTAGCGTTTTAGCGGCGGCCTCTTCCTCGACTTTTTTGGCGATTTCTATGTTTTTGCTCTGATTTGCGAGCTCGACGGCTTTTTCTTTGTTGATCTCGGCTTCCCTGATAGCTCTAGCCTTTTCTATCTCGACGGTTTCGATAGCGCGCGCTTTGTTTATCTGCGCCTCTTCGATAGCTTTGTTTGCGACGATCTTGGCTTCTTCGGCCTCTTTTCGCCTACTTTCGGCCTCTTTTGCCCTTAGCGCTTCTTGTTCTGCTTGAAAATTTGCTATCTTGGTTTGTTGCGTTGCTTCAGCCTCGGCTTGTTTTCTTTGGATTTCAAATTTCTCCGACTGCGTTTCGTAGTTTTTTTGCGCGATTTGCACCTCGGTAGAGCGTTCGATATCGTTTCGTAGCTTTTTGCGCTCTTCGATAGTTTGGGTTAGGCTTGTTAAACCTTCTGCGTCAAAAGCGTTGTTTTCGTTAAAAAACTCTTTAGCCGTTTGATCTAGCGACGTGAGAGAGACAGACTCTAGCTGAAGGCCGTTTTTAGATAGATCGGCTTCGATAGCGTTTTTTACCTGCGAACTAAATTCATCCCTTTTCTCGTGTAGTTCCTTCATCTCCATCGAGCTTGCTACCGAACGAAGCGTGGCGATTAGCTTACCTTCGATAAGACCGGTTAGCTCGCGTAGATCAATCGTTTTTTTACCTAACGTCTGTGCCGCGCGAGAGATAGACTCTCTATCCTCGCCCACTCTGATGTAAAAATCAGCCGTGATATCCACGCGCATTCTATCTTTGGTTATGAAGCTATCGCTTTTAGAGCGAGCTACCGTGACCTTCATCGACTGCATATTTATGTCGATATAATCATGCAGTATCGGCAGTATTAGCGCGCCGCCGTCCACGACGACCTTCTCGCCGCCAAAACCCGTTCGCACGAACGTAAGCTCCTTTGTCGTTTTTCGGTAAAGCCTCGAAAAAACGATACCTAAGATAATGATAGAAAAGAGTCCTATGCCGGCAAATACGGCCATAGAAGTCATTGCGTCAATGTTCATACTATTCTCCTTTAATTAAATTTACTGTTTTTTCTTGATGTAAAAGTTATTTTTCTCGACTCTAACGATGAGCGCGATATCGCCTTTTACAAGCTCTTTTTCATCGGCAGCCCTTGCAAAAACGAAACGTTCTTTTCCGTTTTTATCCGCAACCTTAACGTCGCCGCCTTGCTCTTTGGTTATTTTATAGTCCTTTACTTCGCATTCGCACCCAAGAAGCTCCTTTTTGCTAAACGCAGCGCTTTGAACTTGAGGCAGGTATTTTGCCGCGAGCAGACTAACCCATCTAGTCCATGTCAAAGCGATAAAAAACGAAACCGCGGCAATAACCGCGCTCATATACCACGAAGGCGCCGCAAATCCATAAAAAACGCTAACGATAAAAAGCCCGCACGCTCCGAAGCTCATAAGCAAAATCCCGTAAAAAACAGTGCTCGGCACGCCGCCTTTATTTGCCCAAGCTAACAGCTCGGCGCCGGGCGCATCTATACCATCCGCTCCGTCAAATAGCCCGTTTATCGGCTCAAGCACCGAAAATCCGGTGATCATCAAAATAACCTCAAGCAAGGCAAAAACTACAACGATAACCAGCGGAACGGAAAATATGAGATTGTTGCCAAGAAGCTCTAAAATTTGATCCATCTTTTACCTTTTGTTTTTAAATTTGCCGCTTGCGAGGTCAAATTTGACCTTTGCTCCGCTCTACTCTATGCTATACACGTCGCTTTGCTCGATCTTTTCGAGCTTATTTACCTTGCTTTCCAGCGTCTTACTCATCTGCGATATTTTAGCGATATTTTCTTTCATTTTCGGCAACGCCTCATTTTTGAAATTTTCTATCTTATCTAGCGAATCTATCATCAAATTTATCGCTTTTTCAAGGTTTTGGTTATCTAGCGCGCCTCCTGTGACCTTTGCCATCACGTCCGTTGCCGTGTCGTTTACGTCCTGCGCATTTTTTAGGATGACGTCGCTAGCTAGCTTGTCCATCTCAGAAACCGCTTTTAGCTGCTTCTTGCCTTCTTGCGCTACACTTGCGATATAGACGTTGGTTTTTAGCGCCGTGATGCTCGTTGTGATCGTGTTTTGCGTGGCAAAACTCAAAAGCGAGTTATTGTGCTTGATAGTAGCGTAGTTTGCGAGGCTTTGCTGCATCACGACTAGCACTTGACGTAAATTTTGCAGATGCATACGGATGTAAAATAGCGCCTCTTCGAGGAGGAATTTTTTCTGCTCTTCGTCCGTTTGATTTGCCGCTAAATTTTCGATGAGCTCGTCTGTTTTACTTAAAATTTCTATCTTGCCTTTTAGACTTTCTATGATGAGTGAAAGTTCCTTTTGCTTCTCGGAGATTTCGGCGTTTCTAGCTTCTAAAACATTTATGGAGTGCTTTAAATTTGCCGTGATTTCTTCAAATAAGCTTGACACGCTTTGATATTTGCTAGCAAGTTCGGCAGCCAGGTCTTTACCGAGTAAGAAATTTATAAATTTCGCCCCCAGTCCGCTCTCCTTCATCTTATCGCTTGCTTTTATAAGCTCGGCGGAGTATTTTTTGACCGACTTTAGCGACTCGCCGACCGAGCTTCCCACGCTTTGACTCATACTAAGCAAGTCGCCGACCTTCATATCCATATCGCCGTTTAGCTTCTCAAACTCGCCTAGTTCGTCTTTGCCAAACGACACGATAAATTCTTTGGGATCGTTAAATTCTTTCCTTTTTTCCATGAGTAAGGCGACGACGTCTTGTGGAGTTTTAACGATCTGATTCAAAGCTTGTCCTTTGCTTAAATTTTGAGAGTTATTATAACTAAATTCGTGCACTTTTTGCAGGCTTGATAATAAACTTCTATGCTTTATTAGCATAATTTACGATTAAATTTAGTAAAATCGGCAGAAATATTCCAGACAGAATAGGCGTAGTTTAACTT
>NZ_AOTD01000021.1 GCF_000344295.2 Campylobacter showae CC57C | reverse complement strand
AAATCAATCAAGAGATGAGAGAATACAACGAAAATTTAGCTAAGCAAAGAGCGGAAGCTAAATTTAAACCCATCCAAGCCACGAGTAAAAGCAAAACATATGCAGATAAAGACATTAGACGAGAATTCTTTGAAAATTTTCTGAAAGCCGAGCGAGAAAAAGGGACGGATATAACTGAAATTTTAAATCAACTAGCAAAGCTAGGCAAATTTGACGTGAAAGCATAAAGGATTAATATGATAAGCGGTATAAACGGATTTAACGCAAACGTAAATTATGATTTTAGT
>NZ_AOTD01000020.1 GCF_000344295.2 Campylobacter showae CC57C | reverse complement strand
GAGCGCGGAAAGTCCGTAGCAAACGACAAAAAGTGAGACCCCGATGACTAAAATTTGCTTTGTTATGCGCTTCGTTTCGCCGATCGCGCCACCGATACCCATCGCGATAAAGCCAAACACCGTCGCAACCGAGTAGATGCCGCTGAGGTCCTTTTTATCCATGCCAAAATACTTCACGATAGCGATCGGAATCACGATAAAGGCCGCCGACATCAGCATTTTTTGCATGAAGTTGCTGATGTTCATGAGCAGTAAATTTCTGTTTGAGAGTAGCTTTACGGCCGGCATTTTGGCCTGCGAATGCGTAAATTTAGGCTCCTCGCCAACAGCCGTGTATAGAAGCACGATACAAACGACCGTAACCGCGACCGAGAGGTAAAAGAGGCTTGAAAGGCCGTATTTGGCGCTCAGTATCGGCGAAAGTATCATAGAAAGCGTAAAGCTAATGCCGATAAATGCGCCCATCATCGCCATCGCGTGCCCGCGCACTTCTTCTTTGGTCATGTCGCTCATCAGCGCGATCGCCACGGCTCCTATCGCGCCCGCACCCTGGATAAATCTACCAAAAATCATCGTGTAGATATCGGTCGCCACCGCGCAGTCGCAGCTCCCACGATAAAGACGAGCAGGCCTATTAGCATCGAGTTTTTACGCCCGAATCGGTCCGAGACGTAGCCAAAAACCACCTGAAACGTGATCTGCGACATCGCGTAAACGCCGATGAGAACGCCGACTAGAAACTCGGTCGCCCCCTCGAGCTCGAGCGCGTAGACGCTGATAACGGGCAAAATGATAAAGAGTCCGAAAAACCTGCTGCCGATGATAAAAGATAACGGTAAAGCGCTTTTTACTATCATAAATTTTCCTTTTTAAAGGAGTGATTTTACCCGAATTTTGATAATACGTAAATTAAAGTCGAATTTGATAAAATGCGCGGGATAAAAATAGCGTAGCGAAGTATTTTTTGGATTATTTTTACGGTTGCGTAGATGAAATTTTGCGTAGGCTAGGCACGTAGCCTGCCGAGCGAAATTTTAGCAAGCTACGTAAAAAGAACCAAAAAGACAAGCTAGAAAAAGGAAAAATTTTGAAAATAGTTTTAGCAACGTCAAACTCCGACAAAGTACGCGAAATAAAAGATTTTTTAAAAGATTACGAAATTTACGCGCTGCGCGAAATTTGCGAGCCCTTTGATATCGTCGAGGACGGCGCGACTTTCGCCGCAAACGCGCTAATCAAAGCTCGCGCCGTGCAGGCAAAACTGCGCGAGCTAAATTTGGCGGACGAGTTTATCGCGCTAAGCGACGATAGCGGCATCAGCGTGGAGGCTCTCGGCGGCAGGCCCGGGATTTACTCGGCGAGATTTAGCGATATGAACGAGCGGGGGCAGATAACGGGTAAAAGCGCGACCGATACTAGCAACCGCGCAAAGCTGATCGCGGAGCTAAAGGCGCTAAATTTGAGTAGTTCGCCCGCGTTTTACACCGCTTGTATCGCGGTTAGCTCAAAGTTTGGCGACTTTACGGCGCACGGCTTTATGCACGGTACGGCAATCGACGAAGAGCGCGGTAGCAACGGCTTTGGCTACGACAGCCTCTTTATCCCCAAAGGCTTTACGCGCACGCTTGGCGAGCTAGACGACGCCACAAAGCTAAAAATCTCGCACCGCTCAAAGGGGCTGGAGCTTATAAAATACGTGCTAAAGAGCCTTGAGGGGAAATTTGGGCGCTAAATTTAGAGCGCAAAAGGGAAGGCAAATTTGCGCGGCAAAACCTGGCTAAATTTGCCGTCCCTTAACGCTAGCGCGGTATAATCGCGCAAATTTAAAATTTGAGACGAAGATGAATCTGGTTTTATTCGACTTTGACGGGACGATCACGCGCGACGACTCGCTGCTGGAGTTTATCGCTTACGTCGTGGGATTTAAGAAATTTTTTCGGGGGATTTTTTGGCTTTCGCCCGTTTTGATCGGCTATAAGCTAAAAATTTGCAGCAACAACTACGCTCGCAGGCGGCTGATGACGTACTTTTTTGCTGGCATGAGCGCGGATAAATTCGCTCAAATTTGCAAAAAATACTCAAACACGCACATCGAGGATATCGTGAAATTTTCCGCGATGGCAAAGATCGCCGAGTATAAAGCAAACGGCGACAAGGTCGTGATCGTGACGGCGTCGCTCGAGGACTGGCTGGCTCCGTGGTGCCAGGCGCAGGGCATTGAGCTACTAGGCACTCGCATCAAGAAAAAGGGTGGCATAATAACGGGCGAGATAGACGGCGCCAACTGCTACGGCGCCGAGAAGGTGCGCCGCGTGCGCGAGGCGTATGACACGGACGCTTTTGAGCGCGTGATCGCATACGGCGACAGCAGGGGCGACAAGGAGATGCTGGAGTTTGCCAACGAGGCGCATTATAGGGTGTTTGAGTGATGACTACGAAAAACTGCAAGCTAGCCGAGAATTTAGATGTTTTTGGTTTAAATTTGAGCACTTGTACGGCAGAATTTAACGGTTAGCGCGCTTTTGCTATTTGGCGGTGTTTAAGATCTTTTTGCTGCTGTTTAAGCCGTTTGGGTTAAATTTGCAATGTTTTTAAACTAAGTTCAAATTTGTTTGCTACTGCTGTAACGGCTCCAAATTTGACCCGGCGCGCGTTTAAACTGGGCCAGTGCAAATAAAAATAGCAAACTCGGCACTATTTGTTTTAGCTTAAATTTAGGTCGATTTACGACCTTTTTTTGTGAAAATGCGCCACTCTTGCGGCTCAAATTTGACCGTCAAATTTACCAGCAACCGCAAACGCCTAACCCCAAATTTAAACCATTTTCAGCACTTCGACTATCTCGCCCTTTGCGATAAATTCGGTTTCTTTTGGGATGATTAAAAGCGCGGCGTCATTTGTGAGGTTATTTACGATCGCCGAGCTGCCTAGCTTTTTGCCGCCCAGATTTACGTAAATTTTGCCGTCTCGATTTACTAAATTTACCGCCGTAAACTCCAAAAACGGCGAGCGCTTTTTGTAGTCCTCGTCCATGATCGCCGTGATTTTAGGCTCGCTAGTGCCAAACCACGCATTTAGCAGCACGCGCACGTAGAGCACGCACATCACCATCGCCGAGTACGGGAAGCCCGGCAGCGCAAATATATACTTTTCGCCCGCTTTTGCGACCTTGATGTGGCGGCCCGGTTTGATCGCGGAGCCGTCTATGATGATGTCGAAATTTTCGCCCAGCGCGCCTTTTACGAAGTCGTAGTCGCCCATGCTGATGCCGCCCGTGGTGACGAGCACGTCGGCTGATTTTAGCGCGCGGACGATGGCGTCTTTTACGAGCTCGGCGCGGTCGCGCACTATCTCGCACAGCACGGGTTCGCCGCCCATTTTGCGCACCATGGCCGCGATGCCTACGTGGTTTGAGCTGTGGATCTGCGCGGCGTTTTCTAGCGGCTCTCCGAGGTCTTTTATCTCGCTTCCAGTCGCCAGTACTGCGACTCTAGGCCGCACAAATACGCTAACGTTAAAGATCCCAAGCTCTGCTAGTAGTGCGGTCTCGGCGTAGCCTATCGTCGCGCCTTTTTTGATTAGGATTTCGTCTTTTTTGTAGCTTTCGCCAACCTCGCGTACGGCAAAGCCCTTTGGCACGGGTTTTTTGATCACGACCTTGCTACCTACGACCTCGACGTTTTCGACCGGGATTAGCGTGTCGGTACCTTCGCTCATCAGCGAGCCGGTGAAGGTTTTGACGCATTTTGCGCCCCCCACCTTTAGCCCCTTATCGCTACCTGCAGGCAGGTCGGTGATGAGCTCAAGCTCGCTCAAATCATCCCTCCACGCAAACGCGTAGCCGTCCATAGCGGAGACGGGCTGGGCTGGGTAGTTGTCCTGTGCTGCGATATCTACGGCGATACGGCGATCAAGTGCCTGCGTGAGCGTGACCTTTTCCACGCGGTCCCAGGGGACCAGCGTAGAGCGTAAAATTTCAAGAGAGGCCTCGTAACTCATAAATTCTTTCATTTTTTGTCCTTTTTTGATTCCCCATAAATGACGGATTTCAAGCTTTAAAATTTTAAACC
>NZ_AOTD01000019.1 GCF_000344295.2 Campylobacter showae CC57C | reverse complement strand
TCAAATTTAACACTAACACTACCTCTTGGGCTTTCGTTGCCTATTTGGTTAGTTATAGTTGCAGAGACCGTAGAGACCTTTCCGTCTTGAACAGGAACTGTTTTATCAGCAGTACTGTTATCCATGATATAGCCGTTAGTTTTGATATCTGGAGTAATAGTTACGCTATGTGATCTTTGAGTACCATCTGGATTAGTAACCGGTAACATTTAGAGTATCTCCTACTACGGCATTTGCAGGTATTTCGATCTTAGCTGGAGTAGTCGTAGGATCTATTCCGTTTTCATTTCTATTTAAAATTCCGTCGTTATTAGTATCTTCTGTTATAGTGACGATTGGAGCTGAAGTGGTGGTA
>NZ_AOTD01000018.1 GCF_000344295.2 Campylobacter showae CC57C | reverse complement strand
AGAGATTATATTTAAACAGCCGGTTTTCGTCGGCGACGTCGTGAGCTGCTACGCCAAGATAACGGAAGTGGGCAACACCTCGATCAAAACCAAGATCGAAGTCACGGCGCAGCGGCTAAATGCGGCGGGCTTTCGCGAGTGCATACATGTGACATCCGCGATCGCGACCTACGTGAGCGTGACCAAAGACGGCGCGAAAAAGCCGATCGATCCCGAGCTAAAAAAAGCGCACGGGTTTTGACCTGCTCGGCTTAAGGGCTTGGAGCAAGCTGGCTCGCCAAGCCCTTTAACGCGTCAAATTTGACTCGGTTTTGCGAACGGCGGTTAGTTAAATCGGTCAAATTTGGCAGAATTTGGCGGCTTGCTCGCGAAATCAAATTTTGTTTTGCCGAGTCGGCAGTCAAATTTGACCGGCCGAAACCCACTCTAAATTTACCGCACTTCAAAAATAATTCAAAATAAATTTAACGCCAAAACGCTCGCGCTATCAAATTTAAGCTTACAAATTTAACTGCACTATGCTCGTTTAACGCCTCACAAACGGATCAAATTTGATTAAGCGTTGAAGTAGAATTTTAAGTTACATTAATACAATAACTAATTCTAATCTTAATAAAATCTCTCAATATGCCTTTATAAGTAACTAAAATGATACGCTAGAAATTACGATTTTACAGCTATTACAGCTTTATTTACAGATATAAAATATAAATTAAATCTTAAATTTAAAAACTGATTTACAAGATTAAGAGAATTTATTATCTTTTAAGGACAAATATGCGAATATTTCATATTTAATAAATGTGCAAAATTTGCATATAAAAAAGGAGAAAAAATGACAAAGACCGGCAAAGTCATATGCCCGTACTGCGGCACGGGCTGTCAGGTCGAGCTTCACGTCGAAAACAACGTGATAAGAAGCGCGCTAGGAGTGCAAGATAACCCCGTAAACCAGGGAAATCTGTGCTTAAAGGGCTTTTACGGCTGGGACTACGTGGGGGCGCCCGATAGACTGACAAAACCGCTAATCCGCAAAAAAGACGGCGTATTTAGCAAGGATGGAGATTTTGAAGAGGCTAGCTGGGACGAAGCGCTCGATCTAGTCGTCTCAAAGATGAAAGAGGTCAAGGAAAAATACGGCCCTGACGCGCTAGTAGGCAACTACTCGGCTCGCTGTACGCTAGAGGACAACTACGTCGCGCAAAAAGTAATGCGCGCCGTAATCGGCACGAACAACGTCGATCACTGCGCTAGAATTTGACACGCTCCGACTGTGGCAGGTCTTGCCAAAACAATCGGTAACGGAGCGGCGACAAACAGCTTCACGGAGATCGGACCTTATAGTAATTGTATATTGATGATCGGCTCAAACCCCGAAAACGGCCACCCGATCGCGGCTATGCACATACAGCGCGCGCTAAACCGCGGCGCTAAGCTCATCGTGGTGGACCCGATAAAAACGGAATTTGCCAGCCGAGCGGATGTACATTTGCAGCTAGCGCCCGAGCATAACATCGCTGTTATAAATTCGCTCATTTACGTTATTTTCGAGGAAAATTTAGTTAACTGGGACTTCGTAAACGAATGCACCAAAGGCGTAGAATACGTACGCGAAGCGGTCAAGGACTATTCGCCTGAAGCTATCGCTAGTTACACCAATCTAAACCCTGAGGACGTGAGAAAAGCGGCCCGCATGTACGCGACTATCAGACCTGCGGTCATCACGCACGGCATGGGCGTTACGCACTTTAACCACGGAGTGGGCGCGGTTTGCGATATATCAAATTTATTCCTTTTAACGGGAAATATCTGCGAGCTAGGCAGCGGCGACCTACCGATACGCGGACAAGAAAACGTCCAAGGCTGCTGCGATATGGGCGTGTTGCCAAATATTTTCCCAAATTTGGGCTCGGTAACCGATCCTAAACAGCGCGAGTGGTTTGAGCAGGTTTGGCATCTAGAGCCAGGCTTTCTAAACGGTAAAATCGGCATCCACAAAACCGAAGTGCCAAACGCTATCCTTGACGGCAGGGTGCACTTTTTCTGGACGATGGGCGAAAACCCGGTCGTAACCGACCCGAACACCAACCACTTCCTAAAAGCGATTTCAAAGGTCGATATGTACGTGGTTCAGGATATATTCTTAACCGAAACGTCGCGTAAAGCCGACGTCGTGCTACCGGGTGTGGCAAGTAGCGAAAAAGAGGGCCTCTACGCTAACGCCGAGCGCCGCGTGCAGCACAACGAGCACGTTATCACCCCTCCTGGAGACGCCAGACAAGACTGGTGGATCATCTGCGAGATCGCCAGAAGGCTCGGAGCGACGGAGGGGTTTAACTTTAACTCGCCTGAAGAAATTTGGGAAGAAGTGCGCAAGTGCGACCCTAGAAGATATGGCGGCATGAGCTACTACCGTATCAAAAAGTATCATGGTTTGCACTGGCCGTGCCCGAATGAAAACGATATGGGCGGACAGAGCCTCTATCTAGATAAAAAATTCTTTACGCCGGACGGCAAAGGTAAATTTATCCCTTGCTTGCACGTAAAGAGCGTCGCAGATATCGAACCGGCAAAAGCCGAGTTTGCTAAACGCGTAAATTTACCGCCTGAGTACGAAGTGATGGCCGGTAGCGTGGACGAGCCGACCGACGCCGAGTACCCGATACAGTTGCTAACTACGCGTAAAGTCTATCAGTATGCCGGCGGCGTCATGACTAGACGCTCAAAAGCTATCGAAGAGGGCGGCGACAGTATCGGACCGATCGCGGAGATGAATCCTGCGCTGGCCAAACGCTACGGTATCAAGCAAGGAGACTTCATCAAAGCATGGAGTAGATACGGCTACATCGTCATCAAAGCAGACGTCACGGGCATCGTCCCAGACGGCGTCATACAGATGACCTACCACTACTGGGAGAGCTGCTGCAACGAGCTAACCAGCAACGGCTGGGACTTCATCAGTAAGACTCCGACCTTTAAGGCCGCCATCCAGATCCAAAGGATCGAGGAGGATGAGTTTTTGCGTATTCGCGAGCTAAAACGCATCAAATTCCAAACCAACAAGGTCATCTACGACGACTATCACCACGAGTGATTTTTAGCCCCGTTCGCAAAACCGCGGGCGGGGTTTTTAAATTTTGCTTTTCAAATTTGGCCTCAAATTTCGCTTCTTTCTTAAAATTTGAAAAATATATCTTATTTTAATATGCAATTTTGTAATATTATAAATTTATATCTCACAAGGAGCAAAAGATGAAAAAATTTCTCACGACGCTGCTTTTAAGCGCTATCGTCGCGCTAGGAGCCGAGGTTAAAACCGTCACCGACATGACCGGCAACGAGGTCAAAATCCCGGCCCAAACGCAAAAGATAGCCGCGCTTTGGCATGCAAATAACCAAGTGATCTTGGTACTAGGCGGCGCGGATAAGATCGTAACCACGACAGATCTTATCAAGAAAAATAAGTGGTTCGCCGCTATTTACCCGCGCATCGCAGATGTACCGGCCGCGCTAAACGGCAACGACATCCAGATCGAGGAGCTCGTTAAACTAGCGCCCGACGTAGTCGTCGTATCAAATAAAAATTTCCAAGAAAATCTTACTAAAAACGGATTTAACGCGGTAAACGCGATATTTCGCGACTACGACGATATGAAAAAAAGCGTGCTGCTAACGGCTGAGCTAATCGGCGGCGACGCAGCTAGCAAGGCAAAAGAGCTAAACGAAAACCTAGATGCTAACATCGCGCTAGTCACCGAGCGCACGAACAAACTAGACGACGCTGCGCGCCCTAAAGTGCTACATATCGTGGGCGGCGCAAACCTGCTAAAAATCGACGGCACCAAAACGATCATCGACACGTGGGTGAAATACGCAGGCGGTAAAAACGCGGTGCAAAAAGAGGGCAGCATGATAGAAATCACGGCCGAAGAGATCGTGGCGGCAGACCCTGATATCATCATCGTGGGCGGCGCGGACAATCAAAAAGCGGTTGAGAAAATTTACGCTGATCCGGTATTTGCAGGGCTAAAAGCGGTCAAAAACAAAAAAGTCTACGGCAACCCAAAAGGCGTGTTTAGCTGGGATAGATACGGCGCGGAGTCTGCGCTGCAAATTTTATGGGCGGCTACTATCGTTCAGCCAGAGCTCTTTAAAGACGTCGACGTAAAAGCCAAAACTAAGGCGTTTTATAAGAAATTTATGAACTACGACCTTAGCGACGCGGAGTTTGACTACATCCTAAAAGGGCTAAATCCGGACGGTAGCAAATAGTCAAATTTGAGCGGCTTTGCGGGTAAATCCCGCAAAATCAAAAGGAAACAAAGATGAAAAAGAGGGCGCTTGTTTTGAACGCGGCGGCTTGCCTGTGTGCGGCGATTAGCGCGCAGGCGGCGGATCTGAAATTTGACCCGGATAAATTTGAAACGCGCTCTATAAAAGCGGGCGAAAAAGAGGTTAAATTTAGAGCCTACGAGGGGATAGTTTACGTAGCAAACCCCGTGGATAGCCGGTTTCAGAGGCTAAATTTTTACGTTCCGGCGCGGTATTTCGAGGGCGGTAAAAGCGAGACGGGCAAATTTGACGCCTCAAGCGCACCGATATTTTTGCCAAACTCCATTGGCGGATATATGCCGGGCGAGCCTTTTACGCCGGCTCTTGATAAAAACGGCAAACCAAACGCGGTGCTAGCGGCACTTGAGCGCGGTTACGTCGTCGCAGCGCCCGGAGCTAGAGGCAGGAGCTCAAAGGACGCAAACGGCAAATTTAGCGGCAAAGCGCCCGCAGCCATCGTTGATCTAAAGGCCGCCGTGCGGTATCTAAAATTTAACGACGCAGCGATGGCGGGCGACGCAAACAAAATCATATCAAACGGCACGAGCGCGGGCGGAGCGATGTCGGCGCTGCTTGGCGTCTCGGCGGACGCGCCCGAGTTTGAGCCCTATCTGGCAGAACTCGGCGCCGCAAAGGCTAGCGACGAGATCTACGCCGTCTCCGCCTACTGCCCGGTTACAAACCTAGAAAACGCCGACGCAGCCTACGAGTGGATGTTTAGTGCGCAGACGAAATACGAGAAAATGGGCTTTAGCGCGCTTGACGCGGCTGGATTTAACGACCGACGTGGCAAGCCAAAAACCGTCTCCGGCGAGCTAACCGCAGAGCAAAAAGAGCTCTCAGCCGCGCTAAAATCAGCCTTCCCCGCCTACGTAAATTCACTAAATTTAAAGGACGCTAAAGGTCACACGCTAACGCTTGAGTCTAGCGGCGAAGGTAGCTTTAAGGAGTACGTCAAAAAGACGCTCGCAGACTCCTACGCCGCCGCAAAAAGCCGCGACAAAAGCCTGCTAAAGCCCGAGTTTTTCACGCTTGAGACGCAGGGCTGCACGCTCGGCTATGATTTTAAATTTGACGATTACGTCCTATCTATGCCGCGCGTCAAAACCGTGCCGGCCTTTGACGGGCTAAAGCTAGAAAACCCCGAAAACGACTTTTTTGGCGATGCTGACGCAGCGGCGAAGCACTTTACCGAATTTAGCGCCAAACGCGGTGCAGGCGAGATCGCAGACGCTAAAATCATAAAAATGGCAAATGCGATGAACTATCTAGGTAATGAAAATGCGGCTAAATTTTACCGCATCAGGCACGGCGCAACGGACTCCGATACGGCTCTAGCGGTGCCGCTTATCTTGGCGCTGGGGCTACAAAATGCTGGCAAGACGGTTGATTTTGAAGTGCCTTGGGGGCAAGGTCACGGCGGCGACTACGATCTGGACGAGCTTTTTAGATGGATAGATCGTGTCGTAAAATAGCTCAAATTTGGCGTAGCAGTGTACCGAGTCAAATTCTAAAAAGCGGCGGGTAAATTTGCCCCGAATAGCTCAAATTTGGCGCTCATATCGGGTTGTTTTGATTGCGGACAAAGTCTGTTTTTACGCTGATATTTTTATGCGGCGCTACCGCGGACAGAGATTTTATTTTAGGAGAAAGATGAAAAATATTAGTTTTAAATTTACGCTGATTTTGCTGGCCGTGCTGACCGTAGTTTGCGGCGTAGTCGCGCTTGGCGTCGGCAGGTTTTACGTGGCTCCCGGCGACGTGCTTAGCGTGATCGGCGGCTTTTTCGGTGTACCGACGGACGCCGCAGCAAATATCCAAAACGTCGTCGAAAACATCCGCATACCGCGCATTATCGCGGCCGTCCTCGTCGGAGCCGCGCTTAGCATCAGCGGAGCGGCATATCAGGGCGTCTTTCGCAACCAGCTAGTTAGCCCCGATCTGCTGGGCGTTTCGGCTGGAGCTTGCGTGGGAGCCGCGGTTGCGATCATGTTTGATATGTCTCTTTTTTGGGTGCAGGCGTTAGCCTTTGTCTGCGGGCTCGCAGCCGTAGGCATGACGCTATCCATACCGCGCCTGATGGGGCGCTCTAGCACGCTGATGCTAGTGCTCTCGGGTATCATCGTTAGCGGTCTGATGGCCTCGGTGATCGGCTTTTTAAAATATGTCGCCGATCCCGAGACCAAGCTGCCCGACATCGTTTACTGGCAGCTGGGAAGTCTAGCCAAGATCGACGCGGGCAATCTTAAATTTATCGCGCCCGTGATGATAGCCTGCGCGGTGCTACTCGTGGCGATGAGCTGGAGGATAAACCTGCTATCTCTAGGCGACGAGAGCGCGGCGAGGCTGGGCGTAAACGTAACGCTCGAGCGCGGCGTCATCATCGTATGCGCGACGCTGCTAACGGCATGCAGCGTGTGCGTGAGCGGTATCGTGGCGTGGGTGGGG
>NZ_AOTD01000017.1 GCF_000344295.2 Campylobacter showae CC57C | reverse complement strand
GCTATCGCCGCTTTGCTCGGGGATTTTAAAGCCCGCCGCATTTAGACAGCAGCAAGCCGCTAGGCAAACGCCGATATATTTTCTCATTTATTCTCCTTTAAAGTTTCTTAAAATTTTTATCTCGTCCGCCCAGATGCTCTCGTCGATCGTCTCTAAAACTAGCGGGATATCGTCCGTGCGGGGGTCGTTTATGATATTTTCAAACGTTTTTAAGCCCAAAAAGCCCTTTCCTAGGCTCTCGTGGCGGTCCTTTTTGCTGGCTAGGTCAAATTTCGTATCGTTTAGGTGCATCCCGCACAGCATCTCGCGCCCGACT
>NZ_AOTD01000016.1 GCF_000344295.2 Campylobacter showae CC57C | reverse complement strand
TACTAGCTCCGTTAAAGACGCTCGCGAGACGAGCCGCTAGCGAATTTGCCCGCCTCCGCGGACGACGTATTTATAGGTCGTAAGCTCCCTCACCCCCATCGGCCCTCTGGCGTGCAGCTTTTGCGTGCTGATGCCGATCTCGCCGCCGAATCCAAACTCGCTACCGTCGCTAAAACGAGTCGAGGCGTTGGCGTAGACGACCGCGCTGCCGACTTCGTTTAAAAACCGCTCGACGTTTGCGTAGTCCTCACTTAAAATCGCGTCCGAATGCCCGCTGGAGTGCGCGTTTATAAAGCTAATCGCCTCATCCGTATCTCGCACCGCGCGCACGGCTAGTACGAGATCCAAAAACTCGGCGCCGAAGTCGCTCTCGTCGGCAGTCTTGACGTTTGCCGCACCGCGCAGCTCCGCCTCGCACGCGCCTAGCAGCCGCTCGCTTACGCGAAACTCGACCTCCGGCATTTCGCGCACCAGCTCCGGTAAAATTTCGTCCGCCACGCGCTCGTGTAAAAGCACACACTCTACGGCGTTACAGACGCTTGGACGCTGGGTTTTGGCGTTTTTGATTATCTTTGCGGCTTCGTTTAAATTTGCGCTCTCATCGACAAAGATGTGGCACACCCCCGCGCCAGTCATGATGATCGGCACGGTCGCGTTTTGCGCGATAAAATCTTTTAAATTTTTGCCGCCGCGCGGTATCAAAACATCGATATATTCGCTCATTTTCGCCATTTGCGCCACTACTTCGCGTTCAGAGCTTTTTACTAGCTGCACGGCGCCGCCCGGTAAGCCAAATTTCGCCCCCGCTTCATTAAATAAATTTACTAAAAAAATATTCGAATTTAGCGCGCTGGCGCTTCCTCGCAGGATCGCCGCGTTGCCGCTTTTTAGCGCCAGAGCTGCCGCGTCGATGCTGACGTTTGGACGGCTCTCGTAGATGATACCCAGCACTCCCAGCGGCACGCGAACGCGGCTGATTTGCATGCCGTTTGGATGGCTCCAGCCGCCTAAATTTTCGCCAACGACCTCTGCAAAACCCGCCACCTCGCGCACGCCCTGCGCCATAGCCTCGATGCGGGCGTCGGTTAGCCTTAGGCGGTCAAGCAACGCCGCACTCAAGCCCGATTTCTCGCCGTTTGCAAGGTCTTTGGCGTTTGCCGCTTTTATCACGTCCTTTTGCGCGAGCAGCTCGTCCGCCACGGCGTTTAAAATTTCAAATTTAGCCTTGCTACCAAGCCTCAAAAGCTCGCCGCAAGCAGCCTTTGCACGCTTACAGATATCTAAAATTTCATTCATTTTTCGCTCCTTGATTTATAAAGCGCCCTCTCTTGGGTGCAAAGAGTAGCGCGACAAAGCAAAATTTAGCAATGCGTCTACTAAATTTTAGCTTTAAATTTGACCTGATTATAGCTAAATTCGCCCGAATTTCATGCGACCATAAAAATACGCTATAATCACCAAAATCACGAAAAGGAAGCAAAATGGGCGGGATAAAAGAGTTTTTAAAACACGAAGCCAGCGGCGGTATTTTACTGATGATCGCTACGATCGCGGCGCTGCTATGCCAAAACACGTTTTTGAGCGATTTTTACAACGAGTTTTTAAAGACCAAATTTACCGTGAGCTTCGGCGAATACGGACTAAGCAAACCCCTGATCTTGTGGGTAAACGACGGATTGATGGCGGTATTTTTCTTTCTCATCGGACTTGAGCTAAAGCGCGAAGTGCTGGAGGGCGAGCTAAAAAACCCGTCGCAGATCGCACTGCCCGCTATCGGCGCGGCCGGCGGCCTGATAGTACCCGCGGTTATCTTTTATCTTTTTACTAAACACGACTCCTTCGCGCTTGGTGGCTGGGCGATACCGACTGCGACCGATATCGCATTTGTTCTGGGAATTTTAAGCCTACTCGGGCCGCGCGTACCGACTAGTTTAAAAATTTTCCTCATGATGTTAGCGATCATCGACGACCTTTGCGCGATCGTGATTATCGCGCTATTTTACACAAGCGAGCTTAGCACACAAATGCTTGCGGTCGCGAGCGTTTGCCTAGCCGCGCTTTTTGCGCTAAACAGACTCGGCGTAAAGAGCAAAGCGGCGTATCTAATCGTAGGCGCGGTGATGTGGGTAGCGGTGCTAAAATCGGGAATTCACGCCACACTTGCTGGCGTCGTGGCGGCCTTTTTCATACCGCTTAGCTTTAAAGACGAGCCGGGCAAATCGATGCTAAAAAGCATCGAGCACGACCTACACGGCTGGGTGGCGTTTGGCGTGCTGCCGATATTTGCCTTCGTAAACGCAGGCATCTCGCTGCGAGGCGTCGGACTGGACGAGATTTTGTCTCCGGTCGCGCTAGGCACGGCGCTGGGGCTTTTCGTCGGCAAGCAAGTCGGGGTATTTTCTTTTAGCTTTTTAGCGATCAAATTTAAGCTAGCTAAGCTGCCCGAGGGGTCAAATTTCATCCAGCTTTACGGCATCGCGGTGCTTTGCGGCGTCGGGTTTACGATGAGCCTTTTCGTTAACGGCTTAGCCTACAACGACACGGACGCCTTTGCCTACACGGACAAGCTCGCTATCCTCCTAGGTTCGGTAGTTTCTGGCGCAGTCGGATTTATATTGCTAAAATTTAGCACCGAAAATCCGAGCGCGATAGAAAAATGGTAGCGGGCAAAGCGGCTCACTCCCGCCGGCCGCCTCGTAATCCATAAATCAAATCGCACGCCACGTGCGCAAAACTCGCAAACACGAAGCCGATAGCCAACCCGACGGCTAGGTTGTAAAGCGCGCTGTCGTTTGCGAGGGCGTAGTTGTCAAATCGCACGTAGACGCCCCATCTGCCGCCCATCCCCTCGGGCGCAAAGAGCAGTCCGCTAAGCGCGAGAAAGCAAAATCCGCCAAGCACGAGGAATTTCGCCCCCGTCATGATCAAATTTACGCCTCCGACGTCCGCACGGCCGTAGTTTAGGCAAAAAACGGCGGCGAAAAAGCAGATCCAAAACGGCGCGGCGCAGGCGTAAAAAGCAAGCACGTTTAGGCTCGCGCCGTTACGCGTAAATTCGTCTAAAAACGGCGCAAAAACCCGCACACCGCGGATAAAAGGTAACCAAAATTTAAGCTCTAAAATCTCATCCGGGCTCAAATTTAACGCCCAAATCCCAAGCGTGGCAAAAAATATGACTCCGAGCGAAAACGGCGCCCAGCCGGCTAAAATCGCTCTCTCAAACAAGCTTTTACGCGCCGCAGGGTCGCGCCCGAATTTCGCTTTCGCCGCTTCTTTTTCGTTCATTTTTTTCCTTAAATTTATCAGTATTTCAAAGCGCGCTCAAAAATCAACCGTCAAATTTAACGGCGACCGCGCGGCTAGTTCGGGTAGTCGAATTTGATCAAATTTAGCCGCCGTATCCGCTTAAATTTCACCTGTCGCGCAGAAAAACTCGCTCTAAATTTAGCCCAAATTTGACGCTCTCACGACTAAATTTAGCCGCAGACAAACCGCCAAATTTAACCTAAATCAGCGCGATGTTGTCGATATGCAGCGCCTCTTCCTCGTATTTGTAGCCAAGAACTGCCTCGATCTCCTCGCTCTTGCGTCCTTTTATGAGGGCTAGCTCGGCCGAGGAGTAGTTTGTTATGCCGCGAGCCAGCGTCCGGCCGCTTGTGTCTTTGATAGCCAGCGCCTCGCCGCGCTCAAACTCACCCACGACCTCGCGGATGCCGACTGCTAGTAGGCTTTTGCCCTCTTTTAGCGCCTTTGCTGCGCCTGCGTCGATCACGACGGAGCCGTTATCTGCGGCCGAGTAGGCGAGCCAGTATTTACGCGAATTTATCCTGTTTTTGCCCGCCAAAAAGAGCGTCCCGACCTCGCAGCCTTGTGATGCTCGTACGATGTTTCGCGGGTCGGCGCCGTTTGCGATGATGAGGTGAGTGCCGTTTTTGGTCGCCATCTCGGCGGCGGTGATTTTGGTGCGCATGCCGCCGGTGCCAAATTTACTGCCCTCCGCACCCGCAGCGGCTCTAATGCTATCGTCTAAATTTTCGACCAAATTTATAAATTTAGCGTCCGCAAAAACGCTTGGATTTTTATCGTATAGCCCGTCGATATCGGTCAAAATCACGAGCAAATCAGCCTCGATTAGCCCCGCAACTAGCGCGCTTAGCGTGTCGTTGTCGCCCACTTTTACGCCCCTTATTCCCTCGCCCACGACGGGGTCGTTTTCATTTATGACGGGGATGATTTTTTTAGCGAGCAAGGAGCGCAGGACACTGCGCATATTTAGGTAGCGGCGGCGGTCGCTAAAGTCGTCTTTGGTCAGCAGTAGCTGCGCGATCGTTTTGCCGTGCGCCCAAAATAAAATTTGATAAAGATGTATGAGCGAAACCTGCCCGATGGCCGCAAGCGCTTGCTTTTCGACGATGGATTTTGGCTTGTGCGCGAGCTTCATCTGACCCATGCCAGCGCCCACGGCGCCCGAGGTTACGAAAACCACTTCAGCATTTTCGTTTAGTTCACTTAAATTTGCCGCGATTTGTTTGATTTTGTCCTCGTTTAGCGAACCGTCCGCGTTTGCCAGCGTCGAGGTGCCGATTTTTACGACGATGCGTTTTACGCCGCCTAGAAGCTCTTTTCTGTCCATTTTATCGCTCCGAAATTTTTGAAAATTATACCCAAAACGGCTTATTTTAAATTTTATGTTTTTGTAGTCCTACAGTAATATTAATTTAAATTTCATCAAATAAAGACGCCGTGGAAAAAACGATCGCTACTATCGAAGCGCTAGGCATCCCGCTTGCCGTGATCTATGCTCCAAGAGGCGCTGAAATCGCAACGATGCAAGAGGAGATGCGGGTGCTTGGAGAGATATTCGGGCAGAAGGACAAGGCGCTAAAGCTCTTTGAATACCTCGATAAAACCCAAAAACTCGTTCAGGAGCGCACGGCAAATTTAAAAGAGGATCAAAAGGTCAGCATGCTCTACATGGGGCTTAATCCAAACATCCGCAAAAACGGCGGCGTGGCGAGCGCTTACGGCGTAAATACCCCCGAATCCTTCATCATCGAAAATATCGCAGGCGCTAAAAACGCATTTAGAGGCGACGGCTCAAACGTGATCCTAAGCACCGAGCAGCTTTACGCGATAGATCCCGACGTCATCGTGCTGCCGACCTCAAACGGCTACCACCCTGCAAGCGAGCTTTTAAATTCGGCGGACTTTGAAAAACTAGAGGAGCTAAAAGCGATCAAAAACAAGCGCGTTTACGCCATGCCGTGGTCGCCGATGAACTGCGCGCGCCGCGTGGAGTATCCGATAGATATCCTAATAATCGCAAAAGCGGCCTATCCGCAGCTCTTTTCGGACATCAAGGTTCACAAATTCGTTCTTGATTTTTACAAAGACGTTTACGGCGTGAGCGAGGAGCAGGCAAAGGCGCTTAGAAGCGAGCAAATTTTAGACTGGACGGTAGAGAATGACTTTTAAGCCCGGCGCTTTTAAGTCAAATTTACTATTTTTATTCGTTCTTTTGGGCGCGCTTTTGCTCTGTATGATCGCGGCGCTCATGCTCGGGGATTATAAAATTTCGATCGCTAAAATTTTAGACGTTTTAAATTTGAAAATTTTTGACACCCCCGCCGCAGGTATCTCTAAGATGGATCAAACCGTCATCTTTGAAATCAGAATGCCTAAAATTTAACCGCCGTGATAGTGGGTTTCGCGCTTTCAAACGCGGGCGCGATATATCAGGCCTGCTTTAAAAACCCGCTCGTGGAGCCCTTTATACTGGGAGCTAGCTCGGGTGCGGCTTTGGGCGCGGCTCTGGCGATACTATTTTCTGGCATATTTTTTTAATATCGCTTTAAGCGCGTTTGCTTTTTCATTTTTCGCGGTGTTTTTGTCCTACACGCTTGCAAAAAACGGCGGCATAGTGCCCGTGGTGGGGCTTATCCTGTCGGGCGTCATCGTAAGCTCGATATTTTCGGCGTGCGTATCTATAGTAAAATACGTCAGCGAGGACGCGCAGCTAAGAGAGATCACATTTTGGATGATGGGTGGGCTATACTACTCCAAATGGCAAAGTCTAGGCGAGATCGCCTCGGTCACTGGAGTTTGCTTTTTGGCGCTCTGCACGCTTGCGTGGAAGCTAAATTTACTAAGCCTAGGCGACGATCAGGCAAGAAGCCTCGGCATAAATCCCGAAAAATACAAGCTCATATTTATAACGATCGCTACCTTGATGACCGCAGTGTGCGTGGCAAATGCGGGTATCATCGCATGGATCGGGCTCATCATGCCTCACGTCGCGCGCCTCATAAGCGGCCCTGATAACAGATGGGTGCTGCCGCTATCGGGGCTCATAGGAGCGCTGTATCTGCTCGTATGCGATACGCTCGCGCGCACGGTAGCGATGGCCGAGATTCCCGTGGGCATCATAACCTCTTTGGTGGGCGCGCCCTTTCTTATTGCGCTTTTAAGAAGCAAGGCAAAGGAGCTGCTAAAATGATACTGCAAACGAAAAATTTATCCTTTAGCTACGGCGGATTCGGGCTCGAAGACGTAAGCATCGAGATCAAAAGAGGCAGCATATGCGGGCTTTTGGGCACCAACGGCAGCGGCAAGAGCACGTTTTTTAACTGCTGTATGAAATTTTTGCATATCAAAGGCGGCGAAATTTATGTCGATTCGCAAAACACAAAGCACAAAAGTCCCGCGTGGATGGCTAAAAACATCGCCTACGTTGCGCAACACACCGAGCTACACTTTCCGTTTTTCGTAAGAGACATCGTCCTGATGGGACGCTCAACGCACGTAAAGAGCCTATTTGGCTTTAGTAAAGACGACAAAAGGGCGGTGAGCGAGGCGATGGAGTTTATCGGTATCTCGCATCTAGCCGATAAAAAGATGAACGAGCTTAGCGGCGGGCAGCGGCAACTCGTTTTTATCGCCAGGGCGCTCGCGCAGGATACGCCGCTCATCTTGCTTGACGAGCCCACGTCCGCGCTTGATTTTAAAAACCAAATCACGCTTTGGAAAATTTTAAAAAAGATCGCTGCGGGCGGCAAGACGATCGTCATATGCACGCACGAGCCAAACCACATCCTTTGGTTTTGCGACGAAGTGATAGTGTTTAAGGGCGGGCGGATCGTCTCAAAAGGCAGCGTCGCGCAGGTTTTAAACGACGAGCTGCTGGCTAAAATTTACGGCGACGTCTGCACCTTTGAAAAGCTCGCGCAAAAAGAGGTGATCCTGCCTAAGCTCTAGCTACTCCTCTAAACTATACCCGATACTGCGCACGGTCTTGATTAGCTCAAAAGGCAGCTTCGCGCGTAGCTGACGCACGAGCGAGCGCAGGCGATCGGACGAGACGTTTTCGTCTTTATAGATACTCCACTCAAGCTCCTGGATTGTTACTACGTGCGGGGCGTTTTTGGCCAAAATTTCTAAAAACAACCCCTCTTTTTTGCCAAGCATTATATTTGCGCCGTTTATGTGCAGCGTGAGGCTGTTTTTGTCGTAGATAGCGCCGTTTTTTAGCTCAAATTTGCTCCCGAGTAAAATTCGGCAGTTTCTAAATACGCGAAACAAAAACTCCTCGGGCAAAAAAGGCTTAACCATAAAGTCGTCGTATTTTGCGTAGTAAATTTTCTTGTAAAGCGTGGGAATGGCCTTATCTATAAGGATCATAACGGGAGTTAAGCTTCCGTTATCTCGCAGAAATTTGACCGAGTCGAAATTCGCTAGATCCTTCGTCTTTACGTCGATGACGTAAAAGATGTAGCGGTTGCCGCTATAATAATCCTCTTTTAGCTCGCTTAAATTTTCAAAACGAACTAGGCGGATGTTAAAACGGTAAAGCGCGGCGTTGAGGTTTAGCTGCATCTGAGCGTCGTCACTAATGAGCAAAATTTTCTTCATTTTAGCCTACTTTTTGGTGGCATTGCCTTCTTTATTTTCTACTTTCGGCGCTACATAATCCTCCCCAAAATAAGCCTTC
>NZ_AOTD01000015.1 GCF_000344295.2 Campylobacter showae CC57C | reverse complement strand
ATGATCACGATGATGTTTTTGATCTCCTCGGATTGGCGTATTACGTCTTGCGTCTTTTGGTTGATGGCGCTCATCGAGCTACTCATCTGCTCGACTGCGGCAGCGCTTTCTTGTAGCGAGCTTGCTTGAGAGCTCGCGCCGTCGGTTACCTGCTTCATAGACTGAGCTAAAAACTCCGCCTTTTCCTCTAGAATGCGAGCTTGCTCCAAATTTGTCCTTAACATGCCGGCTATCTCTTCGCCTAAAGCATTTATGCCCGCAGCCATCTTGCCGTCATCTTCGAGCCTTTTTGTAAAGTCTTGCTTTTTAAAGCTTTCAAGCAAATTTAACACCTCGTCACCGTTTGCGGCTATGGCTTGTTTTAGCGCGATTTGTAAGTCTTTAAAAGTTTGCTTTAGCTGGCTAAGAGCCGGATTTGAGGTGTCGGCGTTTAGCTGCGCTACATAGTTACCCTTGCCTATTTGATTTACGAAGGCATTTGCCTCCTTGATAAAGCTATTTTGCTCTGCAAAATTTGCCTCGATTTGCTTGATGTTTTCGTTTATTAGTGCGCTCATCTGACCAATCTCGTCGCTACCGCCGCGATTTAGCAGCTTGGCTTTGTCTGTTTTATTGTTTAAAAAGTCGAAAAATTGCACGAGTCCGTTTTTGGTCTGATCGATACCAGAGATCAAATTTCTACCTATAAATGCGGATACCAATAGCATAAGCAAGATACAAATCACGATAACTACAATACTAACGACCATCTGGGTATTTGCGTCATCTTTAACGATCGCGGCATCCTCTTTCATGTTGTCTAGTAGTTTAAGTTCAAGTTCTCTCATAGCATCTATAGAGATACTTATCTTTGAAAACCATTTTGGTGCTTCATAAGATACGTTTTCAGTAGCTACTACATCTTTGATGATATTTATCGCATCGTTAAAGTCCGTCTTTTTTCTCGCGATATAGTCAAATTCCGCGCTATATTCTTTCGGGTTATAGTCGTCAAAATCCTGCATAAATTTATTGATTACGCTATTTAGGGCGACAACTTTATTGTACTCCTCTTTACTTATGCTTTTTTTTGTAAAAACGCCGTTTAAAGCCGCTCGCAAGATACCGAAAGACTCTTTTATCTCACCCACGATGATGATACGGTTTAGATCATCTACTATACTAGGCTCGAGTTTGTCGCTATAACCATTTATAGTTATAACTTCTTTTCTTAGGATATTCGTTATACGTCCGATGAGATTATCCCCGCTTCTTTGATCAACTCCTGCTCGGATTTTAGATAGCTCGGAGGCTATCTCGCTTTTTTCGGCTAGCTTTTCAAGCGTCTCGTCTACGTTTTTTCTCTGAGCTAGTAGTTTAGCGTTATCCCCACCCGAAAGTACTCCCGAACTAAATCCTCGCTCTTTTTGCATCTCGTGGATAAAACTAGTTTGATTTATGATGGTATCCACGATTTTCTCGCTATATTCAGCCTTTGCCCTAGTTTTTACGATACCGTTTAGTAAGTATGCGCTCATTATACCAAGCCCGATTAGACCGACGATAGCTATCGTCATGATCTTAAATTTGATACCGACGTTGTTCACTTCCTCTCTCCTTTTGTGCTATCTTGCGCTTTTTTCTTGCACTCGTTTTATAAAATATTTCGCGTTTTCTACGGGAACGTCCGGCAAAATACCGTGTCCGAGATTAAAAATATGCGGCGCGTTTTTCATAGTCTGCAAAATTCGTTCCACACCCGCGTCGATCGCTTCTTTGCTATAAAGGCGCGTAGGCTCCATGTTTCCTTGAAGGACGTATTTTGGGCTTAGTTTTTCTTTAGCAAGCTCGATCGGCGTACTCCAATCGACGCCAAAAACCTCAAAATTCCCCGAAATTTTATCCAGATATCCGCTTATGCCTTTTGGAAAAACGATAACCGGAATTTGCGGTAATTCAGCCTTAAGCGCATCCACTATGTCCATGATATACTTCCAGCCGAACTCAAAATACGCCTCATCCTCCAGCGCGGCCGCCCAGCTATCAAAAATTTGCACCGCATTTACGCCGGCTTTTATCTGCTCTTTCATATATCCTATGAGCGCGGTCGTAACCTTGGCTAAAATTTGATGCATAAACTCGGGATTTGAATACAAAAGCTTCTTGCTAACCGCGTAAGTTTTCGTCCCGCCGCCCTCGATCATATATGTAGCTATCGTCCACGGCGCCCCGCAAAAGCCGATTAGCGCCTTATCCTGCGCCAAATTTTCGCGCGTTAGCTTGATCGTATCGTATACGTAGTCTAAATTTTTGATTGATTTTTGGACATCCAGCCTATCTAGATCCTCTCTCGTCTTGATCGGATCACTAAATACGGGTCCTTCGCCCTGGACGAATTTAAGATCCATGCCCATCTCAAGCGGCACGACGAGGATATCGCTAAAAAGTATCGCCGCATCGACGCCTAAAATTTCAACCGGCTGGATCGTGACCTCGCTAGCTTTTTTATAATCTTTACAAAGCGATAAAAAATCTCCCGCCGCAGAGCGAACTCGC
>NZ_AOTD01000014.1 GCF_000344295.2 Campylobacter showae CC57C | reverse complement strand
CGCGAGTTCGAATCTCGTTTCCCGCTCCATCGGTTTTAAATTTAGGGAATTTTTGCCCGGGTGGCGGAATGGTAGACGCAAGGGACTTAAAATCCCTCGGTATTTTTTACCGTACCGGTTCAAGTCCGGTTTCGGGCACCATTGACTTTTAGGCGACATAGCCAAGTGGTAAGGCATGAGCCTGCAAAGCTTTGATCCCCGGTTCGAATCCGGGTGTCGCCTCCAAAAATTATAAGGAGAGAAAATGCGTTATTTACTAGTGCTATTATCTGCTGCTTTGTTTATGGTTGGCTGTTCAAATACTTGGCGTGGAGCCAAAGAGGACACTAATAATGCCGTTGAATGGTCAAAGGAAAAAGTCAACAAAGGCGCTTCCTATATTAAGGAAAAAACCGAATAAATTTGGCTATAATTAGCCAAAATATTTTTGCGGGAGATGGCTGAGCGGTCGAAAGCGGCGGTCTTGAAAACCGTTGAGGTGTGAAAGCCTCCTGGGGTTCGAATCCCTATCTCCCGGCCACTACCACTATTAAAATATATATTTAAATACCTGTATTTCAGCATTTTTAATCAGCTTATATCATCATATTTTCGTCTCAAATTTCGGACAATTTTATTTTGTTACACCAGATTTGGGTTTCTGTTACATCGTTTGCTTATTAGATTAGGAGTTTGCAATGACTTCTAAATTAATAACTCGAATCAAAAATAGACCAAGCTATTACTATTTCGATAAGGCCCTGAAAAATGATAAAATTATTACCGTCAAGTATTGTTTGTTTGCGGATAATGAGCTTGAAGCCAAAGCCACCGCTTTAAAAATAAAAAACGAAGCCGATAATAGACGTAATTCTGTTCAAACCAAAAAATTTATTGATTTACCGTTAAGATACAAGATACGCAACATTCAGAAAAATATTAAAAATAAATCGCATCGACTATCAACGACCGAATATAAAGAAATATTTGAAAAAGTTATATCGGGTATTTATGGGATTACCAAAGCCGACAACGATATGTTGGTCGATAGAAAAGAATGTCAAGAAAACGATAGACCAAAGAAAACACAAAAATCGATAAAATTTACGGATATAGCATCCAGATACGCTCAAAACGAAAGCAAGAAGTCAAATAGCAAAAACAGCGGATACTATCAAAGAGTAGCTAAGACGCTTGACGTTTATTTTAGGCGTAAGACATTGAGTCAAATTTCCTAAGAGAATTATATGATAAAAATCTAAAAGTAGATACAAAACTTAGTGATGATATAGCAAACTTTACAACTGGATTTGCAAAAGGTGGAATAAATCTTGTAAAAGATACAATAACGGGAGTTTATTATCTAGTAACAGACACAAAAGAGACAGCCAAAGGCATAGCAAATACTGTCTTAAATGTAGATACACTCATTTATAACGGCTTTATGAAAAGCGAGCTAGATACGGTATTAGGTGATTATGAGAGTGTAACTGCTAGAGACTTTGAATTTATAGCTGGGCTTACTGGATCTGGTACTATTACAAATAAAGCTGGAAAAGCAGCTTTGGATAGAGTTGGTAAAAAGTCTAGTGATTTGACTTCAAAAGCTATTTTAGATGATAAATTAAATTATGTATTTGGTAAAGCTACAGGAAATCAACATAATATCCAGCGCTCACAAAGCATGCAAATGGAATTGCGTAAAATAGGAATTAATGATACACCTGCTTTTAGAGAATATTTATCAAATCATTTAAATTCAGTTTTGCATGATTCTGATAGCATAATTAAAATCGAAAAACGAAGTTATATTGCAAAAGAGTTGCTAAATAAACCAACAATAGAATATACAGCTACTGTAAGAGAGAGTTTTTTAATGGGACCAATGGGTGGCGTTAAAATTGAATCTGTTTGGAATGGAAATAAGTTACTTAAAATTATTGCAAAGGGTGGCAAGTGAAAATAGAACTAATTACAATGCGTTTTGTTGAAAATTTAAAATATTTACAAGAAAAAGTCGGAATAGAAAATATTATATTTTGTGGAAATGATAAACAAAACGAATTTTTATATGTTCAATATGATGCAAAGAATTATGGTATAGCATATAGTAACCTAGGTGTGAAAGCGCAAGTTAGTATAGATATTGAAAAAAAATACTTTACATAGGTGCCAGTCAAAATTTTATTTGTATAGACATGAATATAAATAAAATTTTATTTAATAATGAACTTATTTTCCCGTTTTATGAAATGCTGAGTAGTAAAAATAGTGAATATTTGTATGTTGTGTGCGAATGTAATGTTATTTGCTATTATCATTCCGAGGAATTATGGCAAGTAGATTTCGTTGATATTATTTGTGATTACAAAATTATTGAAGATAAACTTTTTGTACAATGTGCTGATAAAACAGAGTATTTTGTTGAATTATCTAGTGGAATTAGTAAAAATAGCTTATATTAAAATTTTAGGCTCTCTTTAACTTAAGCTCACACAAAGGAGCAGTAAGTTACGATGAGAGCTATGAAAAACAGTTATATAGTCCGTTCAAGAATTTCTGAAGCTAAATTTATAGAAATTCTAAAGTACTTCACGGAGGATATGGAAGCATCAAAGATATTGAATTTAACTAAAATTTCAGAAGTAACGCTATGTAAAATTTTTAGAGAAATAAGAATTCTTATGTCTCAAGAATGTGAAAAGATAAGCAAATTTAGCAGTGAGATTTCCAGCTCACAAGCTCGCCTAGAAGCTTCGCTTTGAGATTAATGGAAGCTATTTTTACTTCGCTTCGCTCGTAACTGCGTCTTGAAAAGCTACGAGCGTAGTGAAGTAGAGCAGAACGGAGCTAAGAGAGTAAGAGGTAAAAGAGGTAGAGGAGTAAGCGGAAAGCAACCGGTATTTGGTATGCTTAAAAGAGATGGCAAAGTTTATACACAGATAGTTAAAAACTGCTCTGCAAATGAACTAACACCGATACTATCGGAATTTCTCAAAGAGAGTGCAAGCACAAGAGCGAATTAGATGATAGCGTCATATATTCTGATTGCTGGAAAGCCTATGATGGCTTAGTTGATTATGGAGCCAAAGCGCACTATAGAGTAAAGCATTCAAAGAATGAATTTGCTAACGGTAAAAGCCATATAAATGGCATTGAGAATTTCTGGGGATATGCCAAACATAGATTATCTAAATTTAAAGGGATAAAGAAAGAGAATTTCTTACTTCATCTTAAAGAATGCGAATTTAGATACAATAACAGTAAGGATACGAAAACTTTCTATCATATTTTACTAAAGATGATAAGAGGTCTTGTGAGTAGCAAGACGTAGTCGCAGCTAAAAATCCGCTTAGCTTATCTTGAGCCAAATAAATCATCCTTTAATAAATAAGTTGGCCAAATTTGAACCTAAAACAATTCCACACTATGCTTTTTGATTATTTTTTTATTCTTTGAGTCTGTTGATGGGTTAAATATCACTCCACCATCGCAAATTTGGCTAGTCTCGGCTGAGCTATTCGCTCGTAGTCTTTCGTATTTAAAATGATAGAATGATCTAGCAAACCCGCATTAAAGGCGAGCTCAGCATAGCGCGTAAGCAGGCTCGGATCGGCGATAAGCTCCAGCTCCTCATGAAAGCTAAACGGTGGAACGCTACCAAAAACGCAGTCGGTGAGTCGCATGACCTCATCGGGGCTTGCTAGACTTGCTCTAGTGCCGCCCAGTGCGTGTGCGATGAGCTGTAAATCGGCTTTGTAATCCGCCGGCAGCACAGCCAAAACATATCGTTTGGCGCCTCCGCCCTTTACGATGCAAACGAGTGCCTTTGCCCCCTGCCCTAGCTCCGTGCCGCGCGCAACGGCAACCTCAGCCGATGTTTTTGCGCTAGCGTGAGATACGGTGCGAAAGTCCGCATTTTGCGAGCTTAGTAGCTCTTTTAGCTTCTCAAAAATTTGCTCAGACATCGTTGTTCCTTTATTTAAAATTTAGTTTAAATTATACAGCAAATTTTAAAACCGCCCTGCTCTTTTTTGGAAATTTAACAAGCTAAATGCATCTAAATTTGACCACATCTTGAGCCGCTTAAATTTAAATATTTTTGGCTATCATTTCGTAAATTTGCCTTAAAATAAATGTAAAGAAAAAGAGCAAATTTACAAAGGAAAAATCATGCAGATCGACAAAATCCAAATCGAAGCGGGTTGGAAAGAAGCGCTAAAGGAGGAGTTTTTGAGCGAAAATTTTGCTCGCATAAAGGAAAATTTCTTGCAAGCAAAGGCCGCCGGCGAGGTATATCCGCCAAACGCGCTGATATTTAACGCCTTTAATCTCACGCCGTTTAACGCCGTCAAAGTCGTGATCCTAGGCCAAGACCCGTACCACGGCGCAGGGCAGGCGATGGGGCTAAGCTTTTCCGTACCGCACGGCGTCAAAATCCCGCCGAGCCTCGCCAACATCTACAAAGAAATCCGCGACGATCTGGGCATAACTGAGCCAAACTCAGGTGATCTGAGCTACTGGGCGAAGCAGGGCGTACTGCTGCTAAATGCGACGCTAAGCGTTAGTGTAGGGCAGGCTAACTCGCACTCAAATTTCGGCTGGCAGGAGTTTACGGATGCTGCGATCAGGAAGCTTAGCGATCGCGCCGAGAACGTAGTTTTCATGCTATGGGGCAACCCGGCTAAAGCCAAAATCCCTCTCATCAACGCTAACAAACACCTTGTACTAACAGCAGCGCATCCAAGTCCGTTAGCGCGTGGCGCGTTTTTTGGCTGCAGGCACTTTTCAAAGGCGAATTTATATCTCGCCGAGCACGGCAAAGCGCCGATAGATTGGGATTTAAACAACGCGATTTAGGGTGCTTTGATGTGGGGCGCGACAAAACGAGCTTTTATGATTTGGCTAAAGCAAGTTTGCAAAATTTTAGTAAGCATACGATTTTAATTGCGCCAGGCCACATCAAATTTGCATTCAAAAGCTTGCCAGACTAGGTTTGGCGGGTTTCAAATTTGATTGTAGAGCTTTTTGCTCTACTCGGCAAAAGCGGCTCAAATTTTCTATAAAACAGGCCTACTTTTGCGCCTTTTCTGCTCTCATCTCATCTAGCACGGATTTTATCTTGGCCGATTCGCGCTCGCAAAATTTCTCGTCACCGCTTTGTATGATTAGCGCCGCTTGGCCATCCTGCGCTTTTTGTAGCTCGCTAAATTTAAGCTCAAAGAGCCTAAAGGCCTGCGGATCGTCTTTTAGCTGCTTAGATTTTATTTCGTAAAGCTCGTTTAGGTAAATTTTGCTTTGCTTTACGTACTCCTCGCACGCGTTTTGAGCGCCTAAAGCCAGCGCGCCCAGAGCACAAAATATCAATATTTTTCTCATCGCCATCCTTTAAAATTTGCGAAATTATACACTTTTTTAGGGTTTAAATTTTATAATTTTCAAAAATTTAAAGGCGGAAAATGAGACGAAAAGATAGAGAATTAACTGCGCAGGAGGGGCTTGCGATCATCGATGCGTGCGAATACGGCACGATATCTTGCATTGGTGAGGCGGGCGAGATTTTTAGCGTGCCGATCTCGGTCGTACGCGAGGGCGAGAGCGTATTTTTGCACGGCGCGCCCGCGGGCTCTAAGGCAAAGCTGCTAAAAGACGGCAAAAACGTGACGCTGGTTTGCGTGAGCTACGCGCGGGTACCGGTTCTAACGGACGAGCAGCTAGACTCGATCAAGGACGACGGCAAGGCACTTGGCGCAAAAGTCTTTACGACCGAGTACAAATCCGCCGTCGCCGCAACCAAGGCCTACGTCGTGACGGACGAGGCGGCGAGGCTGCATGCGCTACGGCTACTTAGCGAAAAATATACGCCAAACTACATGAGGACCTTCGACGTAGCGGCGGCTCACGGGCTAAAGGCGATGAATATCTACGAGCTAAAGATCGCGAGCATAACGGCAAAGGCGAAGATTATTCGGGATTAAATTTACGTTTTATACGTCCTTATAGTAGTAAATTTGATGCTAAAATTTGATAAATATATAAAATTTGGATAGTAACAAAGAATTTGAAAAAACAAAAAATCCCTCCAAGCGGAGGGATAAAAATTATTTAGGTAGCGTAGCTATAACTTGTTTCATTTGGTCAAGAGCAGGTTTGCAAGCGGCCTCTTGAGAGTCTTTTGGAAGCTGAGCAAACTGAGCTTTTTGGCTCTCGTAAGTAGATTTCATAGCCGCCATCTGCGGGTTGTCTTTTGTTTTTTCAACAAACTCGTCAACTAGCTTAAAGTACTCTTCGCAAGAAGGTGAAAGCTCGGCTGCTACGGCAGATACGCTCATAACGCCCAATGCGGCAACTACTAACAATGACTTCTTCATGTGTTCTCCTTAAATGAAATAGAATTGAATTATATCACTTTTTCTGTAAGATAAATTTAAAAGTTTATAAAAAATGTAAGTTAATTTAAATAAAAAATAGATAAAATTATACCTATTATCAATTTCTTAATATAAAGGATAAGCTATGGGTAAATTTAGCATCATTGCGGCTGCGGTTTTGTTAAGCGCAGCCTCGGGTCTCGCGCAAGCGGGAGATTCGGGCGCCAAGTTTAAGCGCACCGATAGCAATGCTACGGGATCGGTGAAGTTGGATATGGTATCCGTCACGGCAAATAGGAGCGAAACCGACGTCGCTAAATACGCCGGCCAGGTCAGCGTCCTAAATCAAAACGACCTGGTAAAATCGCCGTCCGTCATCGACGCCCTTGGCTCGGTGCCCGGCGTAATGCTCGGAAACGACCACGGTAGACAAGTCGGCCAGTACTACAACATCCGCGGCTTTGGTTATCAAAGTGAAGCGCGCGTCATCATCGAACAAGACGGTATCAAGCGCTCGCCTTCGCTTTTTTCTAATCAAATTTCAACCTTTCGCGTGGATAACGACTTGCTAAAACGCGTCGAGGTCGTAAAGGGCGCTAGCTCCGTGCTGCACGGCAGCGGCGCGATCGGCGGTATCGTTAGTATGAGAACCAAGGACGTGAGCGACTTTATAAACCCGGGCAGCGACTACGGCGTCACGATCGGCCACCGCCAAGAGAGCAACCACATGAACTCAAATCGAGCCGCCATCGCAGCTAAACCTACGGAAAATTTCGGCATTTTACTCTATGGCAAGCATGCGGACTTCGGCAAGATAAAGATGGCTAGAGACGGCAAACGCTCGGGCGTGAAATACGCGGAAAACGACGAGCAGGTAAACACCGTCTTTGCCAAAACCGAGTGGGCGATAACCGACGAGCATGCTTTGGAGGCTAGCGTATTTAACTACCACGAAAAATTCTCCTCCTCGCCTTGGCAGTCGCTTTTCTGGAGCGAGGATGCGGAGCTGCCTACCTCTGGACGGCTAAAACAGCGAGACTATAGCGTGATATACAAATATACTCCGCTAAATAACAGATGGATAAATTTCTCCGCTCAGTACTACAACGCAAAAGCCCTAAATCACAGGATCAGAACTGGCTTTAGTAGAGGCAATCCCGTCTATATCGACTACAAAAACAAAGACGACAGATGGGGAGTCAGGCTCAAAAACGAAAGCCTCTTTAACACCGGCGTGCTAGAGCACAGACTAGTCACCGGTATCGACTACGAGCATAGAAAAGAAGACGCGATATTTTGGTACAACGGCGAGCTTAGCGACTTCGGTTCGTTTCCTAATTTTTACAAAGACCTCGGTGTCTACGCGCAGGATGTATTTAGCGTAGGTAGATTCGAGTTTACTTTAGGCGGCAGGTTTGATAAATTTAAACGCGGAGTCAAAAGCGGCGATCACAACTCATACTCGGAGTCTAGATTTTCTCCAAAACTGGGCCTTGCGTACGAAGTTTTTGACGGCGTAAATTTACTCGCGGGTTATGCGGAGACCTTTAGAGGACCGACGCCAAACGAGACGTCGTCGGCCGGCCCGCTAAATCCGCATTACTGGTACATACCAAATCCCGACCTAAAACCTGAAATCGCAAAAGAGTACGAAGTAGGCTTTTCTATCGACAAGCAGGGGCTTTTGGGCGATGATGAGCTATACTTTAAAGCCACTTACTACGACGGCAACATCAAAGATATGATAAATTTAAAAGCGAGACCGGATAAAGGCAATCCGCCATTTGACGCCGAAGCGCCGGGCAGACGCTACGGTATGTACGAAAACGTCGATAACGCAAAGCGCCGAGGCGTCGAGATCGAGTCCAAATACGCGATAAACAACCTTACATTCTCGCTCGGATACGACCATACGAAAATTTACGACAAAGCGACCAAAAAGATACTCACCGTCTATGCTGATAAGCTAACTTTGGGCGCGATGTATAGATACGAGCCGTGGGGGCTTAGTTTGGGCGGCGACATGACGCATTGGTTTAGGCCTAACAACGACGAGAAATACTACGTCGTGCGCGGTCAAAAATACGAATACGTAGATGAAACCTTTACTATCGTAAATTTTAAAGGCCGATGGGAGCCGAAAAATTTCGACAGCTATTTGCTAAACAAAGGGCTAAAAATTAGCTTTGGCGTAAACAATATCTTTAACAAAGAGTACATTTTCGCAAACGGATTTAAAAATACGACCAGAGTGGGTAAAGGCAGGAACTTCTACGTAGATTTTGAAAAGACGTTTTAAATTTGACGCGGCGAGCGAGCCAAATTTGGCTTAAATTTGGTTCGCTTTTGCTGTTAAATTTGCCGTTTTTGACGGCTCGTTTTGTTTAAATTTTGTATTTTCTGGGAGTAGGGTGCTAGCATAAAATTTTGCTTTTTTACCCGCTCAAATTTGACCCGTCCGCTCCTGTAAATCCGCTTCTTAATTTAAATTTGACTATAATGTCTTAAAATTTAAAAGGAACAAATTTGCAAAATTTCGCCTTGAAATTTCGTCCGCGCAGCTTAGACGAGATCTGCGGACAGCGCGAGCTGGTGGGTGTTTTTAAAAAATTTATCGAAAATAAAAAAATCCCGCACAGCATATTTTACGGACCTGCTGGCTGCGGTAAGACTAGCTTTGCTCGCGTCGTCGCGCGGTCGATGGAGTATGATTTTTACGAATTTGACGGCGGAAATCTCAAGATCGAGGAGTTTCGCAAAATCCTAAAAAACCACGAAAATGCGCTCTCTAAGCCGCTATTTTTCATCGACGAGATCCACCGCCTCAGCAAAACGCAGCAAGAAGCCCTGCTGATACCGATGGAAAACTACCGCGCCGCCATCATCGGAGCCAGCACGGAAAATCCATATTTCACGCTAAGCTCGGGCATCCGCAGTCGCTCGATGCTCTTTGAGTTTAAGCCGCTTGCGAGCGAGGATTTTGAAAAATTGCTTGAGCGCGTGAGGGGCGAGGTAAAATTTGACATCTCAGACGAAGCCAAAGCCTATCTCGTAAAAAGCAGCGGCGGAGATGCGCGCGGACTGTTAAATTTGCTCGAGTTTGCCGTTAGTCTGGGCGAAGAAATAACGTTAGAGAATTTAAAAACGCTGCGAGCTAACGCGGTTAGCGAAGGAGTTAGCGAGGATGATGTGCATTACGGGCTGGCGAGTGCGTTTATAAAAAGCCTGCGGGGAAGCGACGAAAACGCCGTCATGTACTATCTGGCACGGCTTATAGACGCGGGCGAGAGCGCTGATTTTATCGCGCGAAGGATGGCGATATTTGCCAGCGAGGATATCGGTAACGCAAACCCTAACGCGCTAAATTTAGCCGCTAACGCGCTAGCTGTCGTTAGCAAGATCGGTTTTCCTGAAGCGCGGATAATCCTGGCTCAATGCGCGATGTATCTGGCTCACTCGCCAAAGTCAAACTCCAGCTACAAGGCCATAAACGCCGCACTAGCCTATGTAAAAAACGAGCCGCCGCTAGCCATCCCGCCCTATCTCATCAACACCGCGCCCGAGGCCAAGGACTATCTGTATCCGCATAGCTTTGGCGGCTGGGTAGAGCAAAAATATCTCGAAAAGCCGCTTAAATTTTACGAGAGCAACGGCATCGGCTTTGAAAAAACGCTGGACGAGTGGCTGGCTAAAATAAAATCTAAGGGCTAAATTTGCAAGGCTTGTAGCTGGAGGCAAAATTTAAATGGCTTACATTAAATTTATGCCGATCAAATTTACCTATGGTGTCACGTCAAATTTTACAAAAAGCGGCGCGGTCAAATTTACCGCATTTTTAACTTTTGCGTTTTTACAGGTTTGTTAAATTTCTCGGTAAAATTTCCTAAAACCGCCGTC
>NZ_AOTD01000013.1 GCF_000344295.2 Campylobacter showae CC57C | reverse complement strand
TTTTATCGGCTCGCCGCGCCCGATCTGGATGTCGCTCGAGCTGAGAAACAGCGCATGCCCGCCTAGCTCGTTCATCCCTACGTCAAAGCTCACGCGCGTTCTGGTCGAGCTTTTTTCAAATATCATCGCCAGTTTTTGATCTTTGAGATACGGCTTAAAATCTCGCGCCTTTGCCTCTTTTTTTATCTGCAAACCCAAATTTAAAATTTCGATGATTTCATCTTTACTAAAATCGTTTAACGTTAAAAAGTGCCGCATTTTGCTCCCTTTAAATTCCCAAATTTTACTGCAAATTTTCAAGGCGAAGTATCGCGAGATAGATTTGCTTGTTTTGAAGTAAATTTCGTCCCAAGATAAGGCACGCAGCCTATCGCAGGGCGAAATTTGCGAAATCAAGCAAAGATACTCGCGAGACAAGCCGCTATTTTCTTAGTAAAGCGGCAGCTTCTTTGGCGTGGTAACTGATTATCAAATCCGCCCCCGCCCTCTTAAATCCTACTAGCGTCTCCATCATCACGCGCTCGTAGTCGATGACGCCGGCTTTTGCCGCAGCTTTTAGCATGGCATATTCGCCGCTCACGTTATACGCGCAGATCGGCAGTCTCGTCGCTTCGCGCAGATCGCGGATGACGTCTAGATACGCCAGAGCCGGTTTTACCATCAAGATATCGGCCCCCTGCGCCTCGTCCTCCAGGCTCTCGCTCACGGCTTCTAATCGGTTTGCGGGATCCATCTGGTAGCTTTTTCTATCGCCAAAGCTCGGCGCACTCTCGGCTACGTCGCGAAACGGCCCGTAATATGCCGAAGCAAATTTGGTCGAATACGCCATAATCGGCAAATTTTCATATCCGCTCAAATCCAGCGCTCCGCGCAAGGTAGCGATGATGCCATCCATCATACCGCTTGGAGCGATCATATCGGCTCCGTTTTTGGCGTGGATCAGCGCTTGCTTGGCCGAGATCTCCAGAGTCGCGTCGTTGTCGACGGTCTGGTGGACGTGATCTAAGATACCGCAGTGGCCGTGATCGGTGTACTCGCAAAAGCAAAGATCGGTTATCACTACCAGATCTGGAAATTTATCCTTTATCGCTCGTAGCGCGGTCGCTATGATGCCGTCATCACTCAGAGCGTCGCTGCCTACGCTATCTTTTAGGCTCGGGATTCCAAACAATATCACCGCTTTTATGCCTAAATTTCGCACGATTTCGCACTCTTTTAAAATTTCGTCCAAACTCATCTGAAAGACGCCCGGCATTGAGCTTATCTCTTTTTTCACGCCTTTGCCTTCGACGACAAAAAGCGGATAGATAAAATCGCTCGCGCAAACGCTAGTTTCGCGTACCATCTCCCTGATCGCTGGATTTATCCTGAGTCTTCTAAAACGTTTAAACATAATTTTCCTTTTACTTCGCTACAATTTACGCCTAGTGTAACATAATAGGAGTTAAAATTTTATGAATATCGAGCTTTCAAATACGGCAAATTTACCCTCTCGTTTCGGGATATTCGAGATAAAGGCATTTAAGGAGGGAGAGAAAGAACATTTAGCGATTTACAAAAAACCTTTCGGCGAGGTCGTAAACGTCCGCATCCACTCCGAGTGCCTAACGGGCGATGCGATCGGTAGCCTAAAGTGCGACTGCCGCGACCAGCTAGAAGCCAGCCTAAAATACATCGAGGAGCACGGCGGCATGGTGATTTATCTGCGCCAAGAAGGGCGAAATATCGGCCTACTAAACAAAGTAAACGCCTACCACCTGCAAGATGAGGGCCTTGACACCATCGAGGCAAATCACCAGCTAGGCTTTAAGGCCGACGAGCGCACGTACGAGATCGTGGATTTTATCTTAAAGCACTTTGGCATCGAAAAGATAAATTTACTAACCAATAACCCAAAAAAACTGTCCGGGCTAAAATGCGTGCAGATCGTCTCTCGCGTGCCGATCGTGATACACGCGAACAAATTTAACGAAAACTACCTGCGCGTAAAAAAAGAGCAGATGGGACATATGCTAGATGAAAATTGACCTGCCGAGGGATTTTGACGCGCAAACGGCAAAATTTAGCGAGATTTTGGCTAAATTTAACCGCGTGCACAGCCTAACTAGCTACAAAAATTTAAACGAGCAGATAGCCGATAGCATAGCTCCGCTTGAAATTTTCCCGCAAATTTTGGACGCTAAAACGGCGATCGATGTGGGCAGCGGAGCGGGTTTCCCCGCGATATTTCTCGCGATGATTTTAAGGGAGTGCGAGTGGCATCTCTTTGAGCCTAGCCCGAAAAAATCGGCGTTTCTAAGCTACGTCAAGGCCGAGCTAAATTTAACCAACATCCGCGTAAAATCTTGTAAGATCGAGGACGGAGAACCCTTCGCGGCGCAGCTAATCACGAGCCGCGCACTGATGAAAACGAGAGATTTGCTTGGGATTTGCGACGGTTTTTTTGACGCGCAAACTCAAATTTTACTTTATAAAGGAAGCAGCGTGCAAAGCGAACTAGACGGGCTCAAAGCTCAAATTTGCGGGCGCGGCAACCGAAAATACGTACTTATAAAGGGCGGCGATGTTATTTAAAATTTTGGCTTTTTTAGCGGTTTTAATCGCGATTTATTTGATATTTTTTAAAACCCGCGTAAAAGGCGGCGCAAAAAAAGAGGACAAAGATGCCGAAAATTTCGTCGAATGTAAAAAATGCGGCACCTTTATAGAGGCTAAAGACGCCGTAATAAGCGGCGGCGGTTATGTCTGCGAGGACTGCATAAAGGATAAAAAATGAAACTAATCGGCCACGAGCTAGTGCCGTACGAGCCGCTGTTTTGGCGCGAAAATGCCCAGCAGATCGAAGCAGGCAAGCAAAATTTGTTTAAATTTGACGCAGCAGCGATAAAGCGCGCGCAGGAGCTCGGCGCCCAGTTTGGCGTCGAGACGGAAAACTTAGACGAGATCATCGTCGCAAACGCAGCCGGAGCGAAATTTATCGTCGTGCCTCGCGAGCTTGCCGGCAAAGCGGCAAAGCTAGCGCAGGATTATCTATTTGACGCTCAAATTTGCGTTATCATAGAGAGCCAAAGCGAGCTAGCCGTGCTTAGCGAGACTGGCGCGGACACCGCGATATTTAAAAACGCCGTAATAGGCAAGGATAAACGGTGATAAAATTTCCGCCGTTATATCTGAAATTTTTAGAAAATATCGAGGGCGAGGAGCGCGTAGACGTTTTTAACGAAGCGGGAGCGGGTGCGTATCTATACGGGCGCGCAGCTCTAGCCGAGCGAAACAAAACCTACGAAGTAGCGCTTTACGAGCCAAATTTTTATATGATAGGTCAAGATGGCGACCTGGGATTTTTTATAAAATTAAACTCGGACGGCGCTATTTATTTTAACGATCTAGGCGCGCTGGGCTCGGCTCCGATGCGCATAGCGGAGCGAGATATTTTCGCCCTCATAGAAAAGATAAAAGAGGGCGGCGAGATATTTTTGTAAAATTTTACGAGTAAAGGAAACAAATGGAACTTTTTAAAACTGCATTTTTGATGACGGTGCTGATGCTGCTTTTCGTAGCCGTGGGCGGCGCGATAGGCGGCACTAGCGGTATGATGGTCGCATTTTTAGTTGCGCTTGGGATGAATTTCTTTTCATACTTTTTCTCTGACACGCTCGTGCTCAAGCACTACCGAGCCGTACCAGTGGACGAGGCGCACGCGACGGGGCTTTATCAGATCGTGCGCGAGCTTTGCGCGAAGGCAAATTTGCCGATGCCAAAGATCTACATCATCCCAGAAGCCGTTCCAAACGCCTTCGCCACGGGTCGCAACCCGAGCCACGCCGCAGTGGCTGTGACCGAGGGACTGCTAAATATACTAAACAAAGACGAGATCGAGGGCGTGCTAGCTCACGAGCTAAGCCACGTGCGCCACTACGACATCCTAACGGGCTCGATAGCAGCGGTGTTTGCGGGAGCGATCGCGATACTGGCGAATTTCGCGCAGTTTGGCGCGGCAAACCGTCAGGGCAAGCAAAATCCTCTAATGCTAATCGCTCTAGCCGTCATCATGCCGCTAGCAGCCACCATCATACGCATGGCGATCTCGCGGGCGCGGGAGTTTGAGGCCGACAGGGGCGCAGCGATGATAACGGGCAAACCCCAGCACCTAGCCAGCGCGCTGCGAAAGCTCGAGGACTACGCGCGCGGACGCGTGATGGCAAACGCCGACGAACAAAGCGCGCATATGTTTATCATCAACCCTTTTAGTGGCGTAAAAAGCGCGCTGGGCTCGCTATTTCGCACGCATCCAAGTACCCAAGACCGCATCGCCGCGCTAGAAAATTTACGCTCGCAACTAGATGGCGAAAACGGCGTGAAAGAGTATTTTAGAAAGTAAATTTGACGGGCGAATTTAAGCTTTCGTTTGGCCCGTCAAATTTAAGCGAAATGGCTTGAGCGTTAAATTTAACGCTAAATTTAACCCTGCGTCGCGTCAAATTTAGCCGTACGCGTCAAAATAAAAATTTATCAAAAAGGCAAAATATGAAAATAGCCGTAAACGGCACGAGCGGATTTATCGGCGGCGAGCTTTGCAGATTTTTTAGAGCCGAAGGTCACGAGGTCGTAGCCATACCGCGAGCCGCCTACGCAGACAAAGACGCGCTCAAAAACCTCATCGGCGGCTGCGATGCGGTTATAAATTTAGCAGGCGCTTCTATCGCCGCAAGGTGGAGCGAGGCGTATAAAAAGCAGCTTCGCGCAAGCAGGATAGAGACGACTCGCGCGCTGGTTTGCGCTATAAACGAGCTAGAAAATCCGCCCTTTTTCATCAGCGCTTCGGCTGTGGGTATCTACGAAAACGGCCTTAGTCACGACGAGAGCTCGGTCAAATTTGACCGCGGATTTTTGGGCGAACTAGCATGCGAGTGGGAGAGCGAGGCCGCCAAAGCGCGGACGCAAACGGCGATATTTCGCCTAGGCGTGGTGCTGGGGCGAGGTGGCGCACTGGCTAAGATGCTGCCCGCATTTAGGCTCGGTCTTGGCGGAAAGCTCGGTAGCGGAGAGCAGGCGTTTTGCTGGATTCACATCGCTGATTTGCTGGAAGCGTTTAAATTTACTCTACAAAACCGTCAAAGCGGCGTCTTTAATCTCGTTTCGCCACACCCTAGCACCAACGTCAAGTTTACTCAAATTTTAGGCGAGGTTTTAGGGCGACCGACGTTTTTTAAAGTGCCTAAATTTGCATTAAATTTGATGTTTGGCGAGGGATCCGTCGTGCTGCTTGAAGGAGCGAAAGTCTATCCTAAAGCCTTGATGGAGAGCGGATTTAGCTTTAAATTTGACGATCTAAAAACCGCGCTTCGGGATATTTTGAAGTAAATTTAAATAATTTTGCCTGCTTAGCCAAATGCTCCGCTTCGGTTTTTGCAAAATGCGGCTAGCGCAAACACAGCGTAAATTTGACGCCGCTACGAAAATTTAGCCGCATAGAATCTCGTCCGATTTTATCGCAAATCCAAATTAAAAACGCCGTCGTAGAGGCATAAAGCAAATACGGTAGCGCCTTAAAACATAAAATGCTTTGCCCACTGATATGGCAGGCTGCAAATCGGTAAGCAAAATTTAGCAAACCTGACGCTTAGGCAAAATTAGCACGATCCGCCCAATAAAAAAGCGATAAATTTTTTGACCGCCAAACGATGTCTTAAATTTACAAAACCGCGAGCCGATATTAGCCAAAAATTCGGCGCAAACTTTGAATCAGGCGGCAAATTTACGTTTTTGAAGATAGCAGACTAAGCTCATAAATTTGGAAAGCTAGCTTTTTGCCGCTAGTTCTGCGCGCAGAGTTTGCTATCTGCGCGCTCAAGCGGACTGCGAGAAGTTTTACTCAAACCGCCTCGAGATGCTAGGCGAAAGCTTAGTTAAAACATCATAACTGATCGTGCCGAAAAAATCCGCCCAAACGCGCGCATCGTCAAATACGCAAATTTTATCACCCGCGTCTTCGCAGCAAAAGCTATCCATCGACATTTTGCCAAGCAGTCGCTGTCCGCCGGCCGTGCGCAGCTCGCCCTCGCCCGCATAGCGTAGCAGTCCGTCGCCGTAGCCCAGGTCATAAACGGCGATTTGCATATCCTCGCTCGCGCAAAATTTAGCGCCGTAGCCAGCGCATTGCCCTTTTTTTAGTACTCTACCGCTAACTTTATGCGCCCAGAGCGACGCCACGCGCTTTAACTCCAAACTCTCGTCAAACTGCGCATATCCGTAGGCGGCGATGCCCACGCGCACGCACTCGTCCGCTAGCTCGCCGAAACGCTCGGTTGCAGCTGAGTTATGCGAGTGAAAGGTCAAATTTGAACCACCGCAAATTTCGCGCACCGCAGCTTTTGCCGTGGCAAAATTTTGCCTCTGTACGAAATAATCGCTACTAAGCTCCTCAGCACTTCTAAAATGCGTAAATGCACCGCAAATTTGCAGTCCGTGTGCCAAGGCCGCCTCGCACGCCGCCCGCACCTCATCTACCGCGACGCCGTTTCTATGCATGAGCGTATCGACGGCGATATGCACGCGCGCGCCTTGTTTAAATTTAGCAATCAGCGAAATGTCGTTTATAGCGTAGATAAATCGCTCGCTCTCGCCGCCCGTAGGGATGTGCGAAAGGATGAGGATATGCTCGAAAAAGGGCTCTAGCTCGCGCGCCTCGGCTTCGTTTTTAACCGCGCAAAATTTGATGCCGTAGCTCGCCGCCTCGCGCCCCACGAGCACCGCTCCGTGCCCGTAGGCATTGTCTTTTAGCACCAAAATCACGCGATCTTTGCCGCCGGCTTTGGCGCAAATTTTGGTTAGATTATGGATGTAGGCGGATCTGTTTAAAACGAGTTCAGACATTGAAATTTACGCCAAACGCCTCGTAAACGTTAGGAAGTAGCTTCCTAATACTATAATCGTAAGAATAAAATTTAGCGTAAAGCGCCTTTAGATCGGCCTCTTTAACCGCCGCGAAATCAAACACGTCCGTGCCCGCAACCTTTGGCACCTGGTGGTCTAGCTCGGCGAAAAACTCGCTCCTAGCCTTTAAAATTTCCTCGATTTGATTTTTTACTATTTCTTTTTTTTCTTGCATTTACTTCTCCGTTAAGATTTTAAATTTATCTTTATCTAGCCGCACGTAGAGCTCTTTTTGCCCCTTAAATTCGTGACTAGGCGCAGTATAATCCTCGTCAAAAACCACTCTAAAAAGATTTTGTCCTTTGACGTTCGGGTACGGTGTCACGCTAAAATTTGAAGCTTTTATGCTCTTTTTTTCGTTTAGCGCGAAAATTCTCTTTTTATTTTCGGCAAATTTAGCCCTCGTTAGCGCGTTTTTGCCCTCTATCTTTACAAATTCGTCCGCATAAAAGCCGAGGTAAATTTTAGTCTCGTTATCTCGCCACGCCTGCAGCCACTCGTGCAGATGCGCCAGCACGCGCGCTACGTCATCTTTGCTAGCGTCCACCTTTTGGCTTTCGCTGATTATCACGACACCATCGCTGCCGATCAGTTTGCCGAATTTCACCAGCGCATCGTTGTTAAACGCTACGCAGCCGCGCGTTTTTACTTCATCCTCGCGTTTGCCTTTCATTGGCAGACCGTGTATCCAGATGCCTCCGCCCGTTTTTTGTGCGGCCTTATCGTGGGCGTTCGGGTACGATAGCGACATCGCAAGCGGTCCGTAAAAGGGATCGGGCGGCGTAAATTTATCCGTGACGTCGTAAACACCGACCGGAGTTTTTAGGTCGCCTTCTTTAAATTTATCCCCACTTTTGCCCGTTATCACGCTTTGAGAAAAGATTTGCTCCAGCGCGCCGCCTGAGTACTCGAAGCTTTGCAGGGTTTTTTGCGCTTTATTTATGACGATGATTTTGGTTTTAGCCTCGTAGTAGCCGTACCTGACATCGGCTGCGCCTAGCTTTTTTAGCCAGTATTTAGCGCCCGTCAAATTTGCATCCGCTAAAGCCTCGGCGAGTAAAATTTGAGAGTATATAATAGAAAAAATGAAAAATATAATCAACTTTTTAAACAAAATTTCAATCCGTGTTTCAAAATGAGCTTGGATTATATTATTAATTGGCTTAAATTTTAAAAAAATAAAATTTTAAGCTACAAAGGGATATGATAAGTCACACCAAAAAGTGAAATAAATTCTCAAAAAAGGAAAGAAAATGAAGAAATTAGTTGCATTTGCCATTGCATTGTCAGCATCTTTTTGCTTTGCTGATTACGTTCTTATCAGTGCGGATAACGCATACGCCAAAGCCACTCCGCCAAACGTCAAAAACAGCGCAGTCTTTATGGATATCACAAACAATATGCCAAAAGCCGTAAGACTAATAAGCGCAAGCACAGATGCCTCTCAAAGCGCCGAACTTCACACGCATAAGCATGAAGACGGGATGATGAAAATGGTACAAATAGATAGCATAGAGGTACCGGCTGAGGGGTCGGTGAGCCTAAAACCGGGCGGCCTTCATATAATGCTAATGGACGTAAAAAAGCCAATGAAAGCGGGCGATAAAGTAAATTTAACTCTTAAATTTAGCGACGGCAGAATAGTTGAAGTGATCGACATACCGGTTAAAAATTTAGAAACTTCCGGACATGCGCATTAAAATTTTATAATGAAAAAAATTCTTATAATTTTAGTCCTTCTAGTCGGTGTTTTGGGTACTTCGGCGTACCTGTTTTTTAAACCGCAAGCACAAGAGGACTTTTTGAGCGCAGAGGACGTGGGGGCAAATTTAACCCCGCTCCCTTGCGATATGAACGCCGAGCACTCCTGCGGCGTAGAGTTTCGCGGCAAGACGGTTAAATTTAGCCTCTCGCCAAAGCCCGTTTACACGATGCAGCCCACGATCGTGCGTATCGAGGGGCTAGAAGGGTTTAAAAACCCAAGCCTTGAGATCCACGGCGTAAACATGGATATGGGCGTAATCAAGGCTGAAGTCGAAAAACGCGACAACGCCTACGTATCAAATGTCGTGCTAAGCGCGTGTCTGATAAACATCATGAGGTACCGTTTCGAGGTTCTGGAAAACGGCAAAAGAAGTGGACTTTATATAGACTTCGACTTGCATCAATAGACGCAAATTTTACTTAAAAGGGCGGATGATGAAAAAGCTTATTATCGTACTTATACTGATTTTAATGGTTCTTGGCGCAGGCTATCTCGCATTTTATTCAAACAAATACGCCCCTAACGGTCAGAGCGCAAATGTTGCCGAGGGTCTAAAAAATTACGATTTTACCGGTAAGGGCGCAAACGGCGCGGTGAGTCTAAAGAGCTTTGAGGGTAAAAATAAGATCATATACTTTGGCTACACCTCGTGTCCGGACGTCTGCCCCGCAACTTTAGGTATCCTTTCAGGCGTCTTAAACGAGCTTAAAAGAGACGATATCGTCGTGATTTTCGTTACTCTCGACCCGGAGCGCGACGAGCCAAAAAACGTGGACGAATACGCAAAATACTTTTATCCGGACTCATACGGCGTCGTAGTAAACGACCTACCGGGGGTCGCTAAAAACTACGGCGTAAAATACCAAAAAGTCCTACTGGAAAAGTCTGCCATGGAGTACTCCGTCGCACACAGCTCCTCGCTCTACGTACTAGACAAAAACGGTAAATTCGTCGCCGAGATATCCAATCTAACGGCGCAAAACATCAAGAAAACGCTGGAAAATCTGAAATAATAACAGCTTTATTATTTAGTTGTTATGAGTGTTACGTTATAACACAGAGATATTTTTTTATACTCAATTATTAACGATTTTGATTTAAATCAATATACTTTAAGCCTTCCGGTTGTATAGTTTCATTAGTAGAAAATTTAAATTTGAAAGACTTTTATGAAAATTATAGCGCTCGTATGCGCTCTATTTGTTTTCTCCTTCGCAAGCGATGTTAGCGCTACGGCTAGCATCGACGTAAAAAGCTGCGCCCATAGCGAGCAGAACAAAACCCTAGCCGTCTACGATGCTAAAAACTCGCTAAAAATACTTAATCAAAAAGACTTAAAACCCATTAACAAATTTGACTTTAAAACAGACGAGATAACCTCGCTAGCCTTTGATGGCGCAAATTTATACGCAGGATTTTCAGGCGGAGAAATAGCTAAATTTAGCGAGGATTTTAGCTCTTTTGTCGGTATACTAAATCTTTCAAATTTAAGCCTTGATGCGCAGGTAACGCACCTTCACGTCGCAAACGGCAAAATTTACGCGGTCGTCGGCAAAGACGCCTTTGTCGCATACGACGTTGCGTCAAAAAAGCTGACATGCGCGAGTCTTAACGGCGCTTACCGTATCGCGACCTGTCAAATTTTAAACGGCGCCGCGCTGATAACTAGCTGGGATAGATCGGTTTTTGCCGTAAATTTAAGCACCATGAAGGCAAAAAATCTAGGCAGATTAAAATCCGTAGCTCTGAGCGCGGCGGAGATAAATTCAGGCGTGATTTTCGGGCTTGCTAGCGGCGAGATAGCGAGCCTCAAATTTGACACGGAAGCAAATTTAACGAGCAAGCAAACGGGTACGACAAATTTAGATACCGAAGCAAATTTGGCGCAAACAAACGGCAAAGACAACTCTAGCTCAAATTTAACCGCCGTCAAAAACGCGCAAAACAAAGCGGATTTAAATTTGACTAACAACGAAACAAACGCAAATTTGAAGGACGCAGAAATTCAAATTTACAAAATCTCAAATTCGCGCGTTAAAAGCCTACTGGTCGTGCAAGATAAAGTTTATATCGGACTTGGAAACGGCGAAATTTTACGAAGCGACGCCGAGTTTAAACAGATAGAAAAAATAGGCAAAAACTCTGACGCCGTGATAAAAATTTTTAACGACGAAGATAGCGTCATAGCCGTTAGCATAAACGGCGAGATCCAAATTTACAAGAAAAAATCTTAGGAAAGGAGATTTTCAATGAACAAACTACTTAGTTGCGGTATCGTTGCGGCTGCGGGCCTCGCGTTTTCCGTTAGCAGTGCGTGTGCGACGGATAGCGATTTACAAGCTATCATGAAAGCGCGCGGTCTAACGGAAAAAGACGTCCTGGCGGCTGCTAAAACGTATCAGCCAAGCGGCAAGAAGGACGACTATATCGTCTTCTCATCAGGAGGCCAAAGCGGACAGGTAATGGTTTACGGCGTGCCTTCAATGAGGATTTACAAGTATATCGGCGTCTTTACGCCCGAGCCTTGGCAGGGATACGGCTACGACGAGGAGTCTAAAGCCATCCTAAAAAGCGGCGCCATCAGAGGCAAACAAATCACGTGGGGCGACACTCACCACCCTGCTTTAACCGAGAAAAACGGCGAATACGTCGGCGATTATCTTTTCATCAACGACAAAGCCAACCCTCGCATCGCGGTTATAAATTTGCACGATTTCGAAACTACTCAAATCGTCGTTAATCCAATCGTAAAAAGCGAACACGGCGGCAGCTTCATCACTCCAAATAGCGAATACGTTATCGAAGCGGCACAGTACGCGGCTCCGCTAGATAACGGCTACCACTCGATAGACGAGTACGAAAGCGCATACCGCGGCGCGGTAACGTTTTGGAAATTCGACTATCCAAAAGGCAAGATAGACGAGAAAGCATCCTTCTCGCTCGAGCTTCCTCCGTATTGGCAGGATCTAAGCGATGCCGGTAAAGGTGAGAGCTTCGGCTGGGCGTTTACAAACTCGATAAACTCCGAGATGTATACGGGCGGTATCGAAAAGGGCTTGCCTCCTTTTGAAGCGGGCGCTAGCAGAAACGATACGGACTATTTACACGTTTATAACTGGCAAATTTTAGAAAAACTAGCTCAGGATAAGAAAAACTACATGGAGATAAACGGCCATAGAGTAGTTACCATAGACGCCGCGGTTAAAGCCGGCGCGCTATTTTTGATCCCGGAGCCAAAGAGCCCGCACGGCGTAGACGTCACTCCTGACGGCCGCTATATCGTAATCGGCGGCAAGCTAGATACTCACGCGACGGTTTATGATTTTAAAAAGATCAAAAATTTGATCGATAAAAAAGAGTTTGCCAGCACCGATCCGTACGGTATCCCGGTGCTTGATATGGCAAAGAGCTTGCAAGGACAAGTAGAACTTGGCCTTGGACCTCTGCACAACTCTTTTGACGAAAAAGACGGTATCATCTATACCTCTCTTTACGTCGATAGCCAGATCGTAAAATGGGACTATAAAAATCTAAAAGTCCTAGATAGGATCAACGTCCACTACAACATCGGACACCTTGATACTATGGAGGGAAAATCGTCAAAACCTAAAGGCAAATACGCTATCGCTCTTGATAAACTTTCGATCGATCGCTTTAACCCAGTAGGCCCTCTTCACCCGCAAAATCACCAGCTTATCGACATCACGGGCGCTAAGATGGAGCTTTTATACGATATGCCGATACCTCTTGGCGAGCCTCACGACGTAGTTTCTATCGCGGCTAGCAAGCTAAAACCGGCCACTACCTATACGATGGGAACAAACTCTCGCACGGGCAAAGAAAGTCCGTTCGTAACTCTTGCCGGACAGGAGAGAGTCGAGCGTAACGGCAAAAACGTAACCGTTTACGCTACGATGATCAGAAGTCACATCAATCCTGAACACATCGAGGTAAATAAAGGCGACAACGTAACCATCCACCTAACGAACCTAGAGCGCGCCCAGGACGAGACGCACGGCTTTACCGTGGATCTTTACAACATCCACGCCTCTTTAGAGCCGGGTAAAACCGCAACCGTAAATTTCGTAGCGGACGAAGAGGGCGTATTCCCTTACTACTGCACAGAGTTTTGCTCTGCGCTGCACCTTGAGATGATGGGTTACTTGCTAGTTAAAGATCCGAACAAAAAATACGAATCCGCCAAAGCAAGCAAGCTAAAAACCCTAAGCCCGGAAGCTCTAAAAGCCGAATACGATAAAGTAATCGCTACGAACAAAGCTACCGACGAGGTTATCCAAAGCGTCGTTACGTATCTAAAAGAGAAGCATTACGAAAAATATCCTAAGGTAAAAGAGCTAGTTACGGACGCGCTAGATCAATACGGCAAAATCCCTGAAGCAAAAGCAAAAGCCGACGAAGCCTATAAAAAAGGAGACGTAAACGGCGCGATACTATGGGAGTACCAAGTATGGCAGTATATGGTTAAAACCGCAGACGTCGGCCTAAGAGCTAAAAACAACCTAGCTAAAGAGATCGCCACGCCTATGAGCCCGGCTGCCGCCAAAGGCGAGGAAGCCTATCTAAAAGGCGGTTGTAACGGCTGCCACGTCATCGGTCAGGTTAGCTCGGGTCCAGATCTAACCGGCGTTCTTTTGCGTCACGAAAACGGCGAGAAATGGGTGTTTGACTTTATCAAAGATCCAGCTAAATTTTACGGCGACGAGTATATCAAGTCTATGATCGATTACTTTAACCTAAGAATGCCTAATCAGCACATGAGCGATCAAGAGATCAAAGATATCATCGAATACCTAAAATGGATCGACGAAAACGCAGGAATGTAATCAAAATTTGATTCGGGCTTAGCGGTCCGAATCAGTCCGCTAAATTTGAGGCTCGGCGCGCGTAACCCGAGCCTCCTACGTTAAATTTAAAAAGTGTTTTGCGAAAAATTTTTTAAATTTAATAAAGGAGAAACGATGAAGAAGTATCAAATTTACACTATTATCGCGTTAGTCTTGATGACCGTTTGTTTTACGATTCCGGTGCTGGGCTTTTTTGGAGCCAAAGCCAAGATTGCCGCGGGCGAGCCGCTCGCCGGGTATTCGTATAAAATTTACGACCTTTACACCTCGTTTCAGTATAAAAATCACTTGATGCCAGACGACGTAAAAGCCAGCCTACAAAAAGCGATCGAGCAAAAAGCCGAGATCGGCACGCCCTCTTTTCCTATCTGGTACGTCGCGCTTGAAGCGCCAAACTACCCAAAAGACGCCTTTCCAGACGGTATTCCGGTTTATTTTCACGTTGACGGATACAGCGGTGACGTGCACGAGATGAACACCATAAACCACTACATCGGCATGTATCCGATGGAGCACGGCGGCAACGTCGAGCGTGCGATTGCGCCTTATTATCTGCTCATTTCCACGCTTTGCATGCTAGCCTTTTTATACTACGACGGCAAATTTAACTCCCTGCTCATGGTGCTTCCGACCATCGCTCCGCTGCTTTTTATGGGCGCATTTGCGGGCTGGCTATACTGGTACGGACACAATATGCAAGAGTGGGGCGCGTTTAAGATAAAACCGTTTATGCCTACCGTGCTTGGCGACGGCAAGGTCGCGCAGTTTACCACGCACTCGTATCCTAGCATAGGATTTTGGGTGATGATGGCTATGAGCGCGCTTTGTATCCTAGCCGTATTTTCAAAGAAAAAAGAGCTCAAAGACGCGAAATGAAATTTAAGCTTTTGCTCTTTTGCGCGCTAAATTTGACGGCCTTCGCTGGTCCGCTGCAAGACGCTATAAACGCCGCCGACCCAGGCGACATCTTGCGCCTAAACGACGGACTTTACGAGGGAAATATAATCGTAGATAAGCCGCTAACGATAATAGGCAAAAGCGATGGCGCCGTGATACGAGGCGACCGCAAATCAAGCGTGATAAAAGTAACGGCAAAAAATGTCAAGCTTATAAATTTTAAGTCGCAACACATTAAATTTACTCTATTATAGCAGTTAAATCTTTAAACTGCGAGGTATAGACATGAGTGAAATTTCTTTCTATTTTGAGGAAGGTGATTTCGTGTTAAAAGCCAGTAGAGTTGTTAAAGCCGAAAAGAGCGGCACGCTTGTCTTTCGAAACAAAATGAACTCTGTGTTATTCCCGGTTAATTTCACGGCTAGGGATTATGATATTTTCTTTACTATCTGCTGGTATGCAAAGCAGATGGGCTATGTTGAAAATGCCAAATTTATTGAAATGCCTTACTCTGAAATTTGTAGATTTATGCCGTCCGGCCTGAATAAAACCAGATTTAACGATGAAGTAAAGAATTTTAGAGCCAAAGTTCTAGGGCAAGACGGCGCTGCCATCTATAGGAGTGTCGAAATTACCGAAGATGATGAAATAACTACCGTAGGCGTATTTTTTACGGATATTCGGATTTTTAGAAATAAGCAATCATTAAGTTTTAGATTAAACCCGGTTGCTCTTGAGATTTTATTCAGTACCCTTAAATTTATGAAAATAGATTTAAACGACTTTGTTGCGATTAAGGGCAAATTTGCCAAGACTTTATATCGACTCCTGCATCAATACGAAAACGTAAAAGCCGATAAAGACGGCTTTAAGTGTGTAAATTTTAATAGAGACGACTTTGAAAGATTTATGAGTGCACCGGCTAAATATAACGCTTCCGATTTGGATCGCTTTGTAATTAATCCGTCTATAAACGAATTAAATGAAAGCTATTTCAAAAAACTTCTTTTTGAGAAAAGAATAGCTGACGGCAATAAAAAAGCGGTGGTCGGCTACTCGTTCAAATTTATTTTGAATGAAAAATCAGAAAGAATAGGGGCTTAAAACTGCGCCTCTTGTCGCTTTAGGCGCATAACCCTATTGCTTTGATCCTCATCGTCACTTACAGGGCTTCTAGGGACTTAAAATTATTTTAAAACAATGCATTCCCGGTACAAATAAATTGTCGGGTTCTGCGCTATCCTCTTATTCTCATAGCGATGTATTCGTCCGTATCTAGGTCGTAGTTGTTCGCTTCGGCTTTAAACTGCATCAGTTCGTCAAAGGTAAAAATATCCTTTAGCTCGTATGTGGCTAAAATTTTAACGTCTGAATACGTCAGGATGCTTACTTCTAGACTCTCTGCGATCTGCCTTATTTTCTCTTTCTTGGAATCACTTACGAATACGATATAATTTTTTATATGCTGCACGTCCTTTGGATCGTTTGGCTGCGGCGCCTCGATAAGCCCCATTTTAAACCGCACAAACTCGCTCATGCTGGTGTTGAACCATTTGGCCTGATCATAAATTGTTATCAGCACATCGTCTTTTATATGCGGTATCGGCGTCGTTAGGGCAAGCTCTATAAATTTGGCCAGCGTATACGTCGGATATTTTTTTCGTATTTTTACGGCCAGTTCCTTTGAGAATTTCGTCCCTATCGCCACTTTGCTCTTTTTTGCCGGCGCTTCTTTTTGTGTGTCCGCCCCAGCTATAAATTCCTCTAGCTTGTCCGTAGAGTTGCTTGCTCTTTTAAAGTCCATTTTCTTCCCTTTTATTTTTTAAAATTCTAATCTCTTAATCTTAATAAAAAATAAAATATTAAAAATTAAGATAGCATTATTTTTAATTTTTCGCAAAACTAAAAATAATAAATTTCCTAAATTTATACTAAAAAAACGATAAAATGCTTATTTTTACCCTTTTAAAAATATCTCTTCGCATAAGTTTTTGATTTCTTGCTCCGCCTTGTTGCCGTCATTCATCTCGACTACGCCGTAGCCTAGTTGTGTGGCTATTTTGTAGCGCTCGCGCTCAAATATGATCGTGCCCGCTAGCCTTATGTAATCCTCTTGAAGCTCCTCGATAAATGCTTTCAGGCTGTCTATTTTCTTGTATAAAAACGGGTTGGTCGAGGCTCGGTTTATTACAATATAGGCTTGCAGCTTTTCGTTTTGCTCTTTGGCCATTTTTACGATATTGACCATTTTGTCTAGGACGCTTACGTCAAACTGGCTTGGAATGGTCGGGATTATCACGATGTCGCTTAGAGCGATGGCTATTCGCATCTCTCTGCTATCTCGGCCGCCCGTGTCTACGACTATGTCTTTGCCGCGATCCACGTTTTGCAGAAATTCCTTTAAATTTTCGCCGTATTTGTAAGCAAAATCAAATGCCTTTGGATGCCCCTCTTCGTTTCGTATATTTAAAAACGTGGCGATCGACTTTTGCGGGTCGGTATCCAGCAGCAAAAGCGACTCGCCTTTTACCATGCCTTGATTTATGGCTATGTTCGTGGCAAGCGTACTTTTTCCGCTACCGCCTTTTTCGTTGCAGATCGATACTATCATCATCTCTCCTTTGTTTGCGTAAAAATTTAAAATGATTATATCGTCTTAAACTTAATAAATAATAAAATATATATTATTAAAATAATATCTTG
>NZ_AOTD01000012.1 GCF_000344295.2 Campylobacter showae CC57C | reverse complement strand
CGGTGTGGCGAATACTTGGGGTTATGGCGCGATGACGAATCACTTCGGAGATATGACGGCAAATTCAAAAGCGATCTTTTGTATCGGTGCGAATTCGGCTGTAGCAAATCCCGTCGGCGGTATGAAGCATATGTTGCAAGCCAAAGATAGAAACAACGCAAAATTAATCGTAGCGGATCCGAATTTTACTAAAACGGCTGCGCACGCGGATCTTTACTTGCGTCAGCGTTCAGGAACGGACGTGGCTCTTATTTATGGACTTATTCACATTATCCTTAAAAACGGCTGGGAAGATAAAGAATTTTTAGAAAACAGAACCTATGGTATCGAAGAGGTTAGAAAAGAGGCCGAACACTGGACTCCTGAGCTTACTTCGGACGTTACGGGCGTACCTGTAGACAGACTAATGCAAGCCGCGCACATAATGGCTCACAATAAACCGGGAACGGTTATCTGGGCGCTAGGTATCACTCAGCACTCCGTAGGCACGTCAAATACCAGAATTTTACCTATCCTTCAACTAATCCTAGGCAATATGGGTAAACCTGGCGGCGGCTGTAATATCATTCGCGGTCACGATAACGTTCAGGGCTCTACCGATATGGGTAACCTTTCAGACACTCTTCCTATGTATTACGGACTAGGAGACGCCTCGTGGAAATACTACTGCAAAGGCTGGGGTGTTGATTACGATGAGTTTATCAAACGATTCGCGGTTTCGACAAAAGAGCCGAAACAGGGCGGCGCTCCGGTAAAAAATACCGTATTTGAAGAGTATTTTTATCATGATCCGCAAAATCCGGAAGATAGAAACTGGAGAAACGAAAAAGGCTGGTCGCTATCAAAATGGTGGCAAGGCGTCCTAAAAGAGGAAAAAACCTATACTAGCGGTAAGCTTCGCGTTCTTTGGGTACAAGGAACGGGTCTAACTTCTATGGCGCACTTAACTAAAATTCAACAAGCCGTCGATAAATTAGACTTACTAGTCGTAGCCGAACCTTTCGTCAACGAAGTCGCGATTTTAAGCGATAGAAAAGACGGAATTTATATCTTGCCGGTCGCTACCGCGTTTGAAAACGAGGGGCATTTAAGCTCTACGAATCGCTCCGGCCAATGGAGAACTAAGGTAGTAGATCCGCTTTACGAAAGTAAGCCCGATCAAGAGGTTATGTTTGCATTCGCTAAAAAATTTGGCTTTTATGATGAGTACGTAAAAGGCATGAAGATGGCGACCGTGAATCACGAGCCAAAACAAGTTAAAGACGACTTTGTATGGCCTGACGACGCTACAAACGAGATAGCTCGCTTGGGTAAATCTATCGGCTGCACCGGTAGAACGGCCGAGATGTTTAGAAGACATCAAGCTAACTGGCAAAATTTCGACCCTGATACGCTAATGGGTATCGGCGGCGACGTAAAAGGCGAATACTACGGTAAGCCTTGGCCGGCATGGGACGAAAAACACCCGGGTACGCCGATACTTTACGACATGAGTAAGCCTTATACCGAAGGCGGCAGTGGATTTAGAAATCGCTTCGGCTTAGAGCATAACGGCGTTAGTCAGCTAGCTAGCGAGGATACGACTTTGGTAGGATCGGACGTAAAAGGCGGCTATCCGCAAATTACCAAAGAAAATATCGAAAAAGTCCTAGGCATAACCTTAACCGAAGAAGAAAAAAGACTGATGGGAGCTACTTGGAGTACGGATCACAGCGGACTTATCTTAGAAAAATGCCGCGAAAAAGGCGTAGTGCCGTTTGGTAACGCAAGGGCAAGAATGATCGTTTGGGAATTCCTAGATCCGATCCCTAAACACCGCGAGCCTATCCACTCTCCGCGCTGGGATTTGGTGCAAAAATACCCGACTTTCGACGATCAGGCTAGAAACTTCCGCGTCGAGACGAAATTTAAGTCTGAGCAACAAGCAAAAGACTGGAGCAAGGAATTCCCTATCGTATTTAGCACATTGCGCCTAGTAAACCTAAGCGGTGCTGGTATGATCGAGCGAACGAGCAAGTATCTAGCGGCGATCACGCCTGAGATGTTTGCTAACGTTCACCCTGAGCTTGCGCTAAAATACGGTATCCAAGATCGCGATATGATGTGGATCCACTCTCCGCAAGGCACTAAGATCAAGGTTCGTTGCTATCATACTCAGATGGTTACGCCGGATAGAATTTGTATGCCGTATAACTTCGCGGGCGTTATGCAAGGCGTGAGCTTAGAGGATCGCTATCCTGAGGGTACTAAGCCTTATACGATCGGCGAGAGCTTCAATACCGTAACAAACTACGGCTTTGACCCGGTTACTCAAATTTCGGAATTTAACGCCGGACTTTGCAGGATAGAAAAAGCGGACGGAGAGGGCTTTAACACCTTCTTCCACGAATACGGCGAAAATAGAGTCTAAGGAGTAAGAGATGGCAAGAATGAAATTTTTCGTAGATACAAACAGATGTATCAGCTGCTTTGGATGCCAGGTCGCTTGCTCTTCGGCTCACGAGCTCCCGGTGGGGCTCTACCGCCGCAAGGTCATCACGCTAAACGACGGTATAGAGGGCAAGGAAGTATCGACTACGATAGCCTGCCAACACTGCACCGACGCTCCTTGCGAGCAGGTGTGTCCGGTTGATTGTTTTTACATCAGAGCCGACGGTATCGTGCTTCACGATAAAAACAAATGCATCGGTTGCGGATACTGCCTATATGCGTGTCCGTTCGGCGCGCCGCAGTTTCCTAGAGACGGGGCATTTGGCATAAAAGGCGCTATGGATAAATGCACTATGTGTGCCGGAGGCCCTGAGGGGACGAACTCTCACGAGGAGCTTCATATGTACGGTCAAAACCGTATCTCAGAGGGCAAAGTCCCTATGTGCGCCGCCGTTTGCGCTACGAACGCGCTACTAGTAGGCGATGCCGCAGACGTGTCAAACGTATATCGCAAACGCGTTATGCTAAGACAAGCGGGTGCTACTATCTAACTCAAATTCGGGGGCGACTCGCTCCCGAAATTTCTTTCAAATTTTACTCCTTAAATTTACTCAAATTTCAAAGTCGGATCAATCTGATAATCAAAAAATATAGCTTGTTGATAAGATTGATACTTGATAGCAGTTTTTATTTTCGCTAAAGTTTTGAAATGGTAAAATAGCCGCTTAAAACATATTTTATCGGAGTTTTTTATGAGCAAATTTTTAAAATTTATACTCGCGCTTTTTATCCCTTTTATGCTAAATGCAGCCGATACCGACTACGGCCCTGAGATACAGAGCATAAAAGATTCGTTCGTAAGCATCATGCAACAGTATAAAGAGGGCAAGATCGACGAGGCAAAAACCACTACGCAAAATGCGTATTTTGGGCATTTCGAAAATATCGAAGCCGCGATTAGGGTAAATTTGGGGCAGAAAAAAGCCTACTCGATGGAGTCTAAATTCGGCAAAATCCGTAAAGCCATCATCGCTAAAAAATCCGTAGAAGAGATACAAGCGATAATGGACGAGCTAAATAAAGAGATGGATGAGGTTTTGCCCGTCATAAACACCGGTCACAAGCTAGTGGGCGAGTACTCCGATCCTAAAAACGCAGACGCCGCGCAGACCGCTAAGGCTACTGAGGCTAGCCAAACTACGGCGCAACCTGCAAACAGCACCGCTATCGAGCCGCACTGGCAAGTGGTTTATAACGATATAAAAACAGCTCTTAGCGCTGCGGCAGCAGCCTACGAAAAGGGCGATAAAGACGCAGCAAAACAGCAGATAAACAACAAAGCCAAATTTGAGCTATACCGAAACACAAAGCTAGAAGAGGCTATCCGTAGATTTATAAACGGCGGTCAGGGCATCGACGGCGACATCCAAAAGCGCATGGGCTCGGCGATAATCGCGATAAACAACGACGTAGCAGTCGACGTGCTAAAGTCAAATTTGGACGAGCTTGATGCGCTGATATACGAAAACGTCGCCAAGCTGCCTATGGACTCGGGCTCGCTAGCTGCTAACGTGGTTTTGCCTGATAGCGCCGAGGATGAGGCGGCTACTGATTTTGCGCCAGTCGTTGCAAACATAAAGGCAAAAATCGCCGACGCGATCAAACTTTACGCCGCAAAAGACGTAGCTAAAGCTATGAGCGATGCTCAGGATATTTACTTCGACGAGTTCGAAGGTAGCGGCATGGAAAACAAGGTAGGCGCGATAGACGTAGGCCTAAAAACTAAGATAGAAGGAAATTTCGGCGAAGTAGTCGCGTTGATGAAGGCGGGCGTGAGCGTCGAGAGACTCCAGCAAGCAGCCGATAACCTAGGCGCAAATCTAGACGCCGCGCTAGAAAAAACAAGCGGCAGCAGCTCGCCTTGGGCGCTATTTGTTTACGCGCTTACGGTCATACTGCGCGAGGGATTTGAGGCGCTTATCATCGTGGCGGCCGTCGTGGCGTATCTGCTAAAAACCGGCAACGAAAAGCGCATGAGTATCGTTTACAGCTCGCTTGGCGTAGCGGTCGTGCTAAGCTTTGTTATGGCGTGGATTATGAATTTGATATTTGCCGGCGCTGCAGGTCAAAAAAGAGAGGTGATGGAGGGCGCGGTAATGCTTATCGCCGTGGGACTGCTCTTTTACGTCGGTTTTTGGCTGCTTTCAAACGCAGGCGCGAAAAAATGGAGCAAATATATCCAAAGCCACGTCAGCGAGTCGATATCCGCAGGCTCTGCTAAGGCGCTTTGGTGGACGGTATTTTTAGCCGTATTTAGAGAGGGCGCGGAGACCGTACTTTTCTATCAGGCGCTGATTTTCGACGCTAAAGATAGCGCGGGCTACTCGATGATAGCGCTGGGATTTGTAGTGGGGCTAGTCGTCTTGTTTGTTACTTACTACGTGTTTAAAATTTTTGCTATCAAAATCCCGATCAAGCCGTTTTTCTTGGTCACTTCGGCGATCATCTTTTATATGTCGATCGTGTTTGTGGGCAAGGGGCTTATGGAGTTCGTCGAGGGTAAAATTTTCGTTCCGACCAAGATCGAAGGCTTCCCGACTATCGAATGGCTAGGCATTTATCCGTATTACGAGAGCTTGATACCGCAGGCTATCATGGTAGCGGCGCTGATCATCGGCGTAATCATAATGAAAAACAAGCAAGCCAAAGAGGCTTAAATTTTGCGTTTCTAGCTTTCGCGGGTTGCCGCGAAGCTTAAAAATAAATTTACAAACCAATTAAAGGAGAGAACATGAACAAATTTGTTAAAACAGCTTTGGCATTTAGCCTTGCTGCAACAGTAGCCGTAGCAGGCGAGTTTCCTATCGGCGATCCGGTAGAGATCAACGGTATGGAGATAGCTGCCGTTTATCTAGAGCCTATCGACATGGAGCCAAAAGGCATCGACCTAGCTCCAAGCAAAGCCGACATCCACCTAGAGGCCGACATCCACGCTATCGAGGGAAACAAAAACGGCTTTGCGGCTGGCGAGTGGATCCCTTATCTAAAAGTTAATTACGAGTTAAAAAACCTAGATAACGGCAAAGTTAAAAAAGGCACATTTATGCCTATGGTCGCTCAAGACGGCCCTCACTACGGCGCTAACCTAAAAATGGACGCTGGCGTGGGCAACTACGAGCTAAAATTTCATATAGAAAATCCTGAAAAACAAGGCTTCGGTCGCCATGCGGACAAAGAAACGGGCGTAGGTAAATGGTTTGAGCCGTTCACCACGACTTATAAATTCCAATACACAGGCGCGCCTGCTAAATAATTCGGGCTTAGAGCGGCTGAGTCCGCTCTAAATTTTATTCAAATTCTCAAATTACAGGGCTGATCATGTCTATATATTTCGTCCAAGTTATCTCATCGTTACTGGGATTTGTCCTTTTTGCAGCGTTAAACAACGACAAAAAGAGCCTAAAAGCGCTGTTTCTACCCTCGGTTTTGGGTATTGCTGCAGGCATAGTCGTTTTTAAGATCGCTAGACTCATGCTTCACGACGCCGGGGTGAAAATGGTGTTTGACGCGGCTACTTTGGTATTTTTGCTAGTTAGCGCGCTTTGGATTTTTATCAAATTTAACCCTGCAAAGATGATAACGTTTTTCGCCTTGGGTGCGGGCTACGGTCTAACCTATGCTCACGCGGGCGCGAATTTTCCGGTATTTGCAGGCGAGCTACTCGATACGCAGTCTATCATCAGCCTATTTTTGATGATATTTGCGTTTTTGCTTTTGCTGATTTTGTTTTTCGTAGTTTCAAATTTAAAAGAGTGTCTCTGCAAGCACGTCTTATGGACGTTTTCGCTTCTTTCGCTTGCGGTTTTGATAGTGCAGGCTATTTCAAACACGGGGCTTGAGTTTATGCGAGCGGGCATGATACCTACGTATCCGTGGGCGCTCTCGCTCGTGGCTAAGGGCATTTACTATACGACCTTTTCGCAGTATTTTTTCATCTTTTTAGTTTTAGTCTTGGCGGTTATAAATTTCAAAAAACGCCCGGCTCAGATGGTAAAATCAGTACTGGGCTCAAATAAATTTAGATTTAACAACGCGGCTAGAAATTTCATGGCGGCAAACTCAAAAAGCAGCATAGCTATCGTCGTTACGGCTCTGATTTTCGGGCTTTACTACGACCTGCACGCATCTAAACCGCCTGAGATCTCTGATCCTATCGTCGTAGAACCCGTAAATAACGAGTTTAAATTCGACGTCGAAAAACTCGCCGACAACGAACTACACCGCTACGCATACATAAACGACGAGGGCAGGGAGATAAGGTTTTTCCTCCTAAACCGCTTCGCCGACCGCGCTTCGCCGATCATCGTATTTGACGCATGCGCGATATGCGGCGATATGGGCTATATCAAAAAGGATGCCGATCTCATCTGCATCTCGTGTAACGTACGCATCTTTTTGCCGTCAGTCGGCAAAGAGGGCGGCTGCAACCCGATACCTATGCCTTTTGAATTTGACGGCAAATTCGTAACCGTGACGCTAGATACTATCCAAAGCGGCGCGAACTACTTCTCAAAAGTCGTCGAAAAAACGGTGCTAGATCCGGTAAGCCGCAAAAAGGTAAGCAACATCGGCTCGAAATCTTATTTATACTACAACAGGACGTATTTCTTTGAGAACGAAAAAACTCAGGCGGAATTTGAAGCCAACCCTGAAAAATACGTCGATATAAACGGGACTTTAAAATGAAAAATATGCAACTAAGGCTCATAAAAAGCTCGATCACCGGCTCAAAGGTGCAAAAAGGAATGGCCTTTATCACCATACTTTTGGCGACGATTTTGATCGCTTGTATGCTAAATATCACGCTAAAAATCGGCGATCAGATCGCTAGCGAGCTGCGAGGCTACGGCTCAAACATCGTCGTCTTGCCAAAGGGCGAAGCGCTAGCTATCGAGATCGAGGGTAAAAATTTCACTCCGCTAAAATCGCAAAACTACCTAAACGAAGAGGATTTGCATAAGGTAAAGGAAATTTTTTGGCGAAACAACATCGTGGCGTTTGCACCGTTTTTAAACGGCGAGGTAAAAGACGCTAGCGGCGAAAAATACCAAATCACGGGCACTTGGTTTGATAAATTTGCAAACGTGGCCGACGAGCCTGAGTTTAAAACGGGCGTGAAAACGTTATTTGGCTTTTGGGCGGTCGATGGCAAATGGATAGAAGATGACGATATGCAAAACGTACTCGTAGGCGAAAATTTAGCCGCGAAGCGAAATTTGAGCGTCGGCGGCGAGCTAAATTTAAACGGTCGTAGCGTAAAAATCGCGGGCGTGCTAAAAGGAGCCGGCGAAGAAAGCTATAAAATCGTAACCTCGCTAAAGCTAGCCCAAGAGCTTCTAAATAAGCCCGGGCAGTACTCAAAAGCCGAGGTTTCAGCGATGACGATCCCCGAAAACGACCTCTCCGTCAAGGCCAGGCGAAATCTAGACAACCTAGATAGTGCCGAATACGATATGTGGTACTGCTCGGCCTACGTTAGCTCCATAGCCTATCAGATCGAGGAGAACTACGCGGGCGTAGCGGCCAAGGCGATGATGCAGGTAAGCGACGCCGAGAGTAACATCGTGAAAAAAATCCAAAGCCTAATGGGTATCGTTAGCGTCATCGCGCTGGCGGTCTCCTCTATCGGCATTACTTCGCTAATGACTAGCGAAATTTACAGACGTAAAAAAGAGATCGGCCTTCTAAAAGCCATAGGTGCGAGCAACTTTGAAATTTACGCCCTTTTTGCGAGCGAAAGCCTAGTCGTGGCGTTTTTTGCGGGCATTTTGGGTGCGTTTTTGGGTTACGCGCTAAGCTATATAATCGCTTACAGTATCTTTGGCTACGGTATCGGCATCGCGTGGATCGTGCTTCCGCTTAGTATCGCTTTTGCGCTTCTTATCTCGATCGCGGGCTCGCTCGTGCCGATGAGAAGTGTCGTCAAACTATTGCCTGCGGAGGTGCTATATGATCGCAAATAAGGGCTTTTTTTATAACGTCATCTTTAAAAGCCTGCGCTTTGGCGCGGCTAGAGTGGGCGTCATCATCGTCTCTATCTTGCTTGGCGCGTGCGTGACGGCGGCCTTTGTAAACGTATATCTGGATATCGACTCAAAAGTAAGCAAGGAGCTAAAAAGCTACGGTGCTAACGTGGTTTTCGCTCCCGCAGACCCCGTTAGCGACGCGGTAAACGAGGCTAAATTTAACGAAAAGATCGCCAAAATCCCGAGCGACAAGCTAATCGGGCAGAGCGGATATCTTTTCACGCAGGTAAATATCGGTCCTACGACCGCGATTGCTATGGGCGTCAAATTTAGCGATCTAACGCGGGTTAAGCCGTTTTTGGAGGTTAAAGAAGGGCAGGGCATAACGCTTGATTTTGACGAGAGAAACGCGCTAATCGGCACCGATCTAGCTAAACAAAGCGGCTTTAAGGTCGGCGACACGATCGAAGTGAGGCAAATCGGAGCGAACGCGGGCGAAAAAGTAAAGATCCGTGGCATCGTGCAAGACGGCGACAAGGAGGACTCGCTACTCATCATCTCGCTACCTCTAGCGCAAAAGATAGCAAACGAGCCAAACACGCTAAACTACGCCGAGGCCGTAGTGACGGGCAAATTTGACTACATAAACGAGCTTGGCAAGAGCCTTAGCGACGAGCAAATTTCGGTTAAACCCGTGGCTAAAATTTCAAAATCAGAGGGTCTGATTTTAGACAAGATCAAGCTTTTGATGGCGCTAGTTAGCTTTGTCATCTTGCTCATCACTTCAATGTGCGTAAACACGACGCTAAGCGCGATTTTGTTTTCGCGCTCAAAGGAGATCGCGCTGCTCAGAGCGCTGGGAGCTAGTAAGAAAAACGTGTTAAATTTGTTCGGCGTCGAGACCTTTGTTACGGCGTTTGTGGCGGCTTTGGCGGGTGCTATTTTAGGCTACGGCTTGGCGCAAATTTTAGGCTACGCGATTTTTGATTCGAGCATCGATTTTAGATTTATGAGCATACCGATAGCGATGGTTATCTCGCTCGTTTTTGCAGGCGTAGCCTCGATCTATCCGATCAAACGGGCGCTGGAAAACAAGATGGCCGATATTTTAAGAGGAGAATGATATGCAATACGCGATAAGATTAAACGGGATAGAGAAAAGATTCGGCGAAGTAAGAGCGCTAGAGAGCATTACCTTTGACGTAAACGCCGGCGAGTGGGTCAGCATAATGGGTCCAAGTGGTAGCGGCAAAAGTACGCTGGTAAATATACTCTCGCTGATGGACGAGCCAACCGCAGGCACGTACATGCTAGGCGGGGACGACGCTAGTAGGCTTAGCGACGAGGAGACGCTCAAATTTCGCCGCGAAAAGATTGGGCTGATATTTCAGCAGTTTCACCTCATCCCCTACCTAAACTGCGTCGAAAACGTGATGATAGCGCAGTACTATCACAGTAGCGTGGACGAAGAGGACGCTAAAAAGGCGCTCGAGCGGGTTGGACTAGGACATAGGCTTGATCACCGCCCGAGTCAGCTTAGCGGCGGCGAGCAGCAGCGTCTGTGCATCGCGCGCGCCCTCATCAACGATCCTGATATCTTGATAGCCGACGAGCCGACGGGCAACCTAGACGAAGCCAACGAACGCGTGGTTTTGGAGCTGTTTCAAAAGCTGCGAAGCGAGGGCAAAACCATCCTACTCATCACGCACAACCCCGATCTTGGGCAGTTTGGCGATAAGATCGTCTATCTAAGGCATGGCAAGATGGAAAATATTCACCACGTGAGCGACGGCGAGCGCGCGGAGGCATGCGAGAGGCTAGCAAGTGAGCCAAAGGGGCAAAGCGCCTTTGCGACGGTTTAAATTTGGGAGAATTATGATAAAAAAATATATATTATTAGTCTTTGCGGCGGCGATGATAGCGGGCTGCGGAAATAGCGGCTTTGACAAGCACCACATTAGCCTAAACTCGCCAAAGGGCGTCGATACGCACTATTTTCCCGAGGGCAGGCGACTTAAAACGGACGGCAAGCCCTATATGCTCTTTTTCTTTGGCACATCCTGCGGCGCCTGCGTAGCACAAGCTCCGATCGTAAATGAAATTTACTCCGAGTTTAAGGACAAATTTGGTGTTTACGGGATATTTGGACCGAGTCTTGGATTTGATAAAGATATCGACATGGTAAGGCAGCATCATATCGACTACGACGTGATTAGCGATAAAGTTTCGGTCGATTATTTCAGCAAGGCCGTCGGCGGTGTGATGGGCGTGCCTGCGATCTTCGTCTTTGACGGCGAGGGTAATCTCAAAAAGCGCTTCATCGGACTCACTCCAAAAGCCACTCTTGAAAACGAGATCAAGCTGGTATTATAAATTTACTCAAACGTAAAGATTTAGTAGTAAAATACGCTTAAATTTGATCCTAAATTTGACCCGTCCGCGTTAAATTTGCGGCGGTCAAATTTGAGCGAGGAGACCCGAAATGAAACTAAAAATTTTCTCTATTTTGCTATTTGCGATTTTTTTCGTAGGTTGCGGCGAGCCCCGCACGCCCGAGCTTTACGCTAGAAGCACGATGCCTATTTTTATAACAAACGGCGACGTAAAAAAAGCCTCGCGCAGCGTCTACGTTTACTTTAAAAACTCCTGCGGCTACGCAAACACGCTAGAAAATACCGTGCGAAACAAGCTACTGCAAAACGGCTTTACCCAAAGCATGGATCAAAAGAGCGCCGATATCGTGATAATGGGCGATTTTGCGAGCTTGCAGCGCTTTGAGCGACGCGAACGCCTGCGCGCGTATATGAGCATGGGCTACGGCTGGGGCGGCTACGGATACAGGCGTAGCATGGGCTTTGGCATGCTTTTTGGCGACCCGTTTGACGACGATTTTTACGACAGGACGGATTATTATCTTTACAGAGCCTTTATCAGCGTGATGATCCGCGCAAACGGCAGCGAGCAAAGGACAAATCTCGAGATCGAAAGCGGCCAGAATCTTTATTCGCCAAGCTACATAATCCCATACATAGAAGAAAAAGCGGCGACGCAGATACTTAGTTTCTTTTATCCTTAGCGGCTTGTCTTTTTCCTTTATACATCGTTGG
>NZ_AOTD01000011.1 GCF_000344295.2 Campylobacter showae CC57C | reverse complement strand
TTTCACTCAAATTTAACCGCCCTTTGGCTACTATTTCGTAAATTTAGTCATTGGCAAAAGGATCAAATTTGCAAAGCTTTTTTAAATTTATATTCACACTCGCAGCCTTTGCCGCTATCCTCTTTTATCTTTCGTTTTTGGGAGTTAAATTTGATAAATTTGGCTCAAGCCGAGTGCCGACGGGTTTTACCGTCACTACCGATACTAAGATAGACCCAAACTCCGAGCTAGCTAAATACGTAACGCAAGAGGAGATAGACGAT
>NZ_AOTD01000010.1 GCF_000344295.2 Campylobacter showae CC57C | reverse complement strand
ATAGTGACGATTGGAGCTGAAGTGGTGGTAAGATCTGGCCTACTGCCACCAACACCAGAAGTAAACTGATATGGATTTATATTGTTTACAGCGTTGTCTAAATTTCCGTACATTGCATTAACGTTAGATATATGTCCGCCTTGTAAAAATGAAACTTGGCTCAAGCTAACGCCGTCAGAAGAAGCGACAGAACCACCGCCAGCAGCAGTCTCTTCCAAATCTTGAATCTGCATGCCGTTAAGCAAGGCTTGTTGAATAGCAGAAACGTCAGCTACGGCTTCACCGCCAAAACCTTCGTTAAATACCGCGCTTTGATCAAGTGATAAAGTATCCTCGCCCACTAGAGCTACTTCTTTACCGTTATTTAGCGCTATTACTACCTTTGCAGAAGGGCTATCGGTCTTTATAACCTCTCCTAGATATACCACGTCTCCTATGTTTAGAGCCCTTTTGTTGCCGCTGCTATCTACTGCCGTAGCTGCGCCGCCGCTTATATCCTTTACGATACCTACTTTGCTTGCCATTGTTTTCCTTAGTATAAATTTTGATTTACGGGCGGATTATACACAGATTTGATACAATAATCTATTGTACCGGAGTACAATATGAGCCATATATTATGCTTTTTAAATTTAAAAAGTAATATGCTAAATTTGCATATTACTTAAATAATTCTTAAAGTTTTATACTAATTTTAAAACTAAATTTATATTTGCCGTTGTATAATAATCTCATAAATTTCAGTAATACCAGAAAGGAGCGAAAATGGAAGAGATCGTAAAGACCACCTGTCCATATTGCGGTACGGGCTGCGGCATCGATCTTATCGTGCGAAACGGTAGAATCGTAGACGCCAAACCTAGCAAAGACCACCACGTAAACGACGGCGAGCTTTGCTTAAAAGGAATGTTCGGATGGGAGTTCGTAAACTCTCCTAAACGCTTAAGCCGACCGATGATGAGAAAGCTAAACGGCGTCTATGACAAGCGCGGTGAGCTTGAAGAAGTGAGTTTTGAGGAGGTTTATGATTTCCTCGCGGATAAATTTAAATCCACCGTCGCAAAATACGGTCCAAGCTCAATCATGGGCTTTAGCTCTGCGCGCTCAAATAACGAAGACAACTACGTTTTCCAGAAATTTTTCCGAGCTCAGGGTAGCAACAACGTCGATCACTGCGCTCGTCTTTGACACGCTCCTACAGTGGCAGGTCTTGCCAGCACGCTAGGAAACGGAACGATGACGAACGATTTAGTAGAATTTGCGACCGATACGGACGTATTTTTACTCATCGGTACCAACACGAGCGAGTGCCACCCGATCATCGCTATGCAGATGCAGCGCGGACTTCAGCGCGGCGCAAAGATGATCGTCGTAGATCCAAAACGCACCGATATGGCCAAAAAGGCCGACATCTATCTGCAAATCCCGATCGGAGCGAATATCAAAACGCTAAACACGATGATGCACGTCATAATCGCCGAAAATTTGCAAGATAGCGAATTTATAGAAAAATACTCCGAGGGATTTGAATATCTAAAAGAAGCGGTTAAGGACTTTACGCCTGAGCGTTTCGAGCGCGAAACCGGTATAAAAAAAGAGCTCATCATAGAGGCAGCTAGAATGTATGCTAAAGCAGGCGCGGCGGCGATTTGCTACACGATGGGCATAACGCAGTTTAGCGACGGCACGTCAAACGTCTTTTCGCTATCAAATTTAGCCGTTTTAACGGGAAATTTAGGCAAAAAGGGCGCGGGCGTAAATCCTCTGCGCGGCCAAAACAACGTCCAAGGCGCATGCGACATGGGCGCGCTACCTAACGTCATCCCGGCAGGCGCGGTAAATAGCCCTTACGCGCAGGAGCAAGCGCGCAAAGTATGGCACTTTGAGCTAAATCCGGTTCCGGGCTTTAAGCTAACGCAAGCGCCAGATAAAATGGATAGCGGCGAGCTAAAAGTCCTCTACGTCTACGGCGAAAACCCCGTAATGAGCGACCCTTGGACCGAGCACTTCGTCCACGCCGTGCATCATCTAGACTGCTTTATAGTGCAGGATTTGTTTTTCACAGAAAGCGCGCACAAGGCCGACGTGGTGCTACCTGCCGCTGGCTGGGGCGAAAAGGACGGAACGTTTATAAACACCTCTCGCCGCGTCCAGCGAACGCGCAAAGCTAGCGAGCCCGTTAGCGGCGTGGAGCCTGACTGGAAAGTCGTTTGCAACATCGCAAACCGCATGGGGCTAGAGGGATTTGATTTTGCTGGTCCTGAGCAAATTTGGAACGAACTAAGAGAGCTCATGCCTAAATTTTTCGGCGGCATAAGCTACTATAGACTAGGCAAGCTAGGCGGTATCAGCTGGCCGTGCCCAGACGAGGAACACCCTGGCACGCCGGTACTTTACTCCGATCACAAGTCCATGCTACCGGGCGGTAAATTCCGCTTTGCGCCAGTGCTTTACTTAGACGATAAAAACGAACGCGCAAAAGCCGAGGCCGAATTTAGAACCAAGATGAATATCCCGGACGGCTATCCGGTCGGTAGCGGCGCGCTTAGCGAGGTGCCAGACGAGGTCTATCCGTGCTTATTTACGACGGGGCGCAAGGTCTATCACTACCACACAGGCACGATGACGAGAGAGTGTCCTGCTCTTGAATACGGCGCCGGCGTAGAGGGCGCGCTCATCGAGGTGAGCCCGGATATCGCTCGCGAGAGAGAGCTGGAGGAAGGCTGCTACGCGCTCGTGCAAAACAAACGCGGCCAGATTGCCGCCAAACTGCGCGTCAATCCGGATCTAAAAGAAGGCACGATATTTACGACCTTCCACTACAGCGAGGCCGACGGTAACGAGCTAGCAAACGCCGGCGATCCCGATCCACTCTCAGGTATCACACCGCTAAAGATGACGATAGCAAATATCAGGCGTCTAAGCGAAGAGGAGTTTATCAAATTTAGAGAGCAAAACGAGATGTCGATGCACTCGGCAAATCCGTATTTGTCGCCTGTTAGGGCTTAAATTTAGGGCGGGAGACCGCCCTTTTTCTACTTAAATTTCACCTACTTTTTTATTTCAAATTTACACGTACCACAAATTTAATACTCAAATTTAGTAAACCGTTCGCGCAAAATTTGATTAAATTTAAAGAGCCGAAGTTGGATAAATTTGATGAAGTTTTAAAACCGAGTCAAGTAGAATTTAAATTTGTGTCAAATTTGACGCAGCCAAACCGCGTCAAATTTGGTGTAATAGTTCGCCCCGCCAAAGCGAGGAGCGAAAATTTAGAAGCTGTATTTTAGCCTGTCGCCCGCGTAATAAGCAAGCTTCCAGGTCGGAGTTTGTTTTAGGTCTTTAAATCCGTAGCCGCGAGCCTTGACTCTGTCGCCGTAGATTTTCTCTATCATCGCTGATTCGCCCACTAGCAGCGCCTTTGTCGAGCACATTGCGGCACAAACCGGCACTTTGCCTTCGGAAATTCTATCCTGGCCGTACTCTTCGCGCTCGGCTTCGCTATTTGTCGGTAGCGGACCGCCTGCGCACATCGTGCACTTATCCATCGAACCTTTGGCGCCAAACACTCCCTCGCGCGGAAACTGAGGCGCGCCGAACGGACACGCGTATAGGCAGTATCCGCAGCCGATACAGATATCTTTGTCGTGTAGCACGACGCCGTCCGCTCTGATATAAAAGCAATCAACCGGACAAACGAGCGAACACGGAGCGTCCTCGCAGTGCATGCAAGCTATCGAGGTTGATATTTCCTCGCCGGGTATGCCCTCGTTTAGCGTGATAACGCGGCGGCGGCGGATGCCAAGAGGCAGCTCGTGAGCCTCGTCGCAAGCCACCGCGCAGCCGTTACAGTCGATGCACCTGTCGTCGTCGCAGTAAAATTTAAGTCTATTGTTGTCATTAAATTCGCTCATTTTACGCCTTTTCTATGCGGCATAGACCGCCTTTTGTTTCTGGGATTTGAGTGACTATATCGTAGCCGTAGTTAGTGACGGTATTTGCGCTCTCGCCTACCACATAAGGCCTCGTGCCCTCAGGGAAATTGTCCGTCATATCGACGCCCTGCATATATCCCGCCCAGTGAAACGGCAAGAAAATCATATCAGGCTTGACAGACGGTACGATTCTGGCGCGTACTTTGATTTTCGTGCCTTCCGGCGAATGAATCCATACGAAATCCCAGTGTTTAATGCCGTGTTTAGCCGCAAGATCCGGGTGAATATCCGCAAACATCTCAGGCGTGATGCGGCTTAGATACATACTAGCTCTCGTCTCCATACCCGCGCCGCTAAAGTTTACGAGACGAGCGGTGACTAGATTTATCGGGAATTCTTTCGAGAAGTCCTTACTTAGCTGCAAGCTCTTATACTTCGTAAATACGCGGTAGTGATTCGGCTTATCCTCAAAACTCGGATACTTCTGCGCAAGGTCTTGGCGCTGCGAGTGGATAGGCTCTCTGTGCTGCGGTATCTGATCGACGAAGGTCCAAACTACCGCTCTAGCGCGCGCGTTGCCATACGGAGCGATGCCCTTTTCCATGCATTTTTCGGCGATTATGTTGCTAGCGTCCGTCGCCCACGTAGCGCCCATTTTTTCGCGCTCTTCATCAGTTAGCGTGATGCCTAGTATCTTTTCGATATTATCTTTTTTGATCTCCGGATATCCGCCGCTTTGAGCGCCGCCTACAGGCGCGCTACCGTCGGCTGCTAGCTGATTTACGCCGTTATGCTCTAGGCCAAAGCGGTTTCTAAAGCCCATACCGCCTTGCATTACCGGTCTGTTTATATCGTATAAATTTGGACTACCAGGGTGCTTTTCCGTCCAGCAAGGCCACGGCAAGCCGTAGTATTCGCCAGCCACCTCGGTACCCTCTTTGCCCATTAGCGTTTTTTCGTCAAATTTATCCCAGTTAGCTTGATGGCGTTTTAGGCGCTCCGGCGTCCAGCCAGTTAGGCCGATGCTTTTTACAATGCTAGCGATCTCGCGAGTAGCGGCTTCTGGCCACTCGATCTTGCCCTCGGAGTCTCTGATTGTGCGAGTTAGCTCGTCGTAAAAGCCTATTCTCTTTGCAAGCTCAAATAAAATTTCGTGATCGGGCATACTCTCAAACAAAGGCTCTACGACCTGGCTTCTCCACTGGCCGCTGCGGTTTGTAGCTACGACCGTGCCGCTGGTTTCAAACTGCGTCGCCGCAGGCAGTATATAGACGTCGTCTTTTTTATTTGTGATAACGCCGGCGTCATTTACGAAAGGATCAAGCAGTACCAAAAGCTCAAGCCCGTCAAGACCCTCTTGAACTTTTACTTGTTGCGCGGTTGAAGTGATACCGTTACCGATAACCACAAGTGCTTTTAGGCTATCGCCTGCGTTTTCAATTGGGTCGTTGCCGTTTTTGCCGTCAAGTACGCCAGCCCACCAGCGAGCTAGAGTAAACCCTGGCTTAAACATCCACTCAGGTTTTACGAAATTTCCTTGTAGCCACTCGTAGTCTACTTTCCACATTTTAGCGAAGTATTTCCACGTAGCTTCGTTTTTGGCATAGTATCCAGGCAAGCTATCTGGCGCGTTTGCCATATCGCTAGCGCCTTGAACGTTATCGTGACCGCGCAAGATGTTGCAGCCGCCGCCGCTTACGCCCATATTTCCTAGTATTAGTTGCAGGATCGGGGCGATACGAGTGTTTGAGCTGCCTATGGTGTGCTGAGTTAGACCCATCGCCCAAACGACCGAACCAGGGCGGTTTTTAGCAAAAACTTCAGTTATCTCTTTTAGCGTCGCAGCCGGTACTCCAGTTACGTCTTCTACCACTTCAGGAGTCCATTTTGCAGCCTCTTTGCGGATCTCGTCGATACCGTATGTACGGTCTTCTATAAATTTCTTATCTTCCCAGCCGTTCTCAAAGATGAGATTCATCATACCGTACATAAAAGGTATGTCCGTGCCTGGGCGAATTTGAGCGAAATAATCAGCCTTTGCAGCAGTTCTCGTGTATCTTGGATCGACCACGATTAGCTTTGCGCCGTTATTTTCCTTCGCTTTTAGAAAATGCCTAAATCCTACCGGGTGGTTTACAGCCGGATTTGCGCCGATTATAAAGATAGACTTCGCGTTTTGGATATCTCCAAGATGGTTTGTCATAGCGCCATAACCCCACGTATTCGCCACACCG
>NZ_AOTD01000009.1 GCF_000344295.2 Campylobacter showae CC57C | reverse complement strand
AAATTAAATGGAGATTTTGTAAAATTTGGGGATTTTTAGGCTCGCAAGGCTCGTTTTTCGGCGAGCAAGCGAGGATCAAAATTTGCAAAGGCGGGCTTTAGAGCGGCTTAAATTTACGCGCTCGGCAGCGGTTGAGGCCGGTAAATTTAACGCGCAAAAGCTAAAAGTATGAAAATAACCTTTCTGGGCGCCCTAAAGTGACCGGAAAATCTAGCACAAGGAGCTAAACATGGTAAAAATCGCGATCAACGGTTTTGGACGTATCGGCAGGTGCGCTGCTCGTATTATTTTAGAGCGAGACGACGTTGAGCTTGTCGCTATCAACGACACGGCGACGCGCGACATGACGCGCTATCTGCTCAAATACGACAGCGTGCACGGCGAATTTAAGCAAGACGTTAAGGTGATAAGCGACGATTTTATAGAAGTAAACGGCAAAAAAATAAGAGTTTTTTCAACAAGAGATCTAAACGAGCTTAGCTACGCTGACTACGGCACAGACGTGGTTTTGGAGTGCACGGGCAAATTTTTAACCACCGAAAAGTGCGAGCCCTATCTAGCTCGCGGCGTCAAAAAAGTCGTCATGAGCGCTCCGGCAAAAGACGACACGGCGACCTTTGTAGTGGGCGTAAACGACGATAAATACGCAGGCGAAGCGATCGTCTCAAACGCAAGCTGCACCACAAACGGCCTAGCGCCCGTCGCAAAAGTAATAAATGATAAATTTGGCATCGTAAAAGGGCTCATGACCACAATCCACGCCTACACAAACGGCCAAAGCCTGGTTGACGTAAAGGCCAAAGACTTCCGCCGTTCGCGCGCTGCAGCCCTAAATATCGGGCCTACGACCACCGGAGCTGCAAAAGCTATCGCGAAAGTACTTCCGGAGCTAAACGGCAAGATGCACGGTCAGGCAGTGCGCGTACCGGTCGCAAACGTCTCAATGGTCGATCTAACGGCGGTTTTAAAAAGACCGGGTAGCAAAGATGAGATAAACGAGGCGTTTAGAGCGGCTGCGGAGTCAAATTTAAAGGGGATTTTATTCGTCGATGACGATTATAGAGTTAGCAGTGACTTTTGCACGAGCGCATATAGCAGCATCGTAGCGAGCGACACGACGCAGGTCATCGCCGATGATATGGTAAAGGTCTTTGCGTGGTACGACAACGAGTGGGGCTACTCGACAAGACTCGTGGATCTTGCTAAGATCGTGGCTACGAAGTAAATTTAAAGGGTGAAAAATGAGTGAAATTTTATCGATCAACGATCTTGAGCTTAGTGGCGCGAAGGTATTTGTTAGGTGCGATTTTAACGTACCTATGGACGAGTTTTTAAATATCACCGACGACCGTCGTATCCGCTCAGCGATACCAACTATCCGCTACTGCCTAGATAACGGCTGCAGTGTGGTTTTGGCTAGTCACCTTGGACGCCCTAAAAACGGCTTTGAGGAGAAATTTTCGCTGCGAGGCGTGGCAAAGAGGCTTTCGAGGCTACTTGATAGAGACGTGATTTTTGCCGAGGATGTCATCGGAGCGGACGCCAAAGCTAAAGCCGCTGCATTGAAGCCTGGCGAAATTTTACTTCTTGAAAATTTGCGCTTTGAAAAGGGCGAGACCAAAAACGACGAGGCGCTAGCCGGTGAGCTCGCTAAATACGGCGAATTTTACATAAACGACGCGTTTGGCGTCTGCCACAGGGCGCACAGCTCGGTCGAGGCGATCACTAAATTTTACGACGAAAAGCACAAAGCGGCGGGATTTTTTTTGCAAAAAAAGATAAATTTTTCCCAAAATCTCATCAAGCATCCTGCGCGCCCGTTCGTGGCGGTCGTGGGCGGTAGTAAGGTTAGCGGCAAGCTACAAGCCCTGCACAACCTGCTTCCGCGCGTAGATAAGCTGATAATTGGCGGCGGCATGGCGTTTACGTTTTTAAAATCTCTCGGCGAGAATATCGGAAACTCGTTGCTAGAAGAGGATCTCATCGAGGACGCACGCGAAATTTTGCGCAAAGGCAGGGAGCTTGGCGTTAAAATTTACCTGCCCGTAGACGTCGTCGCGGCTCAGACCTTTTCAGCCGAAAGCGCCGTGAAATTCGTCCCCGCTCAAGAGATCCCAAGCGGCTGGATGGGGCTAGATATCGGGCCGGCGTCGATAAGGCTCTTTAAAGAGGTCATCGCCGACGCGCAAACCATCTGGTGGAACGGGCCGATGGGCGTTTTTGAGATGGATAAATTTAGCAAGGGCAGCATCAAGATGAGCCACGCCATCATCGACACTCACGCGACTACGGTCGTTGGCGGCGGCGATACGGCCGACGTGGTCGAGCGCGCTGGAGACGCCGACGAGATGACCTTTATCTCTACTGGCGGCGGCGCGAGTCTGGAGCTTATCGAGGGCAAGGAGCTACCCGGCATAAAACCGCTTAGAAAGGCTGCGGAGTGAGGTTTTTAGCAAATTTAAAGTGCAATCACACGAGAGCGAGCTTTGCTAAATACGCTGAAATTTTGGACGCAAATTTAAGCGCAAAAGACGACGTCACGGTGTTTCCGCCCTTTAGCGCGCTTGATCTTGCGGCTCATAAATTTAAACTCGGCGCTCAAAATTTCTACCCGTGCGAAAGCGGCGCTCACACCGGCGAGATCGGCAAGGCGATGCTGGACGAATTTGGCGTAAAAAGCGTGCTGATAGGGCATTCCGAACGGCGCGAGCTGGGCGAGAGCGAGGAGCTTTTGCGCGCTAAATTCGATTTTGCCGTAAAGGCTGGCTGGCAGATCATCTACTGCATCGGCGAAAATTTGAGCGTGAACGAAGCTGGGCGCACGAAGGAGTTTTTGGCTAAGCAGCTAAAAAATATCGGCCTTGGCTACGAGCGCTTGCTGATCGCCTACGAGCCAATTTGGGCGATAGGCACGGGCAAGAGCGCGAACGCGGAGCAGATAGAGGAGATATTAAATTTCATCCGTGAGCAAACGAGTGCGCCGCTGCTTTACGGAGGCAGCGTGAATGCCGCAAATATCGGCGGGATTGCGGGGATCAAAAACTGCGATGGAGTACTAGTAGGTACGGCGAGCTGGGACGCCTCAAAGTTTTTAGAGCTTATACGCGTTGTCTCGTGAGCGTCTTTTAATGAGTTTGAAATTTTAAGTCGGCGATAGGCTACATGCCTAGTCTTGACTTAAAATTTCTACACAACATTAAAATCCATCTCACGATACTGCCGCTATTAAATTTGGCGTTTTGTCGAATTTTGTAAATTTATAAATTTCAAATTGCGCAGGATTTTGAGATGATTTTTGGGGCTTTGCAGTTAAAATTTTGCGTAGGCTAGACGGATGGTCTGTCGAGCAAAATTTTAACAAAATCGCCAAAAAGCGCTCAAAAACCAAGCAAATTTTAAAGGAGAAATAATGATTTTAAAAGGCAAAAAGGGCCTCATCGTCGGCGTCGCTAACGCCAAATCTATCGCTTACGGCATCGCCGAAGCTTGTTACGCGCAGGGTGCGCAGATGGCGTTTACCTACCTAAACGACGCGCTAAAAAAACGCGTAGAGCCGATTGCAGAGGAGTTTGGCAGTAAATTCGTCTATGAGCTTGACGTAAACAACCAAGCTCATTTAGACGGCCTTGCGGATCGCATTAAAGCGGATCTTGGCGAGATAGATTTCGTCGTGCACGCAGTGGCCTATGCGCCAAAAGAAGCACTAGAGGGCGAGTTTGTAAACACGAGCAAAGAAGCCTTTGATATCGCGATGGGTACGAGCGTGTATTCGCTACTGAGCCTCACGCGCGCGGTGCTGCCGGTGCTAAAAGAGGGCGGCTCTGTGCTAACTCTTACATATCTTGGCGGACCAAAGTTCGTGCCTCACTACAACGTCATGGGCGTCGCAAAAGCAGCACTTGAAAGCTCGGTGCGCTATCTCGCTCACGATCTTGGCGCGCGAGGTATCCGCGTAAACGCCATCAGCGCGGGCCCAATCAAAACGCTTGCGGCAAGCGGAATAGGCGACTTTAGGATGATTTTACGTTACAACGAAGTAAATAGCCCGCTAAAACGTAACGTCACGACGCATGACGTCGGTAATAGCGCTATGTATCTGCTTAGCGACCTAGCTAGCGGCGTGACCGGCGAGGTGCACTACGTCGACTGCGGCTACAACATCATGGGCATGGGCGACGTGGCCACCGACGCCGAGGGTAACACGATCCTAGCTTGGGACGCAAAATAATCTACTAATATAAATTTGGCGGGGCGACTCGCCAAATTCTTCTTTTAAATTTTATCAAATTTAAGCAAAAAGACGCACGATGAGAGCTTTAGGCGAGCTTATAAACACAAATGAGCCGGGCTGGACACTAATAGAAGAGTGGCTAAAAGAGGCCAAAAATGGCTATGAGATTTTACCGCGTGACGAGGATAGGGCGCAAAGCGAGCTTTTGGGGCTTTAGGTCACTACACGCTCGCCGATGGGAGCGCTTGTTTATGACTGCAGCAGCATCGTGATTGAGGGCGGTTGACTGCACGTGCTTGGTTCTGGCTGCGAGCGGATGAATCGCGGGATTTACAGCTTTAGCCTTGGCAAAAGCTAGTGAGGCAGGCCAGATGCCTAGCTATTTGCTCGTGGCGGATGATGTTTTGGGTGGATTTTTCGCGATAAACGGCGGCACATTTTTGGCAAAGCCGGCAACATCTTTTACTATGCGCCAGATAGCGGCGAATGAGAGGATACGCAGCTTGACTACTCGCAGTTTTTGTACTGGACGCTTTGCGGTGATATCTAAATTTTACGAGCTTTACCGCTGGGATGGCTGGCGCGAGGATGTGAGTAAATTTAGCCTTGATAAGGTGATGTTTGCCTTGCCGCCGATACTTTGGCAAGATGCTGACGTAAAACTAAGGCTAAAACAGATGAAAAAAGACGGCATGGACATAGACGAGTACTTTACTTCTATTTTTAACGGCGGCGAGTAAATTTTTAAATTTTATGGAAATAAAATAAAGGCCGTTGCGGCTCGTTAGCCTTACTGCGCGCACCTGTCGGCTGCTAAAATTTGCCGCTCAACTAAATAAATTTTAACAAATATCTTAAAATAACCTGAGAGACGCGATACATAAAGAAGTAAAATTAACGTCACTAAACAGCTTTTATCAAGATATTATTTTCGGTATTATGTAGCATTCGCACAAAAAAGT
>NZ_AOTD01000008.1 GCF_000344295.2 Campylobacter showae CC57C | reverse complement strand
TTTTTTATATCTATTACATATATTTTAAGTAATATCTAAGCAAATAAGGCGTATAATTCTCTTATCAAAATAAAAGGAGATAAGATGAAAGAGCTAAAAGGAACTCCAGCCCAAGTTGAATGGGCTAATGACATAAGAGATGGTTTTATAGAAAACGCAAAAGCTTTCAAAGAAAAGCTATGGAGCCCGAACGCCAGAGAGGGTGCGCCTCTTTTATACGTCTTGCTTCTATGCGGCGTAAAAAACGCAGGCAAAATATATGATGACTACATAAATTTCTTGCTAGCTCACGACGAAGCTAAATTTTGGATAAAAATGAAAAATCTACAATATGGCGCATTGTATGACACCGTGCATAGGGTCGGTATAAGAATGAAAAAAGATGAAAGTGAGCTAAAAAAAGGAGAGCTTGAAGATGATTTTTTATTATTATATCCTGAATATATGTATAAAAATATCAGAGCTGCCGAGCTTGCAAAAGAAGAGGAAGCCAAAGCAAACACTACTGACGACGAGGTAGAGGAAACAAAAAGGATTCTCGCCGACGAAGCCGAACTTTTTGAGCAAATAACCGGAGAAAAACCTACGAAACACTACGGATTGGACAAGATGTATAGCCTGCCGGTGTTTTTGACTAGGGCTAGAAAACGCAAAGAGTATATCTCGCCTATGCAGACATACAAAAACATCCTTGAGATGATAGATATAATAGATAGCAGGACTTATTTGCAGGATAGGTTTTTCTTGCTCTATTGCGTAGCGATGAATTTTGGCTACGGCACGGAATTTGGAGCGCGTGGTTATTGTTTTTTTGATAAGTTTATTGAAGCGTTTCAAAAATTCAACGCTCTTGCAAAAGGACGCATAGGCACTGGACAAAGCCACAATGAATACCTAGATGAAAGAGGTGAGAGCGGAAAGGTAGAGCTACGCTCGAACATATACGCTTGGTATGAGGGTAAAAGGACGTTTGTCTGCGAACTCACAGTCAAACTCTATCTACATAGTATGTCTGACGGCTATCCTACTATTTTGCCGTCTATAAGTGTAGATACGAGCCAAATCATAGACGGCGGAGAGCTCGACCAACATCGCCGTCCAATAATAGACGGGGAGATAGTGGGAGATCAAAAATGACCCTAAAAGAAGTATCTGAACTAACCGGCATACCATATCAAACGCTTTTGGGGTGGAACAGCTCAAAAGGGGATTATAGAAAAAATTTGGTGCGTTTTTTGAAAGACGCTGACCGCTCAATGCTTATCAAATATTTCGGAGAGAAAGGGGCGGCGGATAATAAGCCCCCTTTAAAAGATGAGGGCGTATAATTAGGGGCTTTACCCTTATAGGGTTTGTAATGAAATTTCTTACGAGCCCCTCGCTATCCCCTTATGGGATTTATTTTTTGGGGCAATTTGCCCCATTATTATACCGCCTGCGCCCTATTTCTCCACCCGTTGGCGTAAACCCTAAATTTAGGATTTTTCTCAATTAGATTGTTGTAGTATCGAAGCTCGGCTCTGTCAAACTCTTTGTCAAATTTTGCCTCGTCATATCGGTTTATCGCCGCTAGCGTCTGCTCGCCGACGATACCGTCATTGACAACGCCCACTAACTGCTGCGTAACTCTCACAGCGGGCTTTATGCCGACATTGACGCCAAAGATAAAAATCTCATTGGCTTTGATTTGGCTTGAAATTTCATCGAGCCGCATACGATCCCAGTATGCCTCTTTGTAGAATGCTCGCACCTGCGTGCGCAAATTCTCACTATCAAAAAGCGTTTTGGATATTTTCTTGACGTCGCTATTAAGGGCTAGTGCACCTAATATCTCGTCCCAGCCAACCCAGTGCGGGTGAGCTGCTTGGTAAATACCCATAAACGTCCAGCCGTCCTCGGTTGGATTTTTATGTAGTGCATTTTCAGGCTTAGAAAATTCAAGCCTCATCAAAATTTGAAAAGCTTCGTTAAAATTTGCCATTTTTTCACTCCTTGTGTTAAATTTCTTTAGACTTTTTAACGCATTTTTCTGATGTGTTAAAATTTTCCTCAAAAAATATTCTCTCTTTATGCTCGCCTTTTTTGCCAATATTAAAGCCCTCAACAGGGCGGTGATAGCCCATTACCCGGCTGTATACCACGCATTTTGTGCGCTGCGACCGTACCGCCTCTAATATCTCGCTATTTGTCATCTTTCCACTCCTCGTGCCTAAAATCCGAGCCGTAGTCCTGATAGCCATAGCTATTGCCGTTTAGCCCGTCGATCTTTTTCTCTACGGCTTTGTCGATCATTGCAGTAGCCCACTCCGCCCCGCGCCAAGCAAAAAACCCGCCGACGGCCAGCGAAAACTTCGGGGCCTGCGTAAAATAAAGCGTTGTTTCGTAAGCTAGCCAACACACAAACATCGAGCTAGCAGTGCCGACGACTAAATTGACGAGCCTTTGCGCACCCTTTTTGCCGCTGTTTGCCATATTAAGCAGCCCGCCGACAAGCCCAACCAAAATAACCCAAAAATAAAGCCCTATCTCCTCTAATATGTTGTCCATCCTGCGCCTCACATTGTGACTAGCCACATAAGCAAAATCGACAAGATGATCTCAACAACGGCTTTTTTGCTTAGCCAAAATTTTCTTGCTTTAATTACCAGCTCGTCCATTGACGCACCCCCTTAAAAGCTCCTCACACGTTTTAAAATACGCCATTAGCTCCCGCGCGCTTTGCAGGTCGCCCGCTTTAAATTTTGGCTTGGCGGGCATTTCCTCAATACAAACTACGGGGATTTTGACTTCTTGATAAACTGTGCGAGTAATTACGGTCGGCTCTTTAGCCGCACAGCCTGCGAGCAATAGCCCGCACGTCGCCGCTGCAATAGTTTTATTTAGCGGCTTCATTGATTAGCTCCTCGTAAAATTTAAGCTTCTTTTTACACTCGGCATCTTTAACGGGTATTTTTATTTTTTCAAATTTCGTTATTACCCGCTCTTTGACTTCGACCGTATCGGGGGCTTGCGCTTTAATTTGCTCTAGCTTGGCGTTTTGTAGTGCGATTTTTGCGTTGCATTCAAAGAGATTTGCGGTTGAGATTTGCAAATTTGCTTCTTTTATCGCTAGCTCTTTTTGTGCTTCTTTTAGCGCGTTTTTTGCGTCGCTTATGTCGCCCTTTAGCCTATAGATTTCAGCCCCAAGCCCTAGCATTACGCCGAGCAGCCCGCCGATCACGATCAGCCAAAGCTTGTTTGCGACCAGGAAATTCATTGCGCCCCCTTTAATAGTTTTATGGCGATGACGACGGCGAGTATTATCGCCGCAATAATCGCAAATTTCTTTGTGGACGGCTTCATTGTTTGATCCTTTTAAGAGGATTGATTGCCCAAACGGTTTGAAGTATCTTTTTATCATCCGCTTCGAGATACGTGTGCTTGTTGTCCTGTCTCATGCCTACGACGTCCATCAATTTCCAACCTAGATATATGCGACAATACCACTTTGATTTGCCGTATCTGATCTCTCGGTAGTAGCCGAAACGTTCGCGCCCGTCTTTCATTTTGCAAGTGACGAGGCACTCGGTTGATTTTTGCCCTTTGTTGTAGGTCGCAAATACGTCTCCTTGCGTGCGCACTGTGCCCGCGCCTATGTCCTCGACTTTGACGCCCAGATACTTTGCGCTGAATACGCCTATACGGTTGCGGTATAGCCAGCAAAGCCTCGCCCAATAGGTGCGGTTTTTGCCGTTTGGAAAATGCTCGTTTTTCCAACCGTCGTCGCCATTGACCCCATAATCGGGGTCGTCAAACCACGCCGCCCACTTCGGCAAATTTTCGCTTTTCTCGTCGCAAGCTAGTAGAGCAAACGGTACGATGATAAAATGAAATATCTCGATCGGTAGCTCGATAGCTGCATTTTTAAGAATTTGTAGCTTTTGTTTTTTCGTCAGTTTCATTTTTCTTTTCCTCTTGGTATTTTGGGCTTGCAGGGCAGCCGCTCCAAGGGCAGTTTCCTTGTTTGTCTAGCTTTGAGCTGCATATCTCGCAGCGCTTAGTTTTCTTTTTCATTTTTCATCTCCTTTTTCTAGGGATTGTTTTTGGGCTAGTAGCTCTTTGTATTCCTCGCGAAGCTCGGGCAATACGCTATCGTTTCCGATCAGTATCGCGCGGCGTATGTCGTCCTCGACTTCTTTTATCGCTTCGTTTAGCTCATCAATCTCTAGCTCCTCGGGGCTAGGCTCGTATTCTTTGTTTAGCTCGTCAAGCTCTTTTTGAGTTAGAGGCGTTAGCCCTAGCTCCTCAATATCTTTTTTTAGAAATTCATCGCTTACGTCGTCGTCGTATGCGTAGATTTCATTGTTTGCGTTTTTGTATCGTTTCATAGCTTGTCCTTTATCTTATTTCGAACCATTTGGATATTTTTGCGCTACCGCCGAGGCGCAAAGTATATTTTTCATTAGGAAGTATTAGCGCGGTGAGCGTATAATTTAGGTATGTTGCGGTTGTGCCGTGTTTTGCCGATGCGACCGTGACCCCGCCGATCTCCAAAGAAGCATCGAGTGTAGACCCAGGAGATGCTGGGATAAATACCTGAATAGCCACGAAAATCGCTCTGCCCGTGCTGTTTGTATAGGTTTCGTTTGCTCTTTTTTGATCGGTCAGGTCTTGGCGCGTTTGATTTGCTCCTAAAAACGGAAGCTTTTTAATCGGCGCGATAACTTTTTCCCATGCGCCCCACGTTTTGTTTTGCGCACTGATTAGCGTTCTTTGGTAGGTTTCGTTCGTCTCGTAAACTACGTATCTTTGCCCCGTCGGGAATACTTCAAGCGTGCCGTAAGCAGCAACGGGATAGTTTAAATCTAATCTAGCGTTACCGATCGCGCCCTGCTGAAAACTCCCGGGCGTTAAAAAGTCGTTTAGGTTTTGTGCGTCTAGGTTGCGGGTTTGCATAAAGCCAGAGCTATCAACCCCGTCTAGTTTGTCGCTATCGGCTGCTTTTTCGGTTTTGCCTAAAAGATTTGTTTTTGCCCACCCCTCATTAATTACGGCTCCCCAAAGGCTTGTATTCTCACTAGGCTTTTTATTACTATTTTGCGCTTTAGCTTGATATAATACCCCGTTAAATACGCTCAAAGCCCCAATAGGGTATTCCTCGTCTGCGCTCCACTCGCCTACGCCGCGCTGTAGTTGATAGGCTAGGGCTTTATCTACCCTGTTGAATGCGGGTTAAAATACTCCATAGGCGGGATAAACCCTAAATTTTCAGTTACGCCCCAGCCGCGCTTAATATTGGGGAATTCTACTATTTCGCCCGTTTTTGCGTCGCTGGCGAAAATCTCGTTTTTCGGCTTTTCGTGTATCATTGATCCTCCTTAAATATCCTTGCAAATTTGCCGACGCCAAACCCCAAATTAGCCTTATTTTGGCTAAACCCAAAGCACTTAGTTTCGGCTATTAGTATCACGTTTAGCCCTACGCCTACGGGGCGGGCTAAAATATCGTTTTTAAAAATCAAATTGATTAAGAATTGTGTCGTTTTGGTGTTTTTCAAGACCAAATTTAGGGTCATATCGTAGTTATCAAATATAAAATTCCCGCCCCCTAATAAGAATTCAAGCGACTTATAAAGATTTTCTAGCGTGCCCGTTTGATAATTCTTAATGATCTTTGCCTTTATTAAAAACCTAAAGTCGTAATCGTTTAAAAAGAAACTCCCCTTTAAGGAGTTGCCCAAGCGGTAAAACTCGCCTTTATTAAAACCTAGTTTTTTATCGGCTTGCGAAAAAGCGAAAAAATCTTTTAATATTAAATTTCGTTGCTCCCTGCTTACGCCTACGTGGCGTCCGACTAGGTCTAAAGCGCAGCCGCTTGCGGTGTCGATATTTAAAATCTCGGCTACTTTTACGGTGCTGTCAAAGGTTTTATAGACTTCGTCGTTTAAAAGCTCGGCTGTGGCTCTAGCGCGCGGTTTTTTGCGGTATTGCCATATTAGCTCAACCATCACACTACCGCCACGTCAATATCGGTTTTATTTATTACGCACATTTCGCGCACGGCGACGACTAGATGTTGTGCGCCGTTTATCGTAAACTGCGTAACCTCAAAGCCCCTAACCTCGTTGATAATGCTATAAAGGCGGCTGATATATACGTCCTCCCCTATGCTGAAAATATGCTCCGATAGCAAATCTTTAATTTTGTCCGTGTTGATGTCGGTCGCGCCCTCGGTGCGTTTTATGCGTAAAACTATTTTAGGGTTGATTTGCGTCGGTCGGTCGAATTTAACCTCGCGCTTTTGCCCTAAAAAAGCGACCTCTACTTTTGTTTGTCCTTGTATGCCGCAGCCGCCTATTTTCTTTTTTAGTATCGCTTCGCCTATTGCGTTATCGCCTCCGCCCAAAACTACCGCGTTTAAGCTGTGCGGAGCTACGCCGTTTGCGTCGGTTTGATTGGTGTAGTTTTCTAAAACCTTGCATTGTTTTACGCCTTTTAAATTTAGCAAATACGCTTCTAGCCCTTGGCGTTCGTCGTTGTTGTTTATACTGTGGCTTTGCATAAATCTAAGTAGCAGGTCGCCGTCGCTTTCCTCGTCAGCCCCTAGTGTTGATTTTTGAGTAGCGACTACGCGGTCAACGCCTAGGATTATCTCTTGCATTTCTAGTTCGTCTTGATCGTTTAGCGCAAACGCTCCCGTTTCTAGGCTAGTTATGCTTACGGCGCGCGACCCGTCATTGCCGAGCGCTATTTCGTAGTCCGTCGCCCATAAATTGCCGCTTTTGTCTTTTAAAACCGCGCCTTTTTTAATAATCGTTCCGCTTGTACCGTGGAATGTGACGCCGTTTGCGGTGCTAAATTGCGCTGTTTTACGTAAAAGCCCCGCGTATGCTACGCGTTGGTCTAACCACTCGCCCGTCGCTAAATACGGGTCTAGCATTTGCACGATGAAATTTAAAACTTGATTAACTTCGCTCAACACTTCGCTAAAAAGCCCGATCATTTGCCCGTCCGGCGTTGATGAGCCTAATTCTAAATCCTCGCCGTAAATCGCCTTAAAGCCATTTTCTAAACGCTCTTTTATGGTCTCTAGCTCGTCGATTATTATTCTATTTTCACTCACTCGCATTTATGTATAACCTTTGGCTTTCGTCGTAAATATCGCGGTATCGCACCTCTATTACTGCTTTGCGTTCGTTTAGGTTTATGTTTAAAATTTCCAAACTGCTAACGCCCTCAACGCTTAAAATCTGACGCTTTACTTCGTCTCTCATCTTGTCGGAGTTTGGATTTTTAGCTAAGTAGTCAAACCACTTAATTCCGTTTTCAAAATCTAAAAACCAATCATTGTAAAGGCTTAAAATTTGGGTTTTAACGTTTTGAGCTATTGCTTCGCTACCTTTCTTATGCCCTAGTTGCCAATCGCCGCTATTGTCTATTGCCCTTACTTTCATTTATGCCCTTAATTTGGCGGGGTTGTCGTGCCGCCGCTATCACCGCCGTGCGTATGATTTTTCAAACTTACACCGCTAGCGATCATATCTTTTGCCGTAATTGTACCGCTGCTTATGCTGTCGCCATCGGCTTGTGTGAAATTGCCGTTTAGGGTTTTGTTGCCCTTTTGGGTGTAGTCGCCGACCTGCTCTATATCGCCTTTTATTAGGATTTTGCCGCTAGTGAGTTTTATATATGTTTCTTTGTCTAGCGTCCGCATACAAACGCCGTCTAAATCTACATTTTTTACCGCCGCGGGACGCGGGCTAAAGCCCGTTAAAAAAAAGCCGTCGGAATAGTCGTGCAGTCTGAAATCTAGTGGCTCGTTTTTGCTAGCGGTTGCAAACCACCCGTCAATACAACGCTCCGCAAACACGCAAAGTCCGTGATCACCTGCTTTAATCGGCGTCGTGATAACAAAATCGCCGCCCCTAAAAAATTGCACCGGCACATCGTCAAGAGGTGGTAAAACCACGCTTACGCCGTTGCGTTTTAGCTCGTTTATCATTAGCTCTACTTGCACCGTGTTATCGCCCGCGTTGAATTTAAGCACCTTTGCGGGTAGCGCGGTGTGAATTTGTGCTTCAAAACTCAATAGCCCGCTATTAAAAACCTGCGTTAAATTTGGCTCGTTCATTTTTTCTCTACCTTGTGGAATTTGCCATTTACGGCGATTAGCTCTGTTTGCCAAGTGTCGTTTAGAAAGTCGCCGCTGTGGGTTAGTTGCGTGATTTTATAGTCGCCGTCGTATTCGCTTAGGATAGACTTTACCCTCACTAGCCCGCCGATGTTTAGTTTTGGATTTAATAGACAGGTTATTTTTAATCCCTCGTCGGTTTTTTCGGGGCTGCCGATTAGTCCTGTTTGTTCGCTCAAAACAAAGCCCTCGCTATTGTTTAGCACCTTATCTTTGGGCAAAATATTTAAATTGCCGTCTAAAATATGCCAGTTGGCATCGTTGTTTTTTGCAACGTGCTTTAAATACTCTTTTATATCGCCGCTTAAAACTTTGCAGCGCGGCAAGGCTTTATCGCGCGGCAAATCGATCATGCCTTGCTTTGAGCTACTCATCGCCTTAACGCACATATTCACGACGTCGCTATCTTTAACGCCTGCTTTTAGCGTGGTATAAACGCGGGCTTTGGCGTAGTCGGTTTGCCCGTCGCCGCACTCGATATGCGTGATAAAATCTAGATCGTTACGGCTTGTATAGGCTTGCGTAATCTGCCCCGCAAAAATCAATCGCGGCTCGTCGTAGCCAGCGTATAGGCTTACGCGGTTAAATATTTTATTCGCTATTTGATTGCGGTTGTTCGCGTTTAGGTTGTATATTTCAATCTTGCTAGTGTTCGGTTCTTCGCTGATCGTTTTTTCAATATTGAAGCTTATAGCGAGACTATCTATTACTATGCTTTGCACGCCGTTGCCTATTTCAAGGCGGTAACGCCTGCCGTATTGCCTCACGTCCTGTCCTTTACTAGCTCGCTAATTGCGGCTTTAAAATCGTCTTTGCCTACGGCGTATAGCTTTAGCCGCTCGCCCAGCTCGCTATAATCTACGCAATTTATACCGCTTTTGGTGGCATCCGCTAGCATAAAAACAAAGGGCAAATTTTTATTTATTAGGCTAGGTGAATTAACCGCTAGTCCTTTATTAAAGGCTAGGATTTTATTGCTGTTTAGGTCGGTTAAGTCGTATTGCCAAACGCTGCCAACTTCGTTAAATTTGAGCGTTAATTCGAGCTCTAGCCCAAAGATTTCAAAGTTTTGCGTTTGTTTTTGTTCGGTCGTGGTCGGTATTTCGTAAATCATTTATCGTCCTGTTATCGCGCCCCGAAAATGTCGCCCAATATTGAGCTTTTGGCTAATTTGGGTTGCGTTTTGCCTAAATTTATGCTTGATTTTGCGCCTATGTTTAGTCCGTTTGCAGTTTGTGTTTCTACGACGAAAACTTCCTCTAGCGTTAGCGTTACGTCGGTGTATAGGTCGCTTTCAGTCGTTAGCTCAATGCTAGTTATTAACATTTTATGGTATGTTTTAACCCCCGTTGTAACTACTAAAAATTCCCCGCTTTTTTGCACGTTTAAAAGCTTTTCGTAAAGGCTTTGCATCCTATTTTTTGCGGTTGAGTTGTCTTTGTTTGCGTTACCGTCGGTTAAAAACGGGGCGATCTCGCGCACTTTCTTATCAATGCCGAAAATCTTGGCGTAGCGCATTACTTCGTTTTTAATGTGCTTTACGTCGCTAAATAGTTTATACGCTTTTTGAGTGAGGCGGTGAGCGGTTTTTATGCGCGGTAAATTAAATCTCACGACTTGCATAATCTCGTCTGTTTGCGTCAAATAGGGCGGCTCGTAAGCTACTATTTTGCCCTTGATTGTGAGTTGTTTTGGCTCTAATACGGCGTGGTCGGCTACGCTTGCGCCGCTTTCGATCGGGTTTTTAGTCGTGCGTAGTATGCTTTTGTTATTTTCTTGCTCGGTCACGTCTAGTTTAAAAGTACCTATTTTGCGGCTTATTAACTCTAGCATTAATATCCCCCCTCAAAATTAGCGTGGGTAAAGGCAAGATCGTTTCTTTGCCTATTGTTGATTATTTGGTTAGCCATTTGCGGGTTATTTGTATTTACGTTAATCGTAGTTGTTGCTGTGCCGCCTTGATATTGTATTGTTCTGTTGTGGTCGGCATATTGGGTGGCTAGCGCAGCTTTAGGCGCATCGTCGCCAAAGCCTAGAAAATTTTTTGTGCTTTCCCACATATCGCTAGCGGTCTGCCCTATGTCGAAATTTTTAACGGCGTTTATGATTGGGGCTATGTATTCGTCGTATTGTTTGCGTATCCACCTAAACGGCACTTCAAACGCGCTTAAGATAGCGTCGCCCACGTCTTTAAAGCCTTGTTTTATCAGCTCCCAATCGCCCATAAATACGCCATATAACATTTTAAACACGCCGATTATCGCATTTACGCTTTGAATGATAAAATTAACCACAAATTCCCAAACTTCTTTTATTGTCGGCTCTAGCTCTTTATATAGGGCTATTGCCTTTTTGCCCCACTCAATGCAAGGTTTCCAATAATCGCCGAATAGGCTCTTTCCGCCGTCGAGATACGTCATCAAGTCGTCAATTAGCAGCATTAGCGCGCCTACGGCTAGGATAACCATACCAATCGGCGAAGTCACAAACGCGGCTATCATCGCCCGCTTAACAAACAGCAAAGCCCCCGCCAAAATAAATAACGCCGCTTTCCAGCCTATCGTGCTTGTGATTAGCTTATTTAGAAATCTAAACGTATTTGTAAAAACTTGCCCTAGCTTCAATATCCACTTAAAGACGTTAGCTAGCCCCTCGACCACCAACGCCTTATTAGCTTTTAGAAAATTCATAAAGCCGATCAGGCTTTGATTAACTGTCGGCAATAATTTTAACGCTACTTGCGTTGTTATGGATTGCAGCGCGGTTTTTGTGTCTTTTAGCCTGTCTTGATATTCTTTAGCTTGTGTTATTTCGGCTTGGGTTATGGCGAATAGTTTATTTTTTTCTTTCGCGAATTCTTGTATATTTTCTAGCGGGGCTTTTACGTAATTAGCGATTAGCCCGCTAACCGCCGTTGCCGCTACCCCCACTAAAAAGAATTTGTTTTTTAGCTCGTCGATCTCTTGCTTTAGCCCTTTAACGGGCTTTTTGTCCGCTACTTTGGCGGTTTTTTTGGCGGCTTCCTCGGCATTTTTGGCAACTTCTTTTTCGGCTTGCGCTACTTCATTTAGCGCGGCGGTCGCTTCGCTTGCTTTAGCTTTGGCGGTTTCGCCCCATCTTTAGCCTCTTGCACGGCTTGGTCTAAATTGCCTATTAGTTCGGCGTTTTTAGCCGTTGCAGCGTTTATTCCGTCGGCTATGGGTTGGGCAACGCCTTTGGCAGCTGCGGCAATGTTTTTTAGCCCTAGCTCGATTTGCTTTATTTTGCCGCTATCAACATCAAAACCAATTCTGTATAAAAATTCGTCTAAAACCACGCCTAATCCTTTTATGGGATTGTAGGGCAAATTTAGGGGGGTGTTTCGGGTTGTGCCTCCGCTATTTTTCGGAGGCTCTTTGTTCCTCTCTGATGAGTTCGATTATGACTTCGTGCATTGCGATACCGTCCTCGAAGTCGTATATGGTGCGCAAATCGTTTAACGTGGCGTAGCCTTTAACAATCGGCAGCCACGTTATCCAGTCTATTTCAAAATCGCCTTTTACGCCTTGTTTAGGTAGGCTGTTATACCCGCTAAGGACTTTACCCCAGCGGGCAAGAAGTCTAAAAAATGGTATTTTAGCCCCTCGAATATCAGCTGTGCGTAGTCGCCTCTATTGGCGTTAAAGTGCGTTTCGGCTTGGCTTAAATTTTTAAGCAAAATTTCGCCGCCCTCTGCATTTATCGCGCTAGCGTATTTTAAAATAAAGTTCTCTACGCCGCTAAACGCAGGGCTGCCTATATTGGCGATAATTTGCCCCACGTCGATATTTACGTCCTCGCCCTGCATTTTAATAGCGTCCTTGGCTAGCCCTAAAAGGCTTTGCAACTGCGTTTTTGTTTCAAAGAAATTTGCACTTCTTAAAACGTATTTGTTTTCATTTATCATTAGCTCGTATGTTTGCATTAGTTGCCAGCCCCACTTTCTAGGCGTTTGCTTATTCTTTCAAAGGCAATTTTAAACTCGGTTGGGTTGTGTGCGTCGCCTCTTTTTAGTCCGCCGTCATTTACAAAAAAGCCGTTTAGTCCGCTTAGCTCATCGCCGTTTAGCGTGTCCTTAAACTCCATTGTCATAGGGCTAAAGCTCTTAAATTCGCTTCTTTGCTGGTTGTAAAGGTCTTGTAAAAATTTGCAGTCCTCGCTGTGCTGCAAAAGCTTTAACGTGAGCGTGCCGCTTTGATTGCAGCTCCCCGTAAATACGCCCCTACCGCTCGCACCTATTGTGTAAGCCCCTGCGTCGGCGGCGTTTTCTATACTTAGCGCGTCGCTACCGTCGGCGTAGGCGGTTATCTCGTAGCCGTTTATTAATAGCACCGTTGTATCGTGTTGGTATCTAGCCATTTTTGCCCCCTTATCTGTTGTAATTTATCAAAATATCAACGCTGTGTATCGCGCCTGCTAGCTTAATTGCGACATTGATAGGCACTGACTTTCTAGCTTCCCTATCTGCTTGTAATTGCTCGGTGTAGCTAGGGCTGTAAACGTAATAGCCTAAATCCAAGTAATCGCCGCTTTCTAGCGTGCCGACAGGATCGCCGCGCCATTGCCCAGGGGCAATAAACCCGTTTTTAACGAATTGCTCGCAAACTTGCTTAACGACTGCAGTTAGCCTGACTTGCCCTTTGTCGGTTTGCGGCACTTTTTTAGCCCCTTTTAGCACATTGAAAACGGCTATTTGCGTGCGGTTGTTAAACGCATCAAGCCCGACGGTTTCGTCGATAAATTTGCCGCCTAACGCTACGCCCTCGGCTATCATACTTACGCCATCGTAATCGGTGTAGTAATTTACGCCTAGCTTGTCGCATTTTTCGGCTAGGTTTAGCGTGATTGCTTCGTCTGTGCCTGCGGTTTTTAGGTTTTTAAATTTCATTGTTTGGGCTGTGTTGCTGCCCTCCCAATTCGTGCTTAGCGCTCTAGCTAAAAGCTCCGCGCCTGCGTGTTCGTCGCCCGTATTGTTGTAGGTTGCAAAAAAGCGTCCGCTGTCTTTGTCGGCTATCTTTTTAATTACGTTCGTCTTAACGCTTTCAAGCTGTGCCGCGCGCGTGATTGTATAGCCTGCTACGCTCGGGTTTTGCGCCGACGTGATCCACTCGTTCAGCTCTGCGACTTCCTCGTCCGCTAGGATCGCCGAGCTATAAACGCCGTAAAAGCCTTGTGTGGCATTGAATAATTTATCTAACGCCTCGCTTAGGCTCTCCTTTTTCTGCGTTACGCTGTCTTTGCCGACGTAAATATCGCTCTTGCCGCTGACTAGGTTTAAAAGCACGCCTACAAAATCGCCGCTGTCGGCTTTCTCAAAATAGCCTAACCTTGTGTTGTCGTTTTTACCTGCCGTTGCCGCTCTGATAATAAAGCGGTTGCCGTCGGCGTCATAAACCGCCTTTAGCGTGTCTTTAGTTATCGCTGCAGTTAGTTTTGTTGCTACCGCCTCAAAATCTACGCACGAGCTAAAATCTAAAGCCGTATAAACTTTATCCGCACCGCCTACATTAAGCTTAAAACTGCCGCTCGTGATAGCCTTTAGTTTATTTATGCCTATGTTAAGCGCCGATCCTCTTAATTCGTTTGCGCTTGCTTGTGTTGTTTTATTTTCTTTGACCCATTTAGCGACTATTGCCTTTTTAACCCCGCTTACGCTGAAAATAGCTTTAGCGGCTTTAGTGGCGCGGCTGTCGCTACCGAAATTTAACGCCGCATCGTGCGCGCTTGCTATGCTTACGAAACGCACGCTTGGATCGTCAAAAGCTTCACACCAATCATCGCTCACAATAGCGATTACGCTAAAATCTCTATTCTTTGCGATTTGCCCTTGTTCGTTTAGTTGGACATTTACTATCCTTTTTATCGTCAAACTCATCTATTCACCTTTATGCCGAAATTTGCCGTTTTGATCTCGTTTTGAGACGCCTCTATGCGGGTAATGTAGCTAAGGGTTAGGTCCATGCTTGCCCTTTCCTCTACGCCGCCGCCTACCGTAAGGCTTAAATTTCTAATCGGGCTTACGGTTACTAGCCCCAGCCCTAAATTTTTAAGCCCTTTTAAAAACTCGCTAGCATAAAAACACGCGTTTAGTTTTTCAATTATGAAGTTTGCGTTATTGCCGTAAGCATTTACGCTTACTACAGCTTCGCGCGTTGATGTGATTACTTCTTTTTCGCCTTTGATAAATTTATACTCGCGTCCTTTTTGGGTGCTAGTGAGTAGATGCGCCGTTAAAAATGCCATTTTATCGTTTAGCGTTTTGGAGTAGCTGTCGCGCACTAGGCTTTCATCTACGCTCAAAGCCTTGGCTATCAAAACTTTCAAGCCCGTCAAATCTAACGCCTGCAAAGTTTTTATATCCATATTCCCCCCAGTCTTGCATATTGATAATGCGGTAATTAACGCCTTTGTAAGTGATAACGTCCTGCAAATTTAGGTTAAATTTCGTATCTATCCTAATTGCCTCTTTATATCGCTCCCCCTCGGGCAATCTTTGCATTTCGTCGCCGCTCAAAAACTGCACCACCGCCGTAAAACTCTCGCCGCCCCTTTGGATAACTTGACAAAAATCGCTATCGTTTATCAACTCGCCGACATTTATCATTTTCTGACCTCATACGTGATAGAATTTAATAATTGCCCCGTGTCGATTAACGGCTTTGAGCTTTTTTTGCGCTTTATGGTAGCGGGTTTTAGCGCGGGGGCTATACCCTCGGTTATTGCCACTTTGCTTATGTTTTTAGCTTCCTCGCCTAGCGCGCCGAGTGCTGCTTCTGCCGTAATTTGCCCCGTGATAAATTTCCCCACTGCATTTTTTGCTAAATTTGCTATCGCAGCGGCGTTACTTATCAAGGGTTTGCGCAAAAAGGAGCGTTCGGGGATATGGCGGGCGGGGCTGCCGAATTCGTGGATAGCGGCAAGCTCTGCGTTTGAGAATTCGCTGCTCCTGCCGTTAGTTTTAGCCGTTACGCCTACAACTACCCCTAGCCCCCTAAGCGTTGCGATTTTAGCTTCTAGCGCGATCATCTTACTAGCCCAAAGTGCGGCAAAATTAGCTTTTTAAGCTCTAAAAACCGCTGCCCGTATTTCGTTAAATAGTAGCTGCCGTATTCGCTTTCAAAGCCGGTTTTCCCGCTTGTGTAGCCTACGCTTAAAGACCCTACCGTCTTGCTGCTTACTTCGCGCAACGGGTGAGGGTTTGCCCCTGCGTCTGCGCTTAACGCCCCTTGCATTGCGAGAATATGCGCCGCTAGATGTAGGACGCCGACCTCATAAAAACGCCCCCAAATACTTTTCACAACTTGCAGCTTTGCCTCGTCTAAAGTTAAATCTATACGGGCTAAAGCTACGTTTGAAAATTCGGGGAATTTCGCTAAAAAATCGGCGTTTGTCATACTTACGCCTTGTAATTTACGTAAGCCACTTTGTCAAGCTGACGAATTAGCGTACCTGTAAATTTAGCTTTAACCGCAATTTCCCAGCTTAATACGCTTCTTTGAAATGGTTGCATTGCTGTTGGTGATAAAGCCCAATCGGTGCTTAATACGTCCTCGCTCTTGGTATATACTACGGCGCGGTTTTTGCCTTTGCCTCCACCTAGACCCTGTGCAAAGCCCAAAGGTATGCCGACGATATTCACATCGACGCCCGTGCTTTGAGATAACGCTTCTTTGATCGCCATTAGCGCGTTTATGCCGCCATTGACTGCGCCGATAGAGTTGTCGTATTTGCTAGCTAGCGCCATAAGGTCTTTACTGTCGATTGCTATCGTGTCAGGAATTAGTAGCCCGCCGTTTTGCTCGTAGCCGTGCTCGATTAGCGACAAGAAAAACGCCCTAGCTTCTGCGCCCGTCATTGCGCTTATTGCCGTGCCGCTTGTTAAGTCTTTAGCCCTTACGCTAGTGTTTGTTAAAAGCCCTTGCACTGCGCCGATTTTAGCGTGACCTACAAGCGCGGTTTTTTGCATTGTTAAAAGCGCTACGCGCTCAAGGTTTCTAAGCTTGGCGGTGTCGAGCTCAATTTCTAGCCTTTTTGCTCTAGCTACTGCCTCGCTAGTATAGATTGCCGATTTAGCCCAGCTTAGGTATAGCCCCTTTTTAGCTGTGATGTTTAAATCCTCGGTTTGCAAAGACGTAGTATTTTCATCAATCAAGCCGTTTTCTAGGTCTTGCGTTCCCTCGATTTCGCCGTAATCTAACGCGTCTATGCTTTCGTCGCCTTTTTGAGTGATAGGCACAAAATTAGCAAGTTGTACCTCGGGATATTCGCGTTCTTTAAAGCCCTCGTTAAAACTAGCTGCTGCTGTTGCTAGTTGGGTTAAAACTTCCTCGTCTCTTAGTTTCATATTATTCCTTTCTCATTAGTTTAACAAGATCGCCCGCTACGTCGGTAACGTAGAATTTATCTTTTGCGGCGGTTAGTGCTAGCGTTGCGGCTTTTGCTACTTTGCCCGCATCTGCGCCTGCTGTTGCTTCTACTTGGATTGTGTCGCCAACGGCTAGCCCGTGTGCCGCTTTGCCTTGTGCCCAAATCTCACTGCCGTAAGGCAAAGATAAAACACTCATAACCTCGCTAGGTTTGTTTTCGCCCTTTGAGCCTAGCTTTAGGCTAACGCCTAAGATTGGGTCGGTTGCCTTGCTTACTTTGGCTACGCCGCCGTCTTTGCTAGTTACGAATACCCCAAAAGGGATGATCTCGGTGTCGTTATTGACGTAAGCTAGTGCTACGACTGCGCTCTCGCCGCCTCTTGCTACTTGCCCCGCAAAGGCTCGTTTGTCTAAGTATCCCATTATTTACCTCCGAATTTTTTGTTTAGGTCGATTTTCTCGGGCTTAGCGTCGTAGAATTTATCTAACACGCTGCCGCTGTTGTCTTTGTTTTTGGCACTTACGCGCATACCCATATAAATTGCTTTAATCTCGCTATCGCTTAGCTTTTTTAGCTCACTAGCTTCAAACGCTTTGCTATCAAGGATTACCGCCTCATAAACGCCCCTAGCGTTCTTAGTGTCGCTTAGTTTTACATGGCTAAAATTTGCTTTAGCGTCTGTTACAGCTTCGGTTGTTGCTGCCTCGCCTTTTAGTCTTTCGATTTCGGCTTTTAGCTCGGCGTTTTCTTTTTCTAGTGCCTCAACCTTTGCCTTAAGCTCGGCAATTTGCGCGTTCTCGTCCGCGCCGTCATCGTCTTTTACGCTTTTGGCTTTTACGTCGGCAAGCTCGCTTTTTGTTTTCTCTAGCTCGGCGGTTGTTTCGTCTAGCTTTGTGCTTACTTCCTCTGCGCCGTTTAGCGCTTGCTCTAAAAGGTTTACCAACTCGGTATTAGCCGCGTTGGCTTCCTCAACTTTTTCTTTGCTTACTTCGTCGCCGTCTTTGAATTTAACGGCCTTGGCTTTATTTAAAGCCCCTTTTAATGTGTCTAAAAACTTCATTTTTATCCTTTTGCTGTCGCCTAATTTACAATCTTTGCCCGCTCGCCCCTCGGAAACTACGGCTAAATGATTGCCCCTAATGTTCGTTTGCCAAATTTTCCCGTCTCGCTCGATCAATCTACTGTCATATCCGCAACTTACCTCCTTTATCCCTTGTTCTTTTATGGTTTTGATTGCTATCTCGTCATTGATGTAAGCGTCGCCCACTAAGAATTTACCCTCGCGGCGCACGTTTTGAATATGCCCTATGGCGGTGTCTTTCCAATTTTTGGCGGTTACGTCGTCGTCGGGGTGCGTGAGCGTTAAGGGCTTGCCCTCAAAGCTTTTAATCGTCTCGGGGCTGAATACTTCTTTTTCATCCCTAAAAACTTTATAGATTTTCCCGCTAGTGCGCCCAATTTCCTCGCCTAGATATTCCATCGGCTCTATACTTGCCATTTTTGCTTTTGTAATTATGTAGCCGTCGCTGTTTATTTTAAATTCCATTTATGCCCCTAAAATAGCTTTTGCGAAACATCGACATTGTATCTCAACGCCAGGCTTGCACTTCGGTTTGTCCGCTTCTCGCTTTATCCATGTTTTGCCGCCGTCCTTGCTGTACACGGTGTCGTCATCAAACCGGCATAACACGCCTTGCATATTCGCGTGCGTGTGCCTTACGCGCTCGTCTTTTGACGTTTGCCAAATATAGAGCTTAACGCCTAGAGCTTGCATACGTGCTTGATCTAGCTCGGCGTTTATTTTTGCGGTTTGGTCGCGGGCTATTAGTCGCGCGCGGCTTTTGCTTACGTTGGTGCGCTCGTGAATGATTGACGCCAAATTTTCAGCCCTACCGTTTTGCAAGTAGCTTTCGCGGATAGCCTTTTCAACGTCGTTTAGATAGTCATTTTTGACCGACGTTATTAAGCTTACGTTTTTAGCGACATATTCGTCTAGTTTGCCTTTTACGGCTTCGTCCCCCAAAAGGTTTGTTAAGTCTACGTCAGTGCCTTTTTGGATATTTTGGATTAGGCGGTCTTTGTTTGTTTCGTTTGCCGCCTTAACTACGCTTTGGCTTAGTATTTTGGCGTAATTTACGGTGTCGCTTTTCCTTAGCTCGTCTAGTATTTGGGTGGTGTGTTCTATTATTTGCGCGTCAGTAGGGTTTAGCCCTAAAAACTCCTTTAGCCTTTTGAATATTGCCCCTTTTAGCGCGGCAAGCAATATTAAAAGGGCGTTGCGGTATTTTACTTCCGCCCGTTTGCTAGGCTGCGCGGGCTTAAATTCTTTATTGCGCTTTTTGTTAAATAGTTCCGAAAGGGTTGGCTTCATTGCTTGGCTCGTCTAATTCTTTTGCTAGTAGCTCGGCTTCGGCTATGTCATCTGCACTAATATTCTTTATTAGCCCCTCGTCTTTTAGCTCTTTTAAAATCACAGCTTCGGTTATTACGCCTTTGTCTAGCAAATTGCCTAATGCGGTGCTTTTTACGTTTAAAATTTCGGCTTTTTCTTTGTCGTTTAAGCTGTCGATGCTATAAAAATCGTATTCTAAATTTTCGCCTAAAAGAAAAGGATCAATAAAATCATAAGCGGGGCGTAATAGCGTGCTTTGTAGTTCGTTGATAGTTTCGTAATACGCGCGGTTGTCTTCCTCGCCGCTGCTAAAGCCGCCAGCCCCCTCGCCGAATAATATGCTAATAGGGCGATTTAGCGCGCCTGCTACTACTATACAGCTTTTAGCCCAAAGCTCGGCAACGCCCGTTAGATTATTCTCTTTGGAGATGTATTCGTCCTCGGTGTCCATTGCGATTGCGTTGGTGTAGCTTTTGGCTTCATTTATTAGCCTTAGACGTTTTAGTATCTCTCCCTCGTTGCCGGCTACTATTTGTTCGTTATAGCCGCTCATTTTGTAGATGTCGATCTTGCACTCCTCGATTAGATCGCTCACGCTAAGAGTAATGGCATCAAACATCTTGATAATATCAAGCGCAGTGGCTATGTCGCTCACGCTCTCGCGCTGTTTTACGCCGTAGCTTTTTATTCCGCCTTGCACTATACAAAGGCGGCTAATATGCGTTTTAACGCCTTTGACGTTGTAGATAGTCGGGCGGATAAATTTGTGTTCTGCATTTACGGCTTTAAATTCGCCCTTGCCGAAAACGATAAATTGCTTAATTGTTTCGCTTGGGCTTAGCGGGGTTTGATAGGTTTCCTCTGCCGCGTCTGTTATGGCTAAAATAGCCGCCTCGCCGTAAAGCAAGACGTTAAATAGCAGGTCTTTAACAACGCCGTCGGTTTCAAAGCGGTTATTCGCGGCGTAAAAATCGGCTTTGCGGGTTTCATCTATTTCTCCCCAATCAATCTCGCGCCCCATTTTTAGCATATCGCCTATCGTCTTCTTAATATACCGTTTAGCTATCCAGCCGTTATCGTAGGCATTTAAAAGCTGTGTGTTGGTGACCTTTAGGGGCGAATATTCCCTATTGGCCGTCATTTGCCCCATTTTGGTTACTAAATTTTCTAAACTATCGTTTATTTTTAGCTCCATTTAGCCCCTTTTCTTTTTTGAAAAGTATAGGGCTTTTTTACGCGCTAGTTTCGGTTTGTAATATGCCCCCAAATATTAGCCTTGCTCTTGATAAGCGGCTCTAGGGCATAACGCAGGGCGTCTATGTAGTGATTGTTTTCGTCTAGTATTTGTGGCAAGATGTCACCGCTGTGCGGATCGGTTTTGTAGCTGTATAGCCTAAATTCCCTTGCGGTTTCGACGCAACGTTCGTGTATTATGATAGCTTCAAAGCTACGGATATACTCGATGCCGTCCTCTATGCTGCCTTTGCCTTTTGCGGTCGGGGTTATCATATTTAGTCCGTGCCTTTTTAAATAGCTTATGCTTTCGGGGCGCGCGTTATCCGCCCTGATTACATATTTATGTATATTTTCGATACGTTCTTTTAAAAAGCTTGCCGTGTCGTCTAGTTCTAGCCCTACTGCGCCTGCTTCGTGGCTTATGTAGAGTTTGCGCTCGTGTATGTAGCATCTTATGGCCGCGGTCGGATCGTTGGCAAAGCCAAAGTCTAAGCCGTGGTAAGGATTACCTAGTCCGTCGGTGTTAAAATTTTCCACTCTGAATTTGCCTTTGAAAATTTGCGCATCGCTCTTGGTGTTATACCCGCCTAGCCAAATATGCTCGTAAGTGCTAGGGTTAAATTTGCGGTCGTATTCTTGCTCTTTGTTTAGCTCCTCGGGCAAAAACGGATTATCGCTAAAATTTGCCGTGACTAAAACAAAATCCGTCGCTTTGTTTTCTTGCATTTGCTTAAAAAAGCTATCTACGGCGTCGGTTTCGTTTTCGGGGTTCCAGCTAAACCAAAGCTCGGAATTTTCCTTGCGTATAGTAGGGCGTAAAAGCTCTAGGCTTCGCTTGCTTAGGTTTTGCGCTTCCTCAACCCACGCAATATCAAAGCCCTCTAGGGATTTTATGCTGTCGGCGGTGTGGTCTTGCATGCCTTGAAAAATTATTATACCGTTGCCTTGTTTAGCCCTAATCTCGGTTAGGGTTATCTCGAAATATTCGCTTACGCCTAGGCTATTTATTTTGCTTTCGATTAGGGCTTTTGATGAAAACTTTAGCGAGCGTTGAATTTCGCGGATACAAACAGCTCTAGTATTTGGGTTTTTAATAAAATACGCAATCATTAGCTCAGCAAAAAAATGGCTTTTGCCACTGCCACGACCACCTTTTACGCCTTTGTAGCGTTTAGGCTGTATTAAATTTTTAGTCCATTTTGCAAGTCTTAATTTTATTTTACTCATCGACTATCGTAAAAACGACCTCGGTTATTTTTTGCTCTTGCTGTGTATTTGTGTTATTAATCTCTATTTTATTGCTCTGCGGATTTGCGATAGCTTCCAGGTCTTTTAGCGCGCTGGTACCTTGCTTGATCTCAGTCGGTGTTGCATAGCGTTTGTCACTTATGCCTCGCACCATTAGCGATTGAAATGCTTTAGCAATTTTGCGGTTATTAGCTATTATTTCTAAATTTTCCAACGTTGCACTAATTTGTTGAGCCATCTCTTTTTTTTGAGTTTCATTTGCTTGGGAAAGGCTTTCGCAAACTTTCCCACTTGCTTTTTTAAATTCGTCTAACGCGGCTTTTTGTGGTTGGGAAAGTTGCCAATTATCTCTCTTTATTTTATTCCCCAGCGTCCCTGCTGGAATATTATATTTTTTTCTTAGCTCCGCTTGGCTCATTCCTGCCTCATAGTCGGCTTTTATTTCGTCCCATTTGTATGGTGGTAGTGGTTTAGCCATTGCTTATCTCGTCAAAAGTTTTCCCGTCACTTTCAAGCACGGCTTTTTTATTTGTAAATTCTTGCCATCTTTTTATTATAACATCACAATATACTGGGTCTAATTCCATAATTCTCGCCACCCTTTTATTTTTTTCGCAAGCTATGAGTGTTGTGCCACTGCCACCAAAACTATCAAGCACCACATCATTACCTTTTGTATTATTTAACATACAATACTCAAAAAGAGTCACTGGTTTCATTGTTGGGTGCTCGCCATTCCTTAGTGGCTTATCGAAATTTAAAATAGTCGTTTGTTTTCTGTCGGACGCCCATAGGTGGCTTGACCCACTTTTCCAGCCATATAGGCAAGGCTCGTGTTTCCATTGATAATCTTGTCTGCCAAGAACTGGGCTATTTTTATTCCATATAAGACACTGTCTAACCTCCCAATTTGTATTCTTGCATGCGGCTCTAAAATTAAAACCTTCCAAATCTGCGTGCCAAATATAAAAAACAGCCCCTGCCTTCATAGCCTCATCAGCCGTCCCAAAAGCCGCTGTCAAAAAACTCAAAAACTCCTCATCGCCCATATTGTCGTTTTTGATCTTTAGTTTTTCTTTTGTTCCCCCCTCATATGCCACGTTATAGGGTGGGTCTGTTAGCCACATATCAGCAAGCCCCCCTGCCATTAGTTTTTTCATATCTTCGCCGCTACAGCTATCTCCACACATTAGCCTATGGGCGCCCATAAGCCAAACGTCACCTTTTTGCGTAATCGGTATTTTTTCTGCGTTTGGCACTTTGTCAGGGTCTTTTTCACTTTCGTCATTATCTAAAAAATCACCCAATTCATCCTCGTTAAATCCTAATAACTCTAAATCAAAATCTAAATTTTGTAACGCTTCTAGTTCCGCTTTTAATAATTCCTCATCCCACCCTGCGTTTAGGGCTAACTTGTTATCAACTATCACATAAGCCCGCTTTTGCGCCTCGCTTAACCCTTTTAGCTCAATAGTCGGCACTTCATCCATATTTAGCTTTTTGGCTGCCGCCAGCCGTCCGTGTCCTGCTATTATTCCGCCGTTCTCGTCTATTAACAACGGGTTGGTAAAGCCAAATTCTTTAATACTAGCGCATATTTGCGCCACTTGCTCCTCGCTATGCGTGCGAGCGTTATTCTCATAAGGCTTTAAGTCGCCCAACTTTTTGTATTTTATTTCCATTGTTCCTCCTAAGATTTTTTTCTTAAATACTTCGTTTCGCACATCTTGCGCCTATTTTCGCTCATCCTGTGTTTGAGTATCCAATCTAAAGCCTCTTTAGGCGTGTTTAGTATCGCCTTTAGTTCGGCTTGATATTTTCTTACTTCGCTTTGCTTTAGGTTGTTTATCAGCGTTTCGTCCGTATAAGGGCTTTTAAATACCTCGCGGATTAAAAACGATAATTCGGTCAAAAAATAGTCGTCGGTTCTCTTTTCCCACTCGGGGTAGAATTTGTCTAGGACGTCATAAAAAACGCTAAGGTGTTTGGTGCTTACGTCTAAATCCAATTAGCTCTCCAAAAATACGGCATCTATCTCGCCGTCGGCTATCTTTTTTCTTAGTATTTTTGCCTTTAGTTTATACTCGGGCGTTTTGTAGCCCTTAACATCCTCGATGTAGAATTGCCCGCCCATAAAATACGTAAAGTCCGCTATGTAGGCTATCTCTTTTATTGTTTCAAAACCTTGTTTTGTTTTTTTACTGGGTATTTTAAAGCTATCTTGTAAGACAAATTTAACCTGTCGCTTTAACTCGCTTACTTCGCCCTTTCTTTGCTTAAGCTCTAAATCAAAGGCACGCTTAGCCTCTTTTTGGCTGTCGTATTTGATGCCGCCGCGCTCTACTTTTCTATTTTTGTATTTAGAGCGGTTTTGAGCAACTTTACCCCTTGACCCTAGCCCTTGTATTGTTTTGGGTAGTTTCATCAATACCCTACCTCTACGTATTCGCCCTCTCCGATAGTGGCCGTGGCCTCTGCGCGTAAGCAAAAATAAAAACAATCCGAATCCGCACTAAGCCCTGCCCCCGAGCAAAACTCTATCGCGTCTTGTTCTCCTGCGAATAGTGCTATTAGCCAGCCGTCTTTTATGCGGTCCGCCTCTTTGAGCGCCTCAAATAAAAACCGCTCTTTGTATTTGAGTCTGCCATCGGCATCAAACCAATCGTCACTATTTTCTATCTCATCAAGCTCCAGCCTATACACGGCATAACTTAAAATTTCGGTCATAGTAGTCCTTTTATCGTATTTTTTAATCTTTTCTCGGCTATCTCACAATATTTGGCTTCTATCTCACAGCCGATGAAATTTCTATTTAACTCTTTGCACGCCGCCGCGGTCGTACCGCTCCCCATAAACGGGTCAAATATTAAATCGCCCTCGCTTGACGCCGTCAAGATTAGCTTTTTGATTATCTCCAGCGGTTTTTCGCTTGGGTGCCCGTATTCGCTTTTTCGCGCGTTGTGAGTGAAAAGCTTTGACCTGCCTTTGATTTTTACGCCCTTTTCTCTGATATAGATTATATTTTCGATGTCGCTTTTAAGGGTGTTGTTCGTGAAAGGTGCGGCGTTTGGTTTATGCCAAAAAAGCTCGGCCACGTTGCAGCCCCTATCGTATCCCCAGTTCATTATGCGCGGCTTTTGTTTCGTCGAGCAAAATATAAAAATATTGATTTTCTTGCAGACGCGCGCGATTTGTTCTAGCGTAGCATCTACGTCAAAGCCCTGCGAGATTTTATCCAGCGCGCCGTTTTCATATACGGGGCGTTTGCCTAGTCCGCCACCTTTGGTCGCTATTTCGTACGGCGGGTCGGTTACGACCAGATCCACGCAGTTACCCGGCATTGAGCACATAAATTCTAAGCAGTCGGCGTTGTATATTTTGTTTAGTTCTATCAAAACAAACTCCCTTGCTCGCCTTTGACCCTTAGCTCGCCGTCCGTTAGTCTTTTACACTCCCTGCCGCCTGCGACGAGTATTACGACTTCGCCGCTTTCAAAATCTACCAAAAGCACGTCGTAAAAGTTCTTTTGGTCGTTCGGCCTAAATTCTAGTTTCATACCGCCGCCTTATTTATTCTAGCTAGTAGCCCGCCGACGTTCGGCTTATTTTGGATCGCTGCTCGCTCTTGCTTAAACTCGATTATGCTCATCGGGGCCTTATCCTCGCCGATAAAACAAATCTTGTCAAATTTGTTGGTTTGATTGCCAAAGCTATTTACTCTCTCGTTCCTGCCGATTAGATATGCAGGCGCGGTTTGATTAGGCTTTGAGTAGGTTTTGTAAAGTTTTTTAAACTCCCACTTTTTAAAATCCTCCCACTCTTTGCCCTCTAGGTTGCCCACCGCTTCCCACCCCCCGCCGCTGACACTACGCTCATAATCGCTTTATCGCTAAAGCATACGCTTCTGTCTGTGCCGTATTTGTTTATCGCATAGATCAGCTCGTCTAACGCTAGCTGCGCTTTGCTCTCAAAATCGCCCTCTACCGCTTCTAAAATTTCGGCGATAGTCGGCATATTTGAGTATTTGCGGCTTTGCCTTAGCTCTCTTAGCCCGCGTTTTAACTCGCTCGCTTCAAGATGTCCCAAATCCTCAAAATAAAGTGCGATAACCGCCGGGCTAAGATCAGCCTTGTAGTATTCGACTATCGGCATAAATACGTCGTAAAATTCATTTGTCGTCATAATTCCCTCCTACTCTGTGTCCTTGACCGCTAGCTATTAGCTGGGCTTCAAATTCCCTAAAAGCTCGCATTGTGTTGAGCGTGCCTTGATTTAGGCCGTGCGGGTTTGTCGTAGCATTGTTTGGCACGTTGCGCCCGCTACCCCCTTGCGTCTTGGGCTTAAACACCCCTTGCCACTCGTTCGCCATCGCTTCTCGTATGCAAGCATTGACGTCTATACCCTCGCTCGCCCACTTAGCCCACTCGCTAAATTTCATCTCGATGCCTTGTTTGCTAAGTTTCTCCTTGCGCTCTTTCTTGTAAGCTAGGTATTGCTCCCAAAGATTAGGGTCGAGAAAATCAGGCAAACTCGGCTTAGGGGGCAAGGGGGTTAAATTAACTGCGTTTGATTTTGTTTTTGCTATTGGTTTGAATTTGTCTTTATAGATTTCCGTATTTGTTTCATCCATTTCCGT
>NZ_AOTD01000007.1 GCF_000344295.2 Campylobacter showae CC57C | reverse complement strand
GGACGAAAATATGCTGCTTGAGATGATGCGCGCGTATCTGGAGGCGCAGGGCTACGAGACTGCGGGCGCGAAAAGCTACGATGACGCGTTAAATTTGGCTTATGAGAGCAACTTTGATCTTTGGATATTTGACGTCAAAATTATCGGCGGCAGCGGCTTTGCGCTACTTGGGGAGCTACGAAACGCGGGCAAAAACACGCCTTGTATATTTACGACCTCGCTAAACACGCTTGATGACGTGCAAAGCGGCTTTACTAGCGGTTGCGACGACTACATAAAAAAACCGTTTGAGCTAAAAGAGCTACATCTGCGCGTGCAAAATCTGCTAAAACGCACCTTTGTGCACAATAAAAACGAGCTGATAAATCTGGGTGAAAATTTGGGCTTTGATATGAATCAGGGCTTGCTATTTCGTGACGGCAAGGCTGTCTCGATGCCTAAAAAGCAGTCCAGATTGCTCGCGCTTTTGCTAAAAAATCAGGATAGATTTTTAAGTAGAGACGAGATTTATTCTCAAATTTGGGACTACGACGAGAGCCCTAGCGAGCTTAGTTTGCGCGTTTATATCGCGGAGCTGCGTAAAATTTTAGGCAAAGAGCGTATCGTGAGCGCCTCAAAGCTAGGCTATAAATATGTTTAAGTTTTTCGCGGTTGCTTGGCGGTTTGGGTTTTGGGCTAAAAACGCTACTAAATTTACGCGATATTTTTATGAAATTTGCGGCTCTAGATTTCAAAATTTAGCGCCGAATTTGATTAAATTTACGGCTACGGCGCGGCAAAACGCAGGATATCGGTCTAAATTTTTATCCAAATTTACGCAAGATTTTTGCCGTTTTATGCTTCAAAATTTACGTCCGCGAGGCACCACCAAATTTAACCCAAAAGGCGGCAAGTGGCATTTCTAAAATCTCTTAAAAAAGCTTTTGCAGCACTTTCAGACCGTCAAATTTTACCTATATTTTTGCTTTATTTCATCACGAGCGCCGCATTTTTGGTCTTTTTTGCGCAGATGTTTTACGAGCGCGAGAAGCATTTTATACTCGATCGCGACGTCTTTATCGTGCGAGATTTGCAGCATCATCTGCAAAATAAACTACAAAAAAACGGCGAGATAGACGACGATGATTTCGACGACGTCGAGGCTTTTGCCGTAAATTTAAAAACGGGCGAGGAGATCGAGGACGACTTTGAGCCGCGCGAGGGCATGCCGCAAAGATACAAGGACGGAACGAGCTCAGTGGTGCAGTTTTATCTCAAAAATCGTCTCGGCGAGGAGGAGTACTACGTCGCCGTCAAGGTCGCGGATCCGGAGTTTGCGATTCTCACGCTAAAACTCAAGATAATATTTTTCTCGTTTATGATACTGCTTGCTATTTTAGTCATAGCTTATTTTATCATTCGTCTTTCGCTGCGTCCGCTTTACCGTCGTATCGACTTTTTAAACGGCTTTATCAGGGATACGACGCACGAGATAAACACGCCTCTTAGCGTTATTTTGATGAGCATAGAGATGTTTGAAACCGATCCGAAAAAATACTTAAACAACATAAAAACCGCCTCCAAAACGATCTCGACGCTATACGAGGACCTCACGCTGGTAAAGCTTAGCGGCAAAGAGGACGGCGCGGCGACGAGCTTTAGCCTGAGCGAGCTGGTGCGCGAGAGGATCGGGTATTTTGGACTAAATTTGGAGCAAAAAAATATAAATTTAAGCACGCAAATAGCCGAGGTGCAGCTGCGCTCATCCTATAAAAAAACGCGAAAAATCATCGACAACCTACTAAGTAATGCTATAAAATATTGCGACGAAAATGGCCGCGTAAGCGTAAATTTAACCCCTGCTGCGCTCGCGATTTCAAACAGCGGCGCGGGCATCGCTAAGGAAAATTTGCCGCGGATTTTTGAGCTTTACACGCGGTTTGACGAGCGAAACGGCGGCTTTGGTATTGGGCTTCATATCGTTAAAACCTTTTGCAAGGAGCTTGGGTTTAAAATCTCGTGTAAAAGCGGCGGAGGGCTAACAGAGTTTCGCGTGGAGTTTGGCGGGAGCGCGGTTAAAATTTAAGAAAGCCGGGCTGTAAATTTAAGTTGTTTTAGTTTGTGCGGCAAGTTTGAGTTAAATTTTAAACCGTCAAATTTGACCCAAACCGCTAAACTTAAATTTGACGCGTAATCGGATTAAATTTAGAAAGTATGCAAAGCCAAGAAAGCCAAATTTAGCGTATCAAGGCAGAATATCGACGTTTATTTCGTTTTTGACCTCTACGGTTACGCTTTGAGTGGTGCCGTTGTATTCGGTGTATTCCGAGCCTACGTTTCCTTGGGTAAAGTTTTTAAGATGCAGCGTATCTCCGCTCTCGCCGTCTATCCTTAGCCTGTTATCGCTATCCGTCATATCAAGCACGTCTTTGGCGGTTATCGTGGTTTCGACGTTGTTTTCCGCTCCGCCTAACTCGAGTTTTTCAAAATCCTTGACTCTGCTAAAGTCTATGGTTTCGGAGATATTTAGCGTATCTTCGCCGTCGCCGCCTTTTATGACGGAGGTTGAGATGCTTGCTCCTTTTTCTATCATGACCCTGTCGTCACCCTCGTCTCCTCTTATTTCGGAATAATTATCAAAATTTACTCCTGCTTTTATGTTTATGGCGTCATCGCCTCTGCCTCCAAATATCACGGAGTGCGAGACGTTTGCGCCGCCGTTTACGTTTATGGTGTCGCTACCTTCGCCTCCGGTTATGCGTGAGCCGTTTTGGATCTGCGCGCCGCTGTTGATATGTATTTCGTCGTCTCCTTCGGCGGCGTTTATCTGGGCTTTATCGAGAATCGCTCCGCTATTTACGTTTATGGTGTCGTTGCCCGTACCAGTGTGTATGTAGGTGCCTTGCTTAAACTCGGCTCCGCTGTTTAGCGTTACGACGTCTTCGCCTCTGCCCGTGCCGATACCTGCGGGGTTTCCAGATGTCGTAGCGTTTTCAAAGGTACTATTAGAGATAGTCACTTCGTCATTATCATCCTCTGTAAATAGCTCGGAGTTTACAAATTTAACGCCGTCAAGCTCAATCTTTTCCTCGCCTACACCGGTGTTTATGGCGACGTTGGTGAGCGTTACGCCGGATTTGATATTGACGCTATCGTTGCCTGCGTAGGTTGAGATGATGGAGTCGTTTCTGTTGTTGGTAGTGCCCGTCATGTCTGATTCTATATTTATCGTATCGACATCTTTGCCCGTCGTTACTCTAACGTCTTTAAGGGTAGAATTTTGCCCTAACGTTACCTTGTTTTCTCCGTTGCCTGCGATGATATCTACTTTTTCTAATACGGAATTTTCAACCGTTATGATATCGCCGCCCTCATCGGTATCTATCGTGGCTTTTGAACCGCCTTGTCCTTTGATGGTTGAGTTTTTTATAGTTACGGTATCATCGCCCGTGCCGGTATGCAGTTCTGAGTTTTCTATAGTGCCCTTGATGCTTACGATATCGTCATCTTCCTCGGTGTTGATGCTGGAGTGATCGGTAACTTGACCGCTTATGTTTACGACGTCACTGCCTGCACCAGTATTTGCGACGAAATGATTTTTAACGTGGCCGCTAAGATTTAGCGTATCGTCGCCCGTGCCTGTATTTATGTGTTTGCCGTCGGCTTGCTCGTTTCCTTGTATGTTTATGTAGTCATCGTGGTCTATTATTTTGCCCATTGTGCTAGAGTTTATTATCTCGGCATTGTCCGTGGTGACGGTCAGGGTTAAATTTCTAGAGTAGTCTTTGTAGGTTATGCCGTAGTCTTCGTATTTGACGCCGTCGCTATCTAGCTTTGATTCGCCTTCTACGCCTTGGTTTTGATTGTCGCTTTGCGTCGTAGGGGTGCTGGATAAATTTACGCCGTCGTGCCCGTCGTTGTCTATGATTTTTACTCTTATTTGAACGCTATTTATGTCGTTGGCATCGGCGATGGTTACTTGGCTGCCGCTAGTCCAGCTTAAGCCGCCGTTGGTCGAATACTGCATAGAACCAGCCTCGTAATCCACTCCCGCCGTCCCGCCGCTTAGGCTAAAATTTAGAGTGGTTGCCCTGGCTTTTAAGGTGCTGCTTACCGATAAAGCAAATGTTAGGTAATCGCCCGACCCCTCCATAACATCGCTTAGAGCTCTTACTTGTAGTGCTTTTGGCGTAGGGGTTGATGAAATTATCTTAGTAGCAATACCAATAGCTCGTTCAGCTGCAATAGAATGTTGATTTTGCGTATACGGGTTGCTATAAGTTGCAATCACGCTTGATATATGGCCGCCCTCGGTAAATGTAACTTTGCTCAAGCTCACGCCGTCTGAGCTAACCGAGCCGCCGCTACCGTCAGGCACTGTTTCTTGTGCGTCTTGAGGCTGGATTTCGTATAGCGATACTTGCTGTGAGGTAATGATACCGGCCGCTATAGTCTCGTCTTCAATGTCTTCTTTTACTGTTGCGCCTTGATCTGATAGCAAAGTATCTTCGTCTGTTATGACTACGTCTTTATCGCTATTTTGCGGTATGACGATGGCGTCTTTTACGACGCTTTTTACGATACTTGCTTTGACTGACACGACTATCCTTTACATGAAATTTTGCGGCATTATATTGTTTTTTCTATTTTTTGTATATTGTACTTGAGTGCAGGTGCGGCTTGTTTTTTTCAAATTTACAGCCGCAAAATCGCAAACGCGATCAAAAATAGGCGCT
>NZ_AOTD01000006.1 GCF_000344295.2 Campylobacter showae CC57C | reverse complement strand
GCGGCGTGATCGGCACGCTCACGGTCATAAACCGTATGGTTTTCATCGCGGGCGGCATCGCTCACGGCGCATACGGCGGGCTTGGCATCGCGTTTTATTTTTCGCTCGAGCCGCTGCTTGGAGCGAGCCTGTTTTCCGTATTTTTGGCGCTGCTCATCGCCACGATCACGCTCAAAGACAAGAGCAAGATGGACTCCGTCATCGGCGCGCTGTGGGCGTTTGGCATGGCGTTTGGCATCATCCTCACCGACCTAGCACCCGGCTACAACGTCGATTTGATGAGCTATCTTTTTGGCTCGATTTTGGCCGTGCCGCAGGGCGATCTTGTTTTTATGGCGGTCGCAAACTGCGTTATACTCGCGTCCGTCGCGCTATTTTACCGCCAGTTTGAGGCGCTTAGCTTTGACGCGGAGTTTGCGCGGCTTCGCGGCGTGCGCACGACGCTGCTATACTACGCGCTAACGTGCATGATGGCGCTAAGCGTCGTGATGACGATACGCGCGGTCGGGCTCATCCTGGTTATCGCGCTGCTCACGATCCCGCCCTACATCGCGGGCGCAGTCTCGAGCCGCCTAGGCACGATGATGCTAAACGCCGCTCTCATCTCGGCTGCGTTTTGCGTGAGTGGGCTGTGGCTGAGCTTTGAGGCGAATTTAACCAGCGGCGCTAGCATTATTCTCATTGCTTCGGTTTGCTTTTTTATATTTACCACGGTAAAAAGGCGGTAGATTCGGCGTTTTAGAGTCAAATTGGATCAAATTTAACTCGTAGCCTGCGGCGTAAATTTGACCTCAAATTTACGATGATACAAGCAAAATTTGACTCCGCAAAGCTAAATCAGATAAATTCCTTCTCCAAAGGCTGATTAGCGTTGCCGTCGGCATCGAAAAGCACACGCCCGCATACTTCGCAAACCTCATCCCTGGGCGATGACTCGTCCTCATCTAGTTGCCATACGGACATTTCGCCGCACTTGCAGTTTATGACGTAAAGGATCTGTCTTTTGCGACGCTTGCCCCACGGTGCGATATCCCAAAACAGCTCCTCGCGCTTTGCCATTTTCTTAAAGTCTTTTTCGGCGTCCTTGTGTGCTATGAGTAGGTAATAAGCGTCGTTATGCAGATCCAAAGTAAATAGCCTAAAATCGCTCTTTTTGAGCGCCTTTTGAAACTCGTTCATCAAAAATAGGCTCGCGTCGCCGCGCTCAAAACCATCTTTTTTTGCCTCTTTTTCGAGCCTCGTGTAAATTTTATCGCACTCTAGTGTCACGCTGCTTTGTAGCTCATCAAGCCTAGATCGGATAAATTTACCCACGTCACCCGTGCCGTCTTCGCCGGCCCAGTCAAGCATCCAAATAAGCCCTTTTCCGATAAGCAAGTCTAAAAACTCGCCGTCGCCCAGCTCGCCCGCTTTTTCAAAGCCACCCGTTTCGCCCGCCGTCAAATGCTTTAGGACGCAGCACTGATCTTTCGTCATTTTCGCTCCTTTGATTAGATTTGTCAAATTTAGCCGCCACTACGAGCCCGCTTCCCGCGATCTTTTGTTTTTATAGTAGCTGCCCACCTCGCTAACGACGATGCCAAAGAGTATGAGTCCGGCTCCTGCTATCTGCACGCCGCTTAGTATCTCGCCGCCGAAAAAGTACCCCACGATCCCTGCGCTTACCGGCTCAAAGGTAAAGATGAGCGAGGTTTTAACGAGCGTAGTGTAGCGCTGCGCCGCCGTCTGCACAAAAAAGGCCAAAACTGTCGCAAATATCGACGTCACCGCGACCGCGACGAAAAACGCCTCGTCCAAAACGGGCACAACGCCGCGAGGCTCAAAAATCTGCGCCGCAACGAAACAAAGTGCCGCGACAACTGCAAACTGCGCACTCACCATCCAGTAAAGCTCACACCTGCGCACCAAGACACCCGTGAAAATGATATGTAGCGCAAAGCCCAGCGCGCAAACGACGCTAAGCGCCTCGCCCGCGCCAAAACCCAGCTCGCTGCCAGTTAGAAAATAAAGCCCCGTCGCCGACAAAAACGCGCCGATAAAGGCATAAACCACGACCTTTTGTCCGAAAAACGCGAGCGCGATAAATGGCGTAAAAACGGCGTTTAGCCCCGTGATAAAGGCGACAGTAGAGCTTGGGGCGTATTTTAGGGCAAAGGTCTGAAGCGTAAAGGCCGCGAACAAAAGCGCGCCTAAAAATGCGCCAAATCTTAACGAATTGCGGTCGATCTTGCGCGTAAATTTGAGGCTTATTAGCGACATCAGCGCGGCTGCGATCAAAAACCGCCAAAACAAAAGCGTAAAAACGCCGTTGGTCTTTAGCGTCTGCGCCATCGGCAAAAACGTCACGCCCCAGACCACCGCGATCACGAACAGCGCGAAGTCGGCCTTAAATTCGGTTGATTTTTTCATCTGATTTCTTTAGCTAAATTTAAGGGGCAAATTTAACGCAATTTGACTAAATTCGGGCTTTATCGCGTCAAATTAAAAGTCGCCGCCCTCTTGCTAGCTGGCAAACGACGATAAATTTAAATGGGATAAGATCGCCGCGAGAGTAAATTTGGCGGCGATTTGATAAATTTGATCTTACGGCGGGTCGGCACTTCGAGCAAAACACTAAGCAAAGCTCGCCGAAATTTAGGCTAAATTTTCCTTTTTAGCGCGCAGGTAGCTGCCTATCTCGCTGATCAAAACTCCGACCAAGATAAGCGCCGCGCCGCAAAGCCTATATGCGCTGATGTCCTCCGCGCCGACGAAATAGCCCATCGCTCCGGCGGTTACGGGCTCAAGGGTGAAAAATATCGCCGTTTTAACGGGCGTTGTAAATTTTTGCATCAAGGCCTGCGCAAAAAATGCAAACGCCGTGCCCAGTACGCCCACGACTAGCATCGCTATGATAAACGCCTTGTCCACGACGGGAGCGATTTTAGCGTCCTCAAAAACCAAAATAGCCACAAAACAAAGCGCGATTAGGGTCAAAATTTCAAAATAAACCATATTTACGAGGTTGCATTTTTGCACCAAGCGGTTGGTGAGAACGATGTGAAAAGAGTAGGCGCACGCACAAACCAGAGCCAAAATTTCGCCCAGGCCAAAGCCGACCTTCGTATCGCCTATCATATAAAGCCCTGCCACCGCAAACGCCACGCCAACATACGCGTAGGAGTAAATTTTATGTCTAAAAAGCCCCGCCGCGATAAAAGGCACCAAAGCCACGTTTAGCCCGATGATAAAGGCCACAGACGAGGTGTCGGCGTACTTAAACGCAAAAGTCTGACTGACAAATCCCGCGAACAAAAACAGACCCAAGATTACGCCCGATTTTATATCAGGCGCGCTTACGTCTTTTAGCTTTTTATAAAATATCGCCCCGGCTATGATCGCCGCTAGCAAAAATCTCCAAAACAAAACGCCAAAAACGCCGTTAGTAGCAAGCGCTAGCGAGGTAGGCAGATAGCCTAGACCAAAGACTATCGCAACAAAAATCATGCCCACATCGGCGCGAAATTCCAAACTATTTTTCACTATTCTCCCTTATTTTTACTTGAAAATTCCCTGCAGGATTTTCGTGCCCTGCTCCACGGCGCCGCCTCGTAGCGAGCTTTCCTTTTCGCTCATCACGTTAAATAGTCCGTCTAGCGTCTTGCGCGTGATGTAGTCGTTTAGATCCTCGTTTTCTTGCGGGATGTATTCGCCAGCGCCCATGCTAGTTGCGATGCCTTTTAGCTGCTTTGCGGCGTCCGATTTTATCAGCGCGCTACCGGCGACGAACGAATTTAGCCCGTTATACGCCGTGGCAAAGGTATTATCGCTCATCATTTTGGTAATGATCGGCTTAAACACGGCTTGCAGTTTCTCGCTCGAGTTTTGTTGCAAAAACTTCGTAAAGCTGTCCTTGCCGCCTTCTAGCACCTTTTTCACGTCCGCGTCGCTCATGTTTTTTATCACGCCCGAAAATACGTCCGCAGCTCCCGGCACGGCCGCGCTTGCCGCGTTATTTATCGAGGTTACCATCTCGTTAGCCCACTTTTCGCCGCCAACTTTTTTAGCCAAATTTGCCGCAGTTTCCAGGCTCTTTGGCAGCGGGATTTTAGCCGTTGCGTTTTTTAAAAATCCTCCGTTTGATAGCTCCTTAACGGCCGCATTTAGAGCCGAGCTAACCGCGCTTTTGTAGTCGTCCGAGTTTGCCGCGCCCAGTATCTGCGCGCCTTGATTTAGCGTCTCTTGCCAATTAGCCTGAGCAAAAACGGTGAGCAAAACCGCGCATAAGATCAAACTTTTTTTCATCGTTTTTTCCTTAAAGTAAAATTCGGCGGTTATGATATTAAATTTCAGCTTTTAAACGGGTAAATTTGGGCTTCGAGCGGGCGAATTTACCCGCATCTTTACGATACGGCGGGCTAAATTTGCAAATTTAAAACACAAAAATTTGTGCCATGATTTAGGACCTAAATTTAAGTGCAAATTTATACGGCGCACTCGTCTGTTTGGCTCCAAATTTCAGACGTCAAATTTAGCCGCAAATTTGAGCGAGATTAACCGCAAGAGGCAAATTTTGAGTTAAAATTAGCCTTTTTGAAAGGATGAAATGGAGCTTTTACTTCTCTCTATCGCGCTTGCTATGGACGCGGCGGCGCTTAGCATCGCAAACGGCGCAAAATACCGCAATCTCGCACTATCAAAGATTTTATTTATTGCGTTTGTTTTTGGATTTTTTCAGGCGGCGATGCCGCTTGCGGGCTACTTTTTGGGTGCTGCGTTTGCTAGATTTATCGCGCAGATCGATCACTTTATCGCGTTTACTATTTTGGGCTTTTTGGGCGTAAAGATGATCCGCGAGGCCTGTAGAAACGAGCCTGCGCAGGCCGTGAGCCTTGATACGAAGGTGCTACTCTCAGGCGGATTTGCCACCAGTATCGACGCGCTAGCCGTGGGCGTGACGCTGAGCTTTACGGCCGCGGACATCTACTTTAGCGCCGCTGTTATCGGGATAGCTTGCTTTGCGCTTAGCGTTGCGGCCTTTTACGTCGGTAAATTTGCGGGAGAGTTTTTGGAGCAAAAGGCGCTGATTTTAGGCGGCGCGATCCTCGTCGGACTTGGTTTTAAAATCCTAATCACGCACCTTTTTGATCACGGGTTTTTGAGTTAAATTTAATGCAGTGCGCAGAATTTGAGGCTTAAATTTTACGTGTTACACACGCTTTGCACTCAAATTTAGAAATCAAACCTTGCGCCAAAGCCAAATTTAACCCAAATTTTGATTGCCACAAAAAGCGTAAATTTAGCTCAAATTTAACCTTCGCCGCTAAAAAAAGTAAATTTAAATAAGCCCCTCCAGATCGATCTCGATACCGACGGGGCAGTGATCAGAGCCCGTGATATCGCTCAGGATAAACGCGTCTTTTAGGCGGTCTTTGAGGTTTGATGAAATGAAAAAATAATCGATCCTCCAGCCGACGTTTTTGGCGCGAGCGTTAAAGCGGTAGCTCCACCACGAATACGCGTCCGCCGCGTCGCCGCGCACGTGCCGAAAGGTGTCGATAAAGCCGCGTGCGACGACCTCGTCCAGCCACGCGCGCTCGATAGGCAAAAAGCCCGAGGTTTTGGCGTTTGCTTTTGGGTTTTTGAGGTCGATCTCGCGGTGCGCGGTATTTACGTCGCCGCAAAATATCACGTCCTTGCCCTGTTTTACGAGCTCCTGGATGTAGGCTAGAAATTTAGCGTAAAAATCCATCTTGTAGGCTAGGCGCGCGTCGTCTTTTTGGCCGTTTGGAAAGTAAATGTTAAAAAGTACGACGTTGCCGAATCTATGCTCCAAAACCCGCCCCTCGTCGTCGTCAAAAAACGCCGCTTTTTGCGTAACGGAGCCAAATTTGGCCAGACTCATCACGCCCGAGTACCCAGCGCGAGCTGCCGAATTTACGCTGATTTCATTAAATCCGAGCTTGTAAATCTCGGCAGGCACGTCACTCTCGCGCACCTTGATCTCCTGAAGGCCCAAAAAATCGGGTCTATGCTGCTCTAGCCAAGCAAATCCGTCTTTGGCGGTGACCGCGCGCAGTCCGTTTACGTTCCAGCTGATTAGTTTCAAATTTGATCCTTTGTTAAATTTGGCGTATTGTATCGCAAGAGCCGTAAAATAAGCTAAAATTTAGTAAAATTAGGATCACTTTGAGGAGTAAAAAATGAAAAAAATCATCGTTTTATCGCTTGCGCTTGCCGCGTTTTTAGGCGCCAAAGAGGTAAATACTGCCGAGATATTTTTGTCAGACGTTAAGTCTATGCACGCGTTAAAATCGTTTTTAAAAAAGAATAAAAATGATATCGTAAAGCTAAAACTAAGCTACTGCGTCAATGAAAACAGCATGCAATACTTAGAAGCCGAGGCAAGCAAGCGCAAAGAGGATGAAAACTATAGTCATCTGGGCGAAGGTTTTGTTATGGCAGACGGTAGCAAAATAACCTACGTGGGGAAAAATTACGACTTTGGCGAAGGATATGACGGAGACGTAAACACCGGCATAGAATACGGCGAACTAATGCTGGACGAGCCTAACAGCAATCATCTCAAAAATATATTTTTAAAAGTTGGAGATTCAAATTTAGGTCAAATATACAAGTGGGAATACGAATGGTCTGACGAAGAAAGCGAGAGTAAAAAATGTAAATTCGGACAAGTCATCCTAGAGGGCTCATTTTACGTATATCATGAAGATGAAAATGAAAACGGTCGAGAAATGTATAAATACAATATGAGACCGGAACTTATGGGAAATGACCCGGGCGATAAATACGATGCCTTTTTTCTCGATCCGATAGCAAAAAAATATCTAAAACTCTTAGAATACAAAAAATAAAATTGGCGCGATGACAGAGTTAGAGAGGGAGATTTTCGGTCAAATTTTGGGCGAGAAAAAGATGGAAATCATCTTGTTTTTAGCCCAAAATGCTGACGAAAACGGCTTTATAACCGTTAAGATTTCAGATATCTGCGAGCGGACAGACGCCAGCAAACCCACCGTCACGCAGACCATCAAGCTGCTTGAAAATCGCAAAATTTTCGAGCGAGTGAAAAACGGGATTTATAGATTTAAAAATTTAAAGGAACTAGATAAAAAATGAGGAAAATTTGGATACTCGCCGTCGCAGTTGTGCTCGCAAATGCCGCTATAGACGAGGTCGGGCTAAATGCCTGCATAAATAAAGGCGACGCCGCAAGCTGCGAAAAAACGCTCGCTGCGCTAGAAAAAAACTGCTCGGGCGGCGACGCGCTGGCATGCTACTTTGCCGCGGAGTTTTACGCCAAAGGGCTAACGGGCCACAAGGACGGGGCGAAGGCATTTGCGATCTACAAAGACGCCTGCACCGCAGGGAGCGTGGAGAGCTGCTACGAGGAGTCGGTGTTTTATCTAAAGGGCGACGTCGCTCCGCAGAGCTTTGAACTATCGGGCGAGCGACTCAAAAAGGCCTGCGAGCTTGGCTCCAAACGCGCGTGCAATATACTTGAACTAGCGAAGTGAAGCTGTTTTGCTTGCTAAAAAACGAGCTTTAATATGCGGCAAACATACGAGCGCGGGTTAAATTTTAGCTTTATCGTCGAATTTTTAGATTATTTCCAGGCATTAAATTTGAATAGTTTGTCGCAAAACTTCGCTCAAATTTTTTATAAAACCGCTTGTAATAAATTAAATGCCTTGCTTCAGGTTGTCAAATTTGAGGAGTTCACGGGTTGTCGATTTTGACAAAACCAGATTTCAAGCACCAAATTTGGCTTTATTTCGAAATGCAATTTTTTTGGCGTGTTGACGGTGTATTGGATTGAAAATTTGATAATTTTGGACTATTTACATAAATTTATCCAGCCTAGCGTTTAGTAAATTTGATTGGCTTGAGCGTTTTTACTCGACTTTTCGTTCGAATTAAATTTGCATCCAAATTTAACAAAATATCGCGTTAAAAATGCCGAAATTTGAGTGAATTTTAAAATTTATAGATCGGCGTCCGAGATCGCTTCAGCTTGATAATGCGCAATCAGCGGCTCGATAATCTCGTCAAAAAGTCCCGCCGCCATTATCGCATCAAGGCGGTAAAGCGTCAAATTTATGCGGTGATCGCTGATGCGGTTTTGCGGGAAGTTGTATGTGCGGATACGCCCAGAGCGGTCGCCGGTGCCGACTTGGCTTTTGCGCTCGCTGGTTTCTTTGGCTAGGCGCTCTTCTTCTTGTATCTCATAAAGGCGCGCTTTTAGCACCTTCATCGCGGCTTCTTTGTTTTTATGCTGGCTTTTGCCGTCTTGGTTTGTGACGACGATACCGGTCGGGATGTGAGTGATGCGTACCGCCGAGTCGGTCGTATTTACCGACTGTCCGCCGTTGCCTGAGCTGCGCATAACATCGATGCGAAGGTCGTTTGGATTTATCTCGATCTCGCTATCTTCGACCTCGGGCATGATAGCGACCGTGACTGCAGAGGTGTGTACGCGGCCCTGGCTTTCAGTCTCGGGTACGCGCTGGACGCGGTGGGTGCCACCCTCAAATTTGAGCCTCGAGTATGCCCCCTTGCCCTTTATTAGCAAAATAATCTCTTTAAAGCCGCCTGTGTTGCCCTCGCTTTGGCTTACGATCTCGAATTTATACCCGCGAAGCTCGGCATATCTCGCATAAGCATTAAACAAATCGCCCGCAAAAAGTGCCGCTTCGTCTCCGCCCGTACCCGCACGGATCTCTAAAAATACGTTTTTATCGTCGTTGGGATCTTTTGGAAGGAGTAAAATTTTGATCTCTTCTTCGAGATTTTCTTTTTGGGATTCGAGATTTTTGAGTTCGTCTTTAGCTAGCTCGCCAAGCTCGGCGTCATCTAGCAGAGCCTTGTTCTCCTCGATATCTGTGAGAGTTTGCAGATAGGACTTTGCAGCCGAGGCGATATCTTCTAAATTTGATTGCTCTTTGGAGAGCTTGGTCATATTTGCGATATCGTTTGTGATAGACGGATCGCTAAGCAGACGAGAGAGCTCGTCGTAGCGATCCAAAAAAGGCTGCAGTTTGTCGGCTAACATTAAAAATTTAGATTAAGCAGATAGTTTGTTTACGAGTTTTGCGAGGCGTCCTACGCGGCGAGAAGCTGTTTGTTTTTTCAAAAAGCCTTTGCTAACGAAGCTGTGGAAATCTTTGTTTGCCACTTTAAACGCGTTTAACGCGGCTTCTTTATCGCCCGCCTCGACGGCTACGCGCACGGCTTTAGTGATATTTTTAAGCCTAGTGCGGTAAAATCTGTTTCTTTCAGTCCTTTTGATAGTCTGTCTGGCTCTTTTTTCAGAAGATTTATGGTTTGCCATAATGTCCCTTTTGTCATAATTTTAGTCCGTGATTATATAAAAACCAGTTTTAAAATCCGCTTAATTTAAGTAAAATTTAAAGCGAGGAAATTTACAACTTAAATTTGGATATTTTTTGATAAAATAGGTCCGAAATTTAATGAATTTATGGAATTTGGCGGGTAAATTTTATCTTACCATAAATTTAAAAGAGTAGTGTTTGCCGCCCAAAAAGTTGATAAGGCTTTATATCTTGAGATAGATTTAAAAGTTGCGACGCAAAAATAAAGCGGAGCGAACTGGTCGTCCGTGAGCATTTATTTTTGCTAGCCCTTTTAAACATACTCAAGAGATAAGGCCGTAGAAATTTTAAAAAAAGGAAAGATAATGAAACTATTCGGTACCGACGGCGTTCGCGGTAAAGCGGGCGAAAAACTCTCCGCCGCAACATCCATGCGCCTTGCTATGGCTGCGGGGATATATTTTAGACAGTTTGCGTCGCATACGAACACCATTTTGCTAGGCAAAGACACGCGCAAAAGCGGCTACATGATCGAGACCGCCATCGTCGCGGGGCTCACGGCCGTGGGCTACAACGTCCGCCAGATCGGCCCGATGCCAACTCCCGCGATCGCGTTTCTCACCGAGGATATGCGCTGTGATGCGGGCATCATGATCAGCGCGTCGCACAACCCGTACTACGATAACGGCATTAAATTTTTCGACAGCGAAGGCAATAAACTGGGCGAAGAGGCCGAAGCGCAGATAGAAAAGATTTATTTTGACGACGCGCTTATCGAAAGATCGCAAAAGCAAATGCTAGAAATCGGCGCCGCAAAGCGCATCGACGACGTCATCGGCCGCTATATCGTGCAGATCAAAAACTCATTTCCTAAAAATCTCAGCTTGCACGGGCTGCGCGTGGTTTTAGACGTCGCAAACGGCGCTGCGTACAGGGTCGCTCCGACTATCTTTAGCGAGCTGGGAGCCGAAACCATCGTCATAAACGACGAGCCAAACGGTAGCAACATAAACCTAAACTGCGGCGCGCTCTATCCGCAAAATTTAGCCTCCGAAGTTGTGCGATTGCGGGCGGATTTAGGCTTTGCGTTTGACGGCGATGCCGACAGACTCGTGGTCGTAGACGAGCGCGGAGAGGTGGCAAACGGCGATAGTTTGCTGGGCGTCATGGCGGCATTTTTACAAGAAAACAAAGCCCTAAAAGGCGGCGCGGTCGTGGCTACGGTGATGAGTAACGCGGCGCTTGAAGACTATTTAAAATCCCACAAAATCAAACTCCTGCGCGCAAACGTCGGCGACAAATACGTACTTGAAAAGATGAAAGAAAACGGCACGAATTTCGGCGGCGAACAAAGCGGCCACATCATCTTTAGCGACTACGCAAAAACGGGCGACGGGCTCGTGGCGGCGCTGCAGTTTGCGGCACTGGTGCTAAAAAAAGACAAAAAAGCGAGCGAAATTTTAAGCGAGATAAAACCGTATCCGCAAATTTTGCTAAATTTAAAGATCACCGAGAAAAAGCCGCTTGAGAGCATCGCAGGGCTAAAAGAGCTTGAAGCAAGCCTCGCAAAAGAGGGTATCCGCTCGCTATTTCGCTACTCTGGCACAGAAAACCTCATCAGGCTTTTGATTGAAGGCAAGTGTGCCGACGCGCTAAAAACCCGCATGGATGAGGTTGAGAAATTTTTCGTAAAAGCGCTAAATGGCTAAAATTTTAGGCGTTTTTTTCGCGGCGTTTTTCGTCGTTTTCGCGCTCGATCAGGCAGTCAAGCAGATATTTTTGGGCGGTTTTTCGTGGCAGGGCGAGTACTTTTCGCTAGTGCTTGCATATAACCGCGGCGTGGCGTTTTCGATGTTTGCGTTTCTTGGGCAGTGGCTCAAATTTATCCAACTAGCGCTGATTGCGGGCGTTTGCGGCTATCTGCTTTGGCGGTTAAAGCGCAAATTTGACGCGCAGACCGCGGCAAAAACGGAGCCAAATTTGAGCGTAAACGGCGAAAAAAAGGAAATTTTAGAGGAGCATGCGCTAGGAGCGGGTATAATCCTGGGCGCTGGTAGCTCAAATTTGCTCGACCGCTTCGTTCACGGCGGCGTCGTGGACTACGTTTATTGGCACAAGTGGTTTGAGTTTGCGATATTTAACCTCGCAGACGTTATGATCGACGTCGGAGTCGTACTCATACTCTGGCAGAGCTTTGCCGCTGGGCGAAAGGGGGCTAAAAATGGGCGATAACGTTTATATAGCCTACGCGCTTTGGCTGCTTACGGGCTGGTTTGGCGGGCATAGATTTTATCTGGGCAAATTCGTGAGCGGTTTTGCGATGATGGCGCTGTTTTTCATCGGATATAGCCTAGCTTGGGCAATCGTGGGTTACGTATTTTGGGCGCTTTGGGGCGTGTGGTGGCTCTTTGATCTGCGTTTAACCGGCGCGGCGGTCGAGAGAAATCAGAAAAAAGAAGCGCTAAAGGACAAGCTGCGCGCGCAAGACCTTGAGGAGCGGCTTAGACGCCTCTATGAGCTGTACGAGAGCGGCGCGATAAGCAAAGAGGAATTTGAAGCGAGGAAGGAAATTTTGCTGGGGTAAGGCTCGGCTAAATTTACGAGAATTTGATCGATTTTCTAATCACAAACGGTCAAATTTAGCATTTTCAAGATGTGGGTCTCGGCGAATCAAATTTGAATAGAAAAAGTTAAGGCGAAGTATCGCGAGATGATTTTTC
>NZ_AOTD01000005.1 GCF_000344295.2 Campylobacter showae CC57C | reverse complement strand
AAAAAAAATAATAGAACCCACAACCAATGGCGTTATTATAGCACAAAAATTAGTCAACTTAATAATTATTTATAAAATATTCAAGCTTTTTATAGTTTTTTCGTCTTTGCGCCAGTCTTTTTTAACGACTACAACGAGCTTTACGAGGATTTTTTGACCGGTAAAATTTGATATTAACTTTCTTGAATTTATGCCAATTCTTTTGATAGTTTGTCCGTTTTTTCCGATGATCATAGATTTATGTATCTCGCGTTCGGTGATTATAGTGGCATAAATTTCAGTTATATCTGGTTTTTCTTTGACTTTGTCTATGAGCACGTCGGTAGAGTAGGGGATTTCATCGCTTAGATTATCGTATAGTGCCTCAAGTATAAATTCACGAAAAATTTCCTTTTCGTTTGTCGGCGTTAAAAATTCCGGATCATAAAAATACTCATGTTCTGGCAAAAACTTGCAAATTTCATCTAAAAGCGGCTTTTTATAGGTTTGCTTTTTGACGCTAAAAGGCAAAAGCGCGGTAAATTTGTCTTGAAATTTTTGATATTGCGCGATTTTTTCAAGCACTTTGGCGTTTGAGACTTCGTCAACCTTGGTGAGCACCAAGATATGAGGTTTTTGCGGATTTAAATTTAGAAATTTGACGTAGTTGTTTATGTCGTCGTGAATAGGCGCTAAAAACACGATTGTATCGCAGTCACCCATGGATTTTATCGCTTCGTTTATCATTAGTTTATTTAGCGTCTTGTTGCTCTCGTGAAGTCCCGGCGTATCGGTAAAAACGATCTGATCTTCGCCGTTCATCACGATACCGCTGATTTTTCGCCTCGTGGCGTTTTGCTTGTGCGAGACGATGGTGATCTTCGCATCAAGCAAAAAATTTAAAAGCGAACTTTTGCCTGCATTCGTACGACCGATGATGCTTACAAAGCCTGATTTCATAATATATATCTCGCCAGATCTTGATCCTCGACGACGTCTGAGAGGCGCTTTTCTACGAGGGCTTTGTCCACTTCTACCGTTTTGCCGCCGTGCTCGTTAGCCTCAAAGCTGATATCCTCGATCACGCGCTCGATCACGGTATGTAGGCGTCTAGCGCCGATATCTTCCATTTTTTCGTTGGCATTTTGAGCTATTTTGGCGATAGCTTTTATGGCGTCATCCGTAAATTTAAGTTCCACGTTTTCGGTTTTTAAAAGCGCTTCGTATTGTTTGAGTAGCGAATTTTTAGGCTGAGTTAAAATTTGATACAGCGCGTTTTCATCTAGGCTATCAAGCTCTACTCGCAGCGGAAAACGCCCCTGAAGCTCCGGGATTAGATCGCTTGGCTTGCTGATGTGAAAGGCGCCCGCGGCAATAAAAAGTATGTGATCGGTCTTTATGGCGCCAAATTTGGTCGTCACCGTCGAGCCCTCCACGATAGGTAGCAAGTCGCGCTGTACGCCTTCTTTACTAGGATCTTGTCTGCCGGAGTTTCCGGAGCTCACCGCGACCTTGTCGATCTCGTCGATAAAGATTATGCCCTCGTTTTCGGCTCTTCGCACGGCTTCGGTTTTGATGCTCTCCATATCTAAAATTTTATCGCTAGCTTCGTTTTTTAGCGCCTCTTTAGCGTCTTTTACCTTCATCTCTTTTTTGACGGTTTTGTTGCTTAGGCCGATGATTTTGACGAAACTTTCTTGCATTTGCGCCATATCGGGCGGCACGTTGGCTCCTGCGTCAAAGCTATTTTGTACGACTTCTATCTCGATGCTTAGATCGTCTAGATCGCCGTTTTCCAGCCTGCTCATCATCTTTTCGTAGCTTTTTTCGTAGTCTGCTTTTTTCTCTTCGCTCGCACCAGTCGGTAAAGGCGGCAGGAGTTTTTTTATTATCTTATCTTTTACGTATTCGTCGATTTTTTCTCGGTTTTTCTCGCGCTGTTCGGCTTTGACCAAATTTACCGACGCAGCCGCCAGGTCGCGCACCATGCTTTCCACGTCGCGTCCGACGAAGCCCACTTCGGTATATTTACTAGCCTCTACTTTGATAAACGGCAAGCCCATCATCTTTGACAAACGCCTTGCGATCTCGGTTTTGCCCACGCCAGTCGAGCCTATCATCAGGATGTTTTTTGGCATGATGTCATCTTGCATCGTTTTATCCAGCTTCATCCTGCGGTAGCGGTTTCGTAGCGCGATGGCGATGATCTTTTTGGCGTCTTTTTGCCCGATGACGTAATCGTCTAAAAATTTCACTATCTCTTTTGGGGTTAAATTCATCTTTTCTCTATTCTAAAACGTAGGTTTTTATGTTCGTGTTCGTATAAATGCAAATTTCGCCCGCGATCTTTAGGCTCTCTTTTACGAGCTCCTCTTCGTCGATCTGGGCAAATTTATCCAGCGCACGGGCAGCGGATAAGGCGTAGTTACCGCCGCTTCCGATGGCGGCTATCTTGCCGTCTTCGGGCTCTACGACGTCGCCTGTTCCGCTTAAAAGAAAAATTTTCTCTCTATCAAGCACCAGCATCATGGCCTCTAGCTTGCGCAGATATTTATCCTTGCGCCACTCTTTGCTAAACTCGATCACGGCTTTTAGAAGGTCGCCTTTGGCGTGATCGAGGTTGTTTTCAAACATATCAAAGAGATTAAACGCGTCCGCGGTGCTGCCGGCAAAGCCTGCCAGGACCTTGCCGCTGTGTATTTTGCGTATTTTTACCGCGTTGCCTTTTAGCACCGTGTTGCCAAAGCTAACCTGTCCGTCGCCGCCGATGACCGATTTATTCTTGCCTTTGTAGGCTAAAATTGTAGTCGCGTGAAACACTTATTCGCCCTCGACGTCTAGTTTTAGCGTGGCGCGCACGGCGTGGCCGAGTTTGACATCCACTTCGTAGATGCCGGTCGCTTTTATCGTATGCGCGAAGTCAAACGCCTTTTTATCCACCACCAAATGATGATTTTTTTCTAAAGCTTCTGAAATTTCGTCCTTTGTCACTGCGCCAAATAGCGCGCCGTTTGCTCCGAGCGGCTTTTTAACCTTGAGCGTGATTTTTTCGATCTCGGATTTTAGCTTTTCTATATTTGCGATCTCGTATTTTAGCTCCTCGGCCTTGCGTTTTTGCTCGGCGTCGTACTGGCGCAAAACATCTGGAGTCGCAGCTTTAGCAAAGCCTTTTCCGATCAGGAAGTTATTTCCGTAGCCTTCTTTTACCTCTTTGATTTCGCCGGCTTTTCCGAGCGATTTTACGTCTTTTATTAGTAGTACTTTCATTTTTATCCTTTATTTAGTTAAATTTGCGCCCGTTTTTGCGCCCGATGATAAATCTAAGCGCGTTTAGTTTGATAAATCCGTTCGCGTCTTTTTGATCAAATACGCTGTCCTCTTCAAACGTGCAAAACGCTTCGCTAAAGAGATTATCCGTCTTGCTATCGCGTCCGAGCACGATGACGTTGCCTTTGTAGAGCTCGACTTTGACCGTGCCGTTTACGTTTTCTTGGCTCTTGTCGATGAGCGCTTGCAGCATGATACGCTCAGGCGACCACCAGTAGCCGTTATAGATGAGCTCGGCGTAGCGAGGCATTAGCTCGTCTTTTAGGTGTGCCGCGCCGCGGTCTAGCGTGATGCTCTCGATCGCACGGTGAGCTTTTAGCATTATCGTGCCGCCAGGAGTTTCGTAGCAGCCGCGGCTTTTCATGCCGACCGAGCGGTTTTCTACTAGGTCGAGTCTGCCGATACCGTGTTTTGCGCCTAGGCGGTTTAGCTCGGCTAGTAGCGCCGCCGGGCTCATTTTTTTACCGTTTATGCTAACAGGATCGCCTTTTTCGTAGCCGATTTCTATTATTTCGCTTTCATTTGGAGCATCTTTTGGGCTTACCGTCCAGCGCCACATATCGGCTTCCGGAGCGTGAGCAGGGTTTTCAAGCACTAGACCCTCGTAGCTGATGTGGAGCAAATTTGCGTCCATAGAGTAGGGGCTTTTGCCCGGTTTCTTTTCTATTTTGATGCCGTTTTTTTCTGCGTATTTTAGTAGCTTTTCGCGGCTGTTTAGATCCCATTCGCGCCAAGGAGCGATGATGGTTAGGTTATCTCCCAGCGCGTAGTAGCCTAGCTCAAAGCGCACTTGGTCGTTACCCTTGCCGGTTGCTCCGTGGCTCACACCGTCGGCGCCTACTTTGGCGGCGATCTCGGCTTGTTTTTTAGCTATCAGCGGGCGAGCTATCGAGGTGCCTAGTAGATACTCACCCTCATAGACGGCATTTGCTCTAAACATCGGAAATACGAAATCTCGCGCAAATTCTTCTTTTAAATCCTCTATAAATATATTTTCGGGTTTTATACCGAGCTCCAGCGCTTTTTGGCGTGCGGGTTCCAGCTCCTCGCCCTGGCCGATATCGGCGGTAAAGGTCACCACTTCGCATTTATACTCGTCTTGCAGCCCTTTTAAAATAATGCTCGTATCAAGTCCGCCCGAATAGGCGAGAACGACTTTTTTCACATCTTTTTTCATTCTCTATCCTTTATATTGAGATGACGCGTATTTTAGCCAAATTTGATTAATTTGGAATAAATATTTCCGCTAAAATCGCGTGCGCCAAATGTCAAATTTACATTAAATTTAATATGTAGCGGCGAAGAATTAAAAATTTAAGCCAAATTTGGCTAAAATCGCCGCCATGAGAGTAGATAAATTTTTAAATACCGTAAATATAACGAAAAGGCGCGCGGTCAGCGAAGATATGTGTAAAAGCGGCGTCGTGAGCATAAACGGCGTCGTTGCTAAACCGGCTAAAGAGGTCAAGATCGGCGACGTGATTACGATCAAATTTCTGGCAAAAGAGGCGCGCTACGAGGTGCTAGCGATCCCGGAGACCAAAAGCATCCCAAAATCAGCCCAAGCGCTATACGTAAAAGAGCTATGATAGAGCTAAATTTGGGGCTTGGCGAGCTTGAGGAGGTGGTAAAAATTTTACCCCAAAGCGGCGTCGTTATATTGCAAGGAAATTTAGCTAGCGGCAAAACGACGTTAGTAAAAGCTATCGTAAAAGCTCGCGGCATCGATGTGGATGTTACTTCGCCCACGTTCTCGGTCATGCAAAGCTACGGGGATAAAATTTATCACTACGACATCTATCAAAACGGACTTGACGCGATTTTACAAAACGGGCTTTTTGAAAATTTGCTAGAGGAGGGGCTTCACCTGGTAGAGTGGGGCGACGAGCGACTGGAAAAGGCGCTGGCAAATTTGGGCGAAAAATGCGTCAAGATAGTCATCTCGCCTAGTCAAAAAGGGCGAAAATACGAGGTTTACGGTGCATAAATTAGAAGTTAAAGATTTACAAAAAACGATCAAAAAAACAAACATCATAAAAGGCATCTCGCTGGAGGTCAAAAGCGGCGAGGTAGTAGGGTTGCTAGGCCCAAACGGCGCAGGTAAAACGACGACGTTTTATATGATCTGCGGGCTCATCTCGCCCTCTAGCGGTAGCGTGTTTTTAGACGGCGCGGATGTGACGAAGGTGCCGCTACACAAGCGCGCGCATATGGGTATCGGCTATCTGCCGCAAGAATCAAGTATATTTAAAGACCTCTCCGTCGAGGAAAATTTACTACTAGGTGCCGAGATACTATATAAAGACGAGGCTGTCCGCGAGAAAAAAGTAAACGAGATGCTAAATTTGCTAAACATCGAGCCCATACGCTTGCGAAAGGGCGTGAGTCTAAGCGGTGGCGAGCGCAGACGCTGCGAGATCGCTAGAAGCCTCATTATCACGCCTAAATTTTTGCTTCTGGATGAGCCATTTGCCGGCGTCGATCCGATCGCTGTTAGCGATATACAAAGTATCGTTCGCGACCTAAAAAAGCTCGGCATCGGCGTGCTAATCACCGACCACAACGTCCGCGAGACGCTAGCCATCTGCGACCGCGCCTACGTGATCAAGGACGGTAGCCTGCTAGCTAGCGGCAGCGCGAACGAAGTCGCGAACAACAAACTCGTGCGCACCCACTATCTGGGCGAAGAGTTTAAATTTGTAGAATAATGCTAAAGCAAACTCAAGCTCCCAAAAATAAGCTCTCGCACACGTTAAGGTCGTGGCTGCCGATACTAAGCAGCAGCGTCGAGGAGCTAAAGGAGACGCTTGAGCCGTTTTTAGCGGATAATCCATTCGCTAGCGTGCAGCAACGAAATTTAAGCGAGTTGCCAAGCGCCGCGCCATCCAAAAAAGATAAAAATTTCTTCAAAGAAATATCAAAAAATAGCGTAACCGATAATATCGAAAGCTTTAGCGTGGCTAAAACCGGGCTTTACGACAAGCTAATCGAGCAGATAGGTAAGCCCCTTTTCCCGACCGAAAAATCCCAAAAAATCGCGATGAAAATAATCGAATGCATAAACGAGGAGGGCTACTACGAGCCTGAAATATTTGACGAATTTAGCGAGGCGGAGATCGAGTCGGTGCGAAAGCGCTTTGCCTACCTTGAGCCCGCAGGCATCGGCGCAAAGGACTACAAAGAGAGCTTTTTGTTTCAGCTTGAGGAGCTAAATTTGGACGAGAAGCTCTTTGAAAGCGCCAAAAAGCTTGCGTTAAATTTCGAAAACCTCTCTCAAATGCGCAAGATCCCGCTCTATAATGAAGCTCTAGCCGTCATCAAGAGGCTAAAAAATCCGCCCGCGATCGAGTATATGAGCGAGGCTGTGGCAATTATCCCCGACATCGTCATCGACACGAGTTCGGGCGGTATCGAGGTGCGTATCAACGATGACTTTTACCCTGAGATCGTCATCGACGTCGAGGGGCTTGACGAAAAAGAGAGTTTCGTCGCCTCACGCGTAAAAGAGGCAAAAGACCTCATAGATGCGCTTGATATGCGAAAAGCCACGCTGCGAAAGATCGCCCTAATGCTAGTTGAGTATCAGTATGATTACTTTTTTGGCGGCGACATCAAGCCCATGCGCCTAAAGGACATCGCCGAGGATCTGGGGCGAAACCCGTCGACCATCTCGCGCGGCATCTCAAACAAATACCTTGAGTGTTCGCGCGGACTGGTGCCCATAAAGAGCTTTTTCTCCGCCGCGATCGACGAGGACGTCTCAAACAAAGCCATCAAAGACTTCGTGGCAAATCTCGTCCGAAACGAAAATCCTGCCAAGCCGCTTAGCGATCTTAAAATTTTGGAGTTTATAAAGAAGGAATTTAACGTCGAGGTCGTCCGCCGCACGATAACCAAATACCGCCTCGCGCTAAATATCGGTAGCTCCAGCGAGCGTAAAAAGACCTATCTACTGCAATCAGGGAAGTAAAATCTGACGCTTGGAGCGGGGCAAATTTGAGCGTAAATTTTAAATTTAAGCCGGGGATTTGGCGGGGCTCGTATCGTATTTCTCTTGATTTTTAAGTCTCGAAAATTTAAAATATCCATATGAAGCGCATATTTTTTATTCTTTTTGTCCTATTTTTAGGCATTGCGAGTACTTATTTGATTGAGGGTATCGCCCCCGACATTGACAACATCATGGGCGGTTTATTTTTCGGTTTGATTTTGGCTATACCGATTTTTTGGTTATTTCGCTGTTTAAGGCTTATTCCTTACAATCAAAATATTGAACTAACGCCTATAGATATATTTTTTGACGATAGCAACGGCGATAGTTACTTTTACGTTTTTAATCTTATTATTTCTTTGATTTTGATGTTATTTATAGGCCCTTATGCGTTAGTTATGGCTATAGTTTGCGTGATTTTTCAGGGCACTATTAAACGGTTATTAAATTACATTTTTTATGCTAAAGTCTAAAATTTAAATCTTATTCCGCCGCTCCCGACTCAAGCTCCTTAAAATATGGCTTCAAACTCTCGTATGCATTTTGGATACGCTGAAACTGCGTTTTGCACTCGTCCAAAAGCTCCGGACTAAGCGCGGCGTGAAAGTCGGGGTGATAGGCCTTGACGAGCTCCAGATAGCGGTTTCGCACCTCCTCAAAGCTATCATTTTTATCGCACCCAAGCACCGCAAAATGGTCCTCGAAAAGGCTAGCCAGCGCAGCAAATTTGGCTTCGTTTTTCTTAGCGCAGATTTTGATCTGTTTTTTAAATTTTTCAAATTCCTCTTCGCTATAGTTAAAGATGATTGAAAATTTCATATATTCGCTTTTGTTAAACAGCTCCTCTAGGCGCGCGCATTCATCCAAATTTGCGATATTTATGACTATTTGACCTTCGGCGGATAAAATTTGCTTTGACTCAAAGCCCCTAATGATGTGCGAAATAAACGACTCGTTTGAGCGATCAAAGCTAAATATCGCGCCGCCTCGCACGAAGGCGACGTCGACGAAAACCATGGCTTTTAGCGAGTTTGGTTGGATGTAGTGGAGTTTGATGGTTTTATATTCGGCGAAGTTTAAATTTACGTTTTTTAGCTCGTACCTTTGGCAGAGTTTTTTTAGAAATTTGACGAAATATTTGCGCTGAACCTTCTCGTTTTCGTCGTAAAACGACATCACTTTGCCTTTTTGCCCCAGCGTCTTGGCGAAGTTTCGCTTTATGAGCGCTTGTAGCTCGAAAAACAGATCGGCATCTGATGTTTCTATGCTTAGAGATTCTAGATTTTGACTTACTTTTATCAAATTTTGCCTTTATAAAACGCACTTGAAAGCATTTTTTATTCCGCTTTTTCCCACACGGGCGTTTCGTCTAGCGGGACGTATTCGCGCAGGCGCTCGTAGGGCTTGTAGTCGGCCTTGTAGGCTAGGCTAGGGCAGTCTTTGACGTAGTAGCCTAGATATATCCAGCGCAAATTTAGCTGCCTAGCTAGTAAAATTTGCTGATAGAGCGAGTATCTGCCGATGCTAAGATCTGCAAAATCAGGATCGTAATAGCAATAAACCGCCGAGATGCCGTCGCTAAGGATATCGACTAGATCGACGCCGATGAGACGGCCGTCTGCAAAATACGCTATCTCCTTGCCAAACTCCGCATGCCCTGCGACGTAGAGCTCATAGTAGCGGCGAAAGTCCAGCTCGTAGTACTTCCACTCGCGCTTTTCTTGCATAAATTTATGGTATTTTTTGTATAGCGCCACGTGCGCGTCGTCTAGGAGCGGCTTTGTTAGGATGATTTTGGTGTTTTCGTTTTTGCGCATCGTGCGGCGGGCGGATTTGCTAAATTTAAAATTTAGCGCATCGACCCTGATATTTACACACTCGCGGCAACCCGCGCAGTTTGGCTTGGAAAAATATTTGCCAAAGCGCCTAAAGCCGCGCCTAGCTAGAGCGTCGTTTACGGCAAAGTCGCAGCCGTCCACGTAGCGATACTCCATGCGCGAGTCCCTGTCCTTGAGGTAGGGGCAGGGGCTAGGCAGGGTGGAAAACGGCACGACTAGCACTTTTTGATATCCGCGTCCTTGACGTAGGCTAGAAACTCGTCACGCAAATTTTGCTCTTTGTGTGCGATGGCTTCTTCTTTGCTGAAGGTTTTTATTTCAGACTTTAAATTTTGCTTCGCGGCGTTTTTGGCGGCTGAATTTGAGCTCAAATTTGCATTTTGTTCCTTTTGAAGCTCTTTTTTTATATCCTTTAAACTATCGAAAAAATCATTCATCCGCGTGTTCCTCTTTAAATTTTCTAGCGTCTTTTACTCTTTGTATCGCGGCAGCGATTGCGGCGATCACCTCTTCGTTGTCCTCGTTGTCTTTGGTTTTCATCTTTTCTAGCAGGGTAGGCATTTTGTTTTCGACGTAGGACGTGTCGAAAAATCCTCGCCTAAAGTCGCGCTCCTTGCTGATACTGAGCAAAAACGGGATCGTGGTTTTGACGCTGCCCTCGATCGTAAACTCATCCAGCGCGCGTTTTAGTTTATTTACGGCTAGATCGTAGCTAGGGGCTCGGACTATGAGCTTAGCTAGCAAGCTATCGTAAAACGGCGGTATCTGATAGTCTTTATATAGATGGCTATCGACGCGCACGGAAGGGCCCAGAGCAGGGTAGTAGCCGGTGATCTCGCCAGGGCTTGGGATGAAGTTTTGCCACGCGTCCTCTGCAGTTATACGCGCCTCTATAGCAAAGCCTTGCGTGATGACGTCGCTTTGCTCCATGTCTAGGATCTCGCCCGCCGCGATACGGATCTGACGTACAATGAGATCCACGCCCGTGATCTCCTCGGTCACGCCGTGCTCGACCTGGATACGAGTGTTCATCTCCATAAAATAAAAGTTGTTGTAATCATCTAACAAAAACTCGATCGTACCGGCGTTGGTGTAGTTTACTGCCTTTGCTGCGGCGACTGCGGTCACGCCCATGCTCTTTCGCAGACTTTCGCTCATAGTTGGGCTGGGCGCTATCTCGAGGATCTTTTGGTGGCGGCGCTGGATCGAGCAGTCTCGCTCGGCCAGGTGGATGATGTTGCCGTATTTGTCGCCTAAAATCTGAAACTCGATGTGGCGCGGATTTACGACGTATTTTTCCATGAAAACTTCGTCGTTATTAAAAAATGCCTTAGCCTCGCGCGTGCAGCTTTCAAAGCTAGACTCTAGCTCCTCCTCTTTCCACACGACGCGGATGCCGCGGCCGCCGCCGCCGCCGCTAGCTTTTAGGATGACGGGATAGCCGATGCGTTCGGCGTAGAGCTTGATATTTTCTATCGTTTCGTTGTTTAGCTTTTCGGTACCAGGAACGATAGGGATGCCGTTTTTATTCATCAGGTAGCGCGCGATGTTTTTGTTGCCCATTTTGCGGATAACGTCGGCAGTAGGCCCGATGAAAACAAGCCCCGCATCCTCAACCTCTTTGGCAAATTCGTAGTTTTCACTCAAAAATCCGTAGCCAGGGTGTATCGCGTCCGCGCCGCATGCTTTTGCAACCTCGACGATGCGCTTGGCGTCTAGGTAGCCTTTGATCGGGTCGATACCGATCTGGTAGGCTTCGTCGGCTATTTTTACGTGCAGGCAGTCTTGATCGGGCTTGGTGTAAATGGCGACGTTTTTAATGTGCAGGTCTTTGCAGGCGCGGATTACTCGAACAGCGATCTCTCCGCGGTTTGCGATCAAAATTTTATGTATCACTTGGCTTTCCTTTCTTATCGTTTTTTGAATTTTACTCTTTTTTGCTTGCTGATGCTTGAAATTTGCTTTTTTTAGAGTACTATCTTTGCGTACCGTCTTTAAATTTGCTATTTTTGTTATCTTTGTCGTTTTACTAGTAATTTTTTGGCTTTTTTCCTTAATTTATTTCTATATTTTGACGATTGTGACCGCTTGAAGCCCTAGACACACCTGTTTTTAATTAAATTTATTGCATAAGATAACATAAAGATTTTTTATAGACGATTAAATGCGGCAAATTTGGCGCATAAATTTGAAATTTTATGGCCTTACGGCAAATTTTAATGTAGTAGGGTATGTAAAAATGTAAAATTTTTGCAACAATGTCAAAATTTATGAAAGATTTAAGAAACCTTTGGCTATACTTCACATTTCTTTTAAAGTGCGCTCGTAGCTCAGCTGGATAGAGCATTTGATTGCGGTTCAAAAGGTCAGGGATTCGAATTCCTTCGAGCGCACCACGATACTTACAAAACCGATAAAAATCCCCAAAATTCATGCTTTTATTTAACTAACGAAAACCGTTAAACGCGAAAATTATCAAATTTAACGCCCTAAAACTTCCCAACTTTACTTCCCAAACGTTTTTGGGAAGTTTTTTTAAGCAAATCCCGGCAAGTAGGCCTCAAAGTTTTTATAATTAAATTAAAAGCGGGGTCGAAAATGAAACTCATTCAACAACTAAACTTTAAAGTTGCGCCTGACGACGCTATTCGCGACTACAAGCTCCCAAGCGATAAAAAAGAAAGTCGTCAAATGCTTACAGATACGGGCTTGTGTCTGAAAATTAAAAAGCTTCACAAGAAAAACACTACGCATGTAAAATACCGAAAAGATTTCTATTATTCAAAAAACGGAAAACTAGTTAAATATTTGGGAAGTTTTGGCGATATGACCTATAAGGAAGCGCTAAAGGCTCTTGATGAGTTTTTGTTGGCTGTCCCTAGTGCTGCCAAAACTTCCAAAAATACTTTACGAAGCGTATTCGAGTTATATCTAACCTTTCGCCCCTCGCTTACTGCAACAACCGTCAAAAAAAAGAAAACTATTTTTAGCAAAAGGCTTGGAGTGCTTGCCGATAGGGATATTTCAAAAATTGAAAGAAAACATTTGCAAGATATCGCCGATGAGATATTTCGCGAAAAACTATACGCTAGTCTCGATGATTATTGCGAGTTTTGTCATCAGCTTTGGGGTTTTGCTAGAAAGCGAGGCATTTTAAAAAAAGATATTTTTGACGGCATTCTCTTAAAAGAAAGCTACGATTGCCCGCCTAGCGAAGGTTATGCTTGGATTAGCGACCAAGCCGATCTTGAGAGTTTAATCTCGTATGTTTTAAATTATCGCAGTCCTATATCCTCTATAAAAAAAGCTCTAATAATGGGCTTGGCTACGGGGCTTCGTGCCGGAAACGTCCGAAAGATGTCCGCAAATCATCTAAAAATTGATGAAAACGGCGAATTTTACTTACATTTTCCAAAAGATGAAAACAAAACCAAAGCAAATGGCGATGAATATCTAGGACTTCCACGGGAGATTGGCGAATGGCTATTGAGTTTTAATCTTAAAGGAAGTCAATTATTTTTTGGAAATACAAAAGGCAAGCCTTTAAGCGACGGGACTCTCTCAAATGCGCTAGGCGACTATTGTTCTGAAAAGTTAGGGGATAATGTTTGCCTTGTATTTCATAGCTTCAGAAAAATAGCCTCTACATTTTGCCATGAAAATATGCCTCAAAACGGGCTTATACCTTACGAGGTCGAACGCACGCTTTTTCACGCTATCCACGGCGTAGCAGGGGTTTATAATAAATCAACGAATATCGCTATGACTAGAAAAGTTATAACGTGGTGGTTTAACTACTTAAAATCTTTGGGGTTGGCGTTATGAGTAAAAAAAGAAGCGGGGCCGAATTAGTTGAAACTTTTTACAGCATTCACCTTTCGACCTCTGAAATATTAGCTAATTTAAGCTTACTTGCACATAAAACATCTCGGGAAGTTTTGCTAAAAAATGTCCTATTTTTTTGGCGGTCAGTATGCTAGAAAATAGAAAATTTTTAAGCATAGACGACGGCGAGATAATAGGCGATGATCTACTCGCTCGCTCTAGCATTGGTCGAGAAGTCAGATTAAGAACAATCGATATATCTAAAACTCTCGAAAAAATCGGCTTTACGGCTCTTGGTATCGCCGTAACCCTGCATAATTCTGGCATTCACCGCCGTGGCACTTGCGGCCGCATGAGCGCGGTCGAAGCTGCGCAAGCTCTCGAAAAATACCTTAAAACGCTTATCGAAAAAGAATTGCGTAAGTATCCATTGTTTGTCAGTTACGTATTTGAATCGCATAGGGGCGGAATGCCCCATATCCACGCTATGATCTTTTGTCTGCCCTCTCACCTTGCGAAAATTTCGGCATTTTTTTCAAGGTTTCTAAGCCGCAAAGCTGTAACCGTCGAAGTTTTGTCGCCCGAGTATTTGTTTAAACACAATACGGGTACATGGCATTTAGAACAAAAGACGGCGCAAATTTTGGGCTGCGACGTTTCAAAGCTGCTTCGCAAAACCGCGAGCGAATGGGAAAACGGCAAGAAAAAAACCTATAAATGCGACTCAATTAAAGGCTTGCAAGAGGGAAAAATTTTGTATTCAATGCAGAACTACGCTATGGCTAAGCGCTATCCCAATACATACATCGAAATCGATATATTCATGAACCAGCTATTGGAACAATGGAACACTACTTTTGGCAGTAAAAAAAGCCGTGCAAAAGCGTCCTCTGCGATGTCGCCCGAAAACAGAGCGCCATATATTCTAGAAAAAGTTGTGATTTTTCCGTCATCAATTAGAAAAAATCGCAAGCCCAAAAAGAGCAGTAAAAAAGAAAGTCTAAACCCTCTTGATTGCGATTTGCGGGCAAAAAATGGCGACAGATATCACGCTTCCAACTGCCGTGTTTTTCTTGACGAAAAACAAATCAAGGCTTTGAAAATTGTGGCTAAAAAACAGCGCAACAAGAACGGGTTGATCTGCCTAGTCCGTACGCTTTTTAGCAATTACCAAAACGGCCTAACTCCTGCACTTTCGCCGACTCGTGCAAGTGCATATCTAAATTTCGTTTTTGAGCAACATCAAGAGCAACGACGGGCGCAACAAAAACAAGCTCGCTCCGATAAAAAACTCGCGCAGGAATACGGCGTGGATGATGTCAGCTGGCTATATAACCCCTTTGCGCATCCTGACGCTTTTGGTCCGATTGAGGTTAAAACATATGAGACTTGGCACACGGAACTGTGGCGGCGGGGGCTAATGAGTGACGCTTCTAGCAAGGTTTGCGACAATCTTATAGATGAGTTGCTAGATACTGAAGAATATTTTGATTTATCGATTGACGAGAAAAAACAAAAGTTAGCCGAGCTATTTCCGAAGCGAGAACGCACGCCGATTTCCGAAAAATCGCCGTAAAAAAAAAAAGAGAGCGAGCCGCAAAAAGAGGCCGAGCCTTGCTTATTTTTGCCCGAGGAATTGATCCCTACGGTCGTTTAAAAAAAGTAGCAACTTTAAATGACTTTTGATCTATCATGCTTTTATAATTAAAAAAAATCAAAAACAAAGGAGTCCGTTATGGAACTAAACCAACTTCAAAAACCGAACCAAAACCAAAACGTCGCTCTAGCGCAAACGCAGAGCCAAAATCAAACTCAAAAACCGCAAGAGAAAAAGCCTCTCAGTGAAAACGCAAAATTGGTACAAGAGTTAAAAAAACTTTTAAGGCAAATTGAAACTCTTGAGAGGCGCGAAAAAACCTCGCAAAATACTTTAGATAAAGCTAAAGCCGAGCTTGAAAAAATCGCGGGTGAAAAGGTCAAATATGCCGAACTTCTCAAAAAGTTCGATGTCGTGGCTGTTTGACCTTCGCATTTCCCCTCGTGGGCGCAGTTTTCAGTATGGGGCTTGTCCCCTACTGAAGTAATGCGCATTACATGCAATAAGGGGTGCAAGACCCCGTTATTGCGTATCGCTAGATACTAATATCAAAAAGGATAGCTTATATGGACAATAATGCTAAAAGTAGTTTTAACATTGACTTTACGAAGGCTGGGAGTTTCTGGCATAATTTTAGGCGCGGATTTTTGGCAAAAGATGTTCGCGGCGATCTCTCATTTCAGAACGAGTATACCTGTTCTTTTGAGGAAGCGCGAAAAAGAGCAAAACAAATGAAAATAGACGCGGATATCGCATATCTCCGGCGCCGCGGTCAAAAACCGAAATACGACCCTGAAAAAATATATTGGAGCGCTGAAGTCAACGCCCGCGAATGGCACACTATCGAGGATCTAAAGCGCGCGGCCGCCGTTATTGAAAAGGAGATGGGCTATCGTTTGATTTACGGCTGCTTGCATAAAGACGAAGGTCACCTTAACGATGACGGCGAATGGGTTATGAACTGCCATTTTCACTTAGAATTTATCTCGCTCGATGAAAACGGCATATCGCAACATCGGAAAACTTTTAATCCCTCGCTAATGTCGAAAATTCAAACCGAGATAGCAAAAACTCTTGGAATGGAGCGAGGCGTTTCAAAAGAGATTACTGGGCGTACTCACTTGCCGCCGAAACAGTATAAGCAAGCAATGAAAATGCAAGAGCCACTGAAGCAAGAGCTGAAGCTCGCGAAGGCTGATTTAGCCGACGCCAAAAAAACCATAAAGGGGTTAGAAAATGCGCTCAAGGAAGCAAACCTTGCCGCCCGTGCCGACTTGCAGGAACAAGGAGCAAGCCGCCCCGACTACGCAAAGCTTGAAGCTGAAAACAAAAAACTTAAAGATGAACTAGCCGAGCTTAAAAAAATGCCTGCTAATGTAAATATCGATGACGAGATGACTAAGATAATGGAAAAAATCAAAAAAATCAAAAACTCAAAGCGGGTTGTTGCTGAGGCCGAGACTGAATTTGCTAATTTAAAAAACGGCTTTGGTATCTTGGATCGGGATAGGGTATTTGCATTTGTATCAGAAGCCGTCGCTTTGGGTTATGCCGCGCATGAGCAGATACGAAGCTATGTGCCCGTCTTAAACGACGTTGAACGTTATAAGGCGGAGGCGGCACAAGCGGCGAATCTTAAAGACAATAAGATTGCTAAGGCGTTTTTTGGGGTATCGCTTCAAAGCCTGACGTAGATGTAGACGCTCTAAAGAAAGAAAATACTGCACTATTGCAAACCTTCGATAAATTACAAAAACAAAACGCCGAGCTACAAAGAATGCTAAAAAGCTCTGCTGAACTCATTAAACAAAAAGACGCTCAGATTACCGAGTTAATGAAAGCGAATCAAGAGGGTTTTAGTTCTATTGCTAGTGATAATTTTCAGCTTGGTCAGGCTGTAATGCTCTCTGAATTGATTGCTAACAAGAAGCTCTATATTGAGCCAAAAGGTCAATCTTTGGTTGTGGGGCTTGATAGCATTATTTCGGGGGAATACCCTGCTAAAAACTTCGAGGGTATCAAAAGCGGATTGCTAAGCTATACCTTACGAGTAAATCAGCCTGAAAACGGGTTAAGACTTTAACCTCTAACCCCTCGCGCGCGTCTGGAAATACGGCATTTGCGCGAGTTTTTGACACCTTCTTAATAATATAATATAGATATATATGGCAAAACCCAAAAAAGTAAAAACTCTCCTTATATCCCCTTTTCTTATCCTCAAAAAAAGACGCCGGGGGTATGGGGGACTCGTCCCCCATAGATGTGTATTCGGCGCCTCTCTTTGCAAAAGAGGGCGACGCCTAAAAGTGAAAAAAA
>NZ_AOTD01000004.1 GCF_000344295.2 Campylobacter showae CC57C | reverse complement strand
GCAAGAAAGGCACGAAAAATATGAAAATAACCCTTGCGCCAAACGAGTTTTTAGACGATTACGTTCTGGGCTGCGAATTTGCGCGAAATGCCGAAATTTCGGGCAATGCGTATCTGTTTTGGAGCGGCGCGATCTGTGCTAAATTTGAAAACTCGCGCATCGTTTTTCTACATAAAAAGAGCATTCCCGCACGATTTCGCGAGGCGGCCGCGCGCTGCAGCGATCTGGCTGGACTCGTGCTCACATCGGCATTTTGCTCGTTTACGACGCTAGCGCCATCGCATCTAGTCGCCAAAAACGGCTCCAAACTCTACCCGCTTTTCGAGCTACACGAAATTTGCGGGATAAAATTTATAAATTTAAAGAAATTTTACGACGACTTCGGGCTTGACTACGACTACAGAATTTACATCGAAAAGTGCTCGTTTTTCTCGCCTGCGCCGCTTGAAAAGCGCATAAAGCTAACCGAGACGATGTGCCTTGGGTATTATTAAATTTGACCGCAAAACCCGCTCAAATTTAACACCGCTATACTACGCCGAATTTATTCTGCAAATTTAAACCGCTCCGATCACTAAAACATAAAAATTAATTTTAGTAACATTTTATAAATTTATTTACATTTTTACTCACTTTGTATAGATTTTTGTAGCTTAAATTTTAAAATTAATCAAAAAATATAATACAAAACTCTATAATCGGTAAATTTAAAACCGAAAGGAGAAAAAATGAAACTACTTTCAGCTCTGGCTCTATGCACGGCGATGATGATCAGCGCGCAGGCAGCGGAAAAATACAAAATCAAGCTCGCCTCCACCTACGAGAGCAACGTACCCGTGCTAGGCGACGCTCCTAAGAAATTTAAAGAGCTCGTGGAAAAGATGAGCGACGGCCGTATCGAGGTTCGCGTCGACTATCCGTCCAAGCACAAGGCGGCGTTTGCGCTGCTTGATATGGTCAAAAGCGCCCAGTACGACGCGGCTTTTACCGCTAGCTACTTTTATAAGGGCAAGGACGCCAAGCTCATGCTCTTTACGACCGTGCCTTTTGGTATGAACAAGGCCGAGCAGGACGCCTGGTACGCGTACGGCGGAGGCAAGAAGCTGGCGCAAAAGGTCTTTAACGAATACGGCATCGTGACATTTCACGGCGGAAATTTCGGCATGCAAATGGGCGGTTGGTTTAAAAAAGAGATCAAGAGTACGGACGATCTAAAGGGGCTAAAACTACGCATGACCGGGCTTGGCGGCGAGATAATGGCAAAGCTGGGCGTAAACATTAACACGATCCCGATCGGCGAGCTATACATGGCGATGGAGATGAACACGATCGACGCCGTCGAGTGGGTGTGCCCAGCGATCGATATAAATTTCGGATTTCAAAAGGTGGCTAAATTTTACTACACAGGCTGGCAGGAGCCCGCTAGCGAAAATGAATTTTACATCAACAAAAAACTCTGGGACAAGCTACCCGCCGACCTCCAAGCTATCGTAGAAACCGCAACCAAGGCCGTAGCGGCCGATGTTTATGAGTCGGCGGTCTATCAAAACTCGCTAGTCCTTGATAAAATCAAAAGCGAGCATCCAGATGTGAAAATCGCTTCGTTTCCGCCAGAGATCATCGCCGCTCTGCGCAAGGCTACGGATGAGATCCTAGACGAGCTTTCGGCAAAGGACGCGACGTTTAAGGAAATTTTGGACTCGCAAAAGGCCTTTATGAAAAAGGCTAGAGTCTGGACGCAGATCTCTGAAAACAGCTACATAAACAGCACCACAGAGTGATCTCTGCTAAATTTAGAGCCGTCCGAGTAAAATTTGACGGCTCGGCTAACATAAATTTGGTGTTAAATTTGACCTAAAATTTGGTTTCAACTCGGACTATTCTTTTATATCTCTTGTTTCAATGATATATTCAAAGTATTTTACCCTATCTTTTGTCATATCCAGTTCACACTGCGCTATCATGTTCAATTCTATTAGCGACGGCGGGTAGTCTCTTCCGCCAACCTCTTCCCTAATATTCATGCAACCTTCTTTCATTTTCAACCATACTCTCTGTGCTGCAATAAAGTCATTTTTGCTAGGCTCTTTTGCTGCTAGCTTTGATTTATCGTTAGTAAACCTTTCTAATACGCTCTTATATTTTATGTTTAAAACTTTATCGTAAATACTCATTTCAAAATCAGTGCAGTTTGCTAACTGTCCAAATTGGCCTTTGTCGGATGCCTCCTGGCAGTCGCGTTTTATTTTCTCACTTATTATGTCACCATAATTCCATTCAAATTTTACATAATCAAGTGACGATCCTTCTGCTGTAAGGTCAGCCTGTATACATCCAATCACTTGATCGGTGGTTTGAGAATTCATTATGCACTTTTTCGTATTTTCAGAGACGTAGTCCGATCCTCCGCCGTAGACCGTGGCAGCGACCACAAGTGGTAAAAATAGCTTTTTCATACATTTTCCTTTAATTAAAATTGAATACTTATTATACGAAATTTTACTTTAAATTTACGTATTTTACCCCATATTTTTTTTACCTTCCAGCCCAAAATATACAATCTCAAATATTTATTTCACATTCGCATACTTCAAACAACGCTATATACGAATCAGATCTAGATCTCGACCCTTTTATAGGCTCGCACGAGATTGAGGAGCTCAAAAACTTTAGCGCAAAAGCTGTTTCGGAAAACGAAGTGCGAGTAAAATTTGAGCTATTTGGCGAAAAACGGGATATAACTTTGCGCCTAATTTGCGACAAAGATTGCTTGATCGACGACGTAAAGCTTAGCGACGGAGGCTCGTTAAAGGCTAAGATTAAGAAATCTTTAAAAGCAGCGTATCCGAGCAATTATGGCAAAATTTTTAAAGAGTGAGCGTAAAATTTAAGAGTTTAACGCGCCGTTTGGTTTCAAATTTGCCCATAAAGAGCGGCGCGTAGATCAGGGCGCGAGCTAGCGATAACTCGCGCCGATAAATTTATATTTTTCTATACGGAGCTTGTCCTGCTTCATAGAAGTTATTGCCCTCGCTATCGATCGCTACGATAGCCGGGAAGTCCTCGACCGTAAGCCTCGCGACCGCCTCTGGGCCAAGCTCTGGATAGGCTAGCACTTCGTACTTTTTGATACTTTGGCTGATTAGCGCGCCCGCGCCGCCGATAGCGACCATATAGACGCAGCCTGATTTTTTCATCGCTTCGACGACGGCGTCGCTACGATATCCTTTGCCTATCATGCCGTTGATGCCTACTTCGTTTATCATCGTCGGAGTGTATTTGTCCATGCGTCCGCTAGTTGTCGGCCCGGCTGCGCCTATGACGTCGCCAGGTTTTGCGGGGCTTGGTCCTAGATAGTAGATCGTCTCGCCGGCTAAATTTACGGGCAATGCCTCGCCTCGAGCCAAAGTCTCGGTTAGCGCCTTGTGCGCGGCGTCGCGAGCTGCGATGATGGTGCCGCTTATTAATACGTTATCGCCGGCTTTTAGGCTTTTTACGACATCTTTATCAAACGGCGCGGTTATCTTTTTTACTTCTGACATCTTTTCTCCTTAAATTTCAGCTTCAGCATGGCGAGCGGCGTGGCAGTTGATGTTGATAGCGACCGGTAGGCCCGCGATGTGGGTCGGATACCACTCGATATTTACTTTTACCGCGGTCGTGTCGCCGCCTAGACCTTGCGGTCCGACGCCCGTTTTGCAGGCGAGCTCTAGTAGCTCCTCCTCTAGCTTGGCGTATCTAGGATCCGGATTTTTGCTGTCTGCGGCGCGAGCGGCTGCGTATTTTGCCATTAGCGCAGCCTTATCCATCGTGCCGCCTATGCCTACGCCGATCACCATCGGAGGGCAGGCGTTTGGACCAGCTAGCTTAACTGTGTCTAAAAATACCTTTTTCACGCCCTCTAGGCCGTCTGCGGGTACTAGCATCTTTAGAGCCGATTTGTTCTCGCTGCCAAAGCCCTTTGGAGCGACTTTTATGTGGATTTTATCGCCTCTTACTATCCTTACGTTTATGACGGCCGGGGTGTTGTTTGTCGTGTTTTTACGCTCAAAGATCGGGTCGTTTACGACCGATTTGCGCAGGTAGCCGCCCACGTAGCCGTCTTTTACGCCCTCGTTTATCGCATCTTCTAAAAACCCGCCCTCGATATGCACGTCTTGACCGATATCGACGAACACCACCGCCATACCCGTGTCTTGGCAGATCGGCGCGACGCGTTTCTGGGCTAGATCGGCGTTTTGGAGTACCTTGCCTAGGATGTCTTTGCCTATCGGCGAGCTCTCGTTTTCTTTAGCTTTTTCAAAAGCCGCTCTCATATCGGGCGTCACGACGTAACAGGCCTCTTTGCAAAGCTCGCTGACGGTTTTGGAGATTAATTCCGCTTGAACTACTCTCATCTGTCCTCCTGTATTAAATTTGTTTTATAAATTTCAAAATATAGAATTTAATTTTTATCTCTTATTAAATTTCGCGAAGTTTATCAAAATAAGCTAAAAAGTTAGATTAAATTTGTGGATTTTGAGAGAGTTTGAGAGAAAAATCGGCTTAAATTTAGCAAGGCAAATTTAAATTTATGCTTTGCGTAAAAAATAATGGCAATCCCGCAAAACTCGGTCAAGCGGCGATAAATTTAGCGCAAATGTCGCAAGCTCAAATTTGACGAAATAGCTTAAATTTGAGCTAATTTTATGAACGCGTCGTCGTTTTCAAATTTGTAGCCCGGCTTAAATTTGAGAAGCCGTTTTTGCGCCTCAAATTTAAAACCAAATTTACGCCCCTCCTGCAAAAAGCAAGGCGCAAATTTGCCTAGTCTTCATCCTCTTTTTGCTCAAATTTTCTGCGCACCTTGACGCTAGAGATGCTAGCACCGTCCATCTTGCGCACCTCGTAGTAGCAGTTTTCGTCCTCGATCTTGTCGCCTACGACAGGCAAGCGACCGATGAGATTAAAGACGTATCCGCCGATCGTTAGCTCCTCGGTCTCGTCAGCAAAGCTTATCCCCATCAGCTCCTCGACGCTCTCTAAATCAAAGCGCCCCTGAAACTCGTATATATTTTCGTTGATCTTTTTGTAGTGCGGGTCGGCGTCGTCGTGCTCGTCGTTAAAGTCGCCTAGGATCTCTTCCATTATATCTTCCATCGTAAGAAGCCCCGCCGTGCCGCCGTATTCGTCCACGACGAGAGCGGCGGAGATTTGCTGCTTGTTCATCATGACTAAGATTTTAGATATCGAGAGGTTTTCGGGCACGATGACGAATTTACGCACGATGCTGTCAAATTCGCGCTTTTTGTTACCAAGATCGATTTGCAAGATATCCCTGATATGAATCATACCTAGTATCGCGTCCTTGCTGCCGTCGATGTAGGGATAGCGCGTGTATTTGGAGTCAAAGATCACTTTGATGTTTTCTTCGTAGCTTTTTTGCTTGTTTATGCAGACCATATCGCGGCGCGGAGTCATGATCTCTTTAGCCACCGTGTCGGAGAAATCGACCGCATTTTTGATAATCTCGGTCTCAAAGCTGTCTAAAACGCCGCCCTTTAGGCTCTCGCCGACGATGATTTTTATCTCTTCTTCGGAGTGGGCTAGCTCGCTCTCTTTGGCTGGTTTGATGCCTAAAATTTTAAGCGAAACGCCGGCTAAGAAATCAAAAGTCTTGATAAGCGGCGAGAAAACCACCCAAAATACGTGTAGCGGACGCGCGATGGCTAGGACGGCTTTTTCGGATTTTGCGATGGCGACGGACTTTGGTACCAGCTCGCCTAGCACCACGTGCATGAGCGTGATCAGCGTAAATGCGATCGCAAACGCGACGGTGTGGACTAAAATATCGTTTAGATTAAAGTATGCTTTTAGCGGTTCTTCTATCAGCCTAGCGACCGCGGGCTCGCCGATCCAACCAAGAGCTAGCGAGCTTAGCGTGATGCCTAGCTGCGTGGCGGAGAGGTATGTGTCGAGATTGTTTGACATATCAAGCGCGGTTTTCGCGTTTGGCACTTTGTCCTTAGCAAGCTCTTCTAGGCGGCTCTTACGGACTTTGACGATGGAAAATTCTGATAAGACGAAAAAAGCGTTTAGAAATACGAAGAAAAACGCGAGAGCGATCATAAAAAGCGAGTCGGCGCTACTGGGGTGCAATTAAAATCCTTAAAAAATTAAAATGAAATGCGGCGATTATAGCAGAAAATCGGGAATTTTAAACTGAAAGCGCATTTTTGCCGCCTCTAGCGCGAGCGAGAGCCGCGGGGGCTATTTTGCCGCGTTTTAGCGCTTTTAGTCATGCACGCGCCCTACTCTCCGTTTAAATTTGAGCCCAAATTTAAACTCTGCGCTAAACTTGTAATACAAATATTGCTTATTTTATGCGGCCTTTGGTCTAAATTTACAAAAATTATTTAAATTTGAGTCCAAATTTGACGCGCCTAGACCCACACCGTAAAAATGCTAGCGGTTAAATTTATAAAATTTGAACTAAGCTTACGCCGTCAAAATTTAGCGGCAAATTTGACGCGTTAAGTCCTAAAACTGCGGTTTGCCGCCGTTTGCTTTAGCGCCGTTTACGAAGTCGATCGCTATTTTTTGGCAGGCCTTTTTGTCCTTTTTATCAAGACACAAAGCCTCAAGCTCCTCGCGGCTCATACCTTTGTAATCAGCCACCGTTTTGGTCGTCCCGCCCATATAAAGCCACGTGAGAAAACCCAAAATAAACAGGATAAAAATTAGTCTCGCCACGCCCGCTCCTTTGTAAATTTATCTTAATGATACAGCGACGGCGGTTAAATTTAGCTTGATTTTGCGCTAAATTTGACGAGATGCGGCACTCAAATTTAAAAAAAATAGTCTCGAGGTAAAAATCGCCGCGAAACCCTGTAAAACGATGGCCGCGGCGTTGGAAAATTTTACGCCGAACTCGCTAAATTATTTTACCTTCTTGCCGTTTTTATAGCTTGCAAAAACTTCGCTCGTACCGTCCTTTTTAAACGCAATCACATCGTAGTCCTCGACGATACCGCCCTGCTCCATGCCGGGGCTTCCCAGCGGCATGCCGGGTACCGAGATACCCACGACGTCAGCCGGTTTGGCGGCTAAAAGCGCCTTTATTTCTTCGGCCGGCACGTGCCCCTCGATAGCGTAACCTCCGACTATACCGGTGTGGCAGCTAGATAGCTCCGGCGGAACGCCGTATTTGTTTTTCGTTTCGATTATCGCGTTTGTTTTGTGCTCTACGATCTCAAAGCCGCTTTTTTTCATTATCTCGCCCCACTTTCCGCAACAACCGCAGTCCGGGCTTTTATAAACTTCGATCGTCTCGCCGCCCAGAGCCGCCGACGCAAGCGCCGTAAATAGCGAAAATCCCAAAATAGTCTTTTTCATTTTCATCCTTTGTAAAAAATTCGCCGGATTTTAACATAATACGCATAACAGCAATCTAACGCGCATAAATTTAGCCGGGTTTTGCTATACTTTGCGACTAAATCTCAAATTTAAAGGCAAATAGATGTTTTCGTCGTTTTTCGCGAGCAAAAAATGGGTGCAGTGGGCGCACCTGGGCGTGATATTGATACTAGCTCTGACCTACGCGCAGGTGCAGCTAACGGTAGCGATAAACGAGTGGTACAAGGGCTTTTACGATATATTGCAAGACGTCAAAAGCCACACGGTAGGGGACTTTTGGACGGCGATCGAGATTTTTGCCGCATTGGCGTTTCCTTTCGTGCTACTAGGTACGGCGATATCGTATTTTACGCGAGTTTGGACGCTTCGGTGGCGAGAGGCGATGACCTTTAGCTACATCGACTATTGGAAAAAGACGCCAAAAGATATCGAAGGCAGCTCACAACGTATCCAAGAGGATATCTACCGTTTTGCTAAGATCGTCGAGGATCTGGGTGTTACGGTGGTGGATGCGGTTATGACGCTAGTGGCCTTCGTACCCATCCTTTGGGCGCTTAGCGCAAAGGTAAAAGTGCCGTTTATGGAGAACGTAGCCGGCTCGCTCGTGTGGATCGCTGTGGCTACCAGCGCGGGCGGCCTTATCATCTCGTGGTTTGTGGGCATAAAGCTGCCCGGTCTTGAGTACAACAACCAAAAAGTCGAAGCCGCATTTAGAAAAGAGCTCGTCTATGCCGAGGACGACAAGCAAAACTACGGCGATACGCACAAGCTAGAAGAGCTTTTTCGAAAGATAAGATTTAACTTCGGCAGGCTCTTTTTGCACTACGGATATTTCGACGTTTGGAAATACAGCTTTAGCCAAGCCATGATCATCGTTCCGCTCATAGCCCTAGGCCCTAGCGTGCTAACGGGCGCGATAACCCTGGGCGTGATGATGCAAGTCGTAAATGCCTTTTCTCAGGTGCGCGCTAGCTTGTCGATATTTATAAGAAACTGGACGACCATCACCGAGCTACGCTCCATCCACAAGCGTTTGAAAGAATTTGAGACCAATATCGGCTACAAAGGCACGAAAAACGAGAATAACGAGGGGCTGGGGCTTGATATATTTGCCTATTGGGCGATCACGATCGCAGCCTTTGCGATATACTTAAAGCTAATGGAATTTAGTATGTAAAAAACGTCATGCTTCGTCGGCCGCCCAAATTTAGCTTTGACTCGGACGTAAATTTGATGGCTCGCTCGGCTGTAAATTTGGCAAATTTAACGAACTCGCGGTTTTCTCTAAAATTGATGGCTTGCGGGCGGCGATTAAATTTGAGCTTGCAAGTCGCGTCCGAGCCGTCTAAAGCGGGTTCAGGTACGCAAATTTGCCGAATTTAGCCCGCACAAATTTAACGCAGATCCGTTAAAGCCGCTAAAACCAAGCCAAATTTACGCCGTCAAATTTCCAAAACCCAAATTTACCCGCCGTTTCTTTACAAATTTGCCGCCGTTAAGCCAAATTTAAACGCCTATTTACGAATTTATAGCTGTTTTAGCGGTATAATCGCCAAAATCTCGCAAAGGATGAAAAATGACGATAAGAAAAATTATTTTGCTCGCCGTGTTTACCGCGACGATGCTGACTGGTTGCTTCACCAGCTCAACTAGCGGCGGCGCGCTAGGCGAAAACAGACGCCAGATGTTTTTAGTCGGCGAACAGGAGATGAACGAAGCCGCAGCCAAAGCCTATGTGCAGACGCTAAGCGACGCGCGCAAAAAGGGCGCGCTAAACATCGATCCCGTGATGACAAAAAGAGTGCAAGACGTCGCCAAACGCCTGATCGCGCAGGTCGGAGCATTTAGAGAGGATGCGCTCAAGTGGAAATGGGAAGTAAACGTGATCGACGAAAACACGATAAACGCGTGGTGTATGCCGGGCGGTCGCATCGTCGTTTATAGTGGCATCATTAAAAACCTATCGCTCACAAACGGCGAGCTAGCCGCCGTCATGGGGCACGAGATCGCGCACGCGCTGCGTGAGCATAGCCGCGAGCAGGCCAGCACGGATATGCTCAAAAACGTCGGCATTTTCGCCGTTTCGCAGGCTGCGGGACTGGGCGATCTAGCTACCGGCGCCATGAATATGGCCGCGCAGTACACCATCTCGCTACCGTTTTCTCGCTCGCACGAGCGCGAGGCCGACCACATCGGCACGGAGCTGATGGCGCGCGCGGGCTACGATCCTAAAGAGGCGGTGAACGTCTGGGTCAAAATGTCGCAAAAAAGCGGCGGCAGCGTGCCTGAGATACTGAGCACCCACCCGTCTAGCCAAAGCCGCATCGCCGATCTGCGCGAGGTCGCGGCCAAGCTCGAGCCGGTGTATCAGCAAGCTAAAAAGTAAAATTTAGCTTGCGTGCCAGCCCTTTAAAGCGCTTACGGTCGCCCGTCTTAGACAGTCGGACGGGCGTTTAAGGATATTTGTAAGGCGGATAGCCGAGCCGTAAAATCCGCCGAATACTAAATTTGAACGATTAGATTTTAAATTTGCCGCTCAAACAGCGGCTTTTTGATTTGATTTAAAAGCGGTAAATTTAACTGCATTTGCTTTTTTATAGATTTTGGGTTAGCTGTTTTTGTCGTAAATTTAGAGTAGTTTTTGACGTTCGATTTACATCGCCATCCGCATCAAATTTGCGCGCAAGCCTGCTTTTTATCACGCTTTTTGCTTACGTAAAACGGCATGTGGCGAGTGCGACGTTAATCAATCTCCCGCATCGCATCAAGCCTTTTCAAAAACACTTCTATTTTATACAGCTGAGCCACATCGAGCGCCCTGCCCGAGTAAAAATACTCCACGCTGTTGCCGTTTGAATAGTAAATTTTACCGCCGCACTCGTCGCATCTTTCTGCACCCTGCTCGTCGCCACAGCCTTCGTCGCCCCCTTCCTTGCCTTGCTCGCCCTCGCCGCGCCCTTCCGAGCCCCGCTTGCTCTTACCTTTTATACTCTGTCCGCCGCCCTCGCCTCGCCCTTGTTCCTCAAATTTATCGATTTGTACCGATGAATTCGTATCGAATTCTACGCCGCCGTCTGCGTTAAATTTAGCCGCCCGCGAGGGCAAATCCTCGCCGCCCGCAAGCTTCAGCCCTCCGCCCAGCTCGCTTGCAAGGCGGTTTAGCGTGCCGTCGATGCCGTCGATGATGCGCACGTGCGGCGGCAAAATCTCGCGCAAAATATCCTTGAAATAGTTAAAATGCGTGCAACCAAGCACGAGCGAACCGAGGCGCGCGAGCTCAAATTTACCCAGTTCCTGGCGCAGATAGGTCCGAACCGCGGGCGAGTCAAACTCCAAATCCTGCGCAAACTCCACGAGCCTGGGTAGCGGCAAGCTCCACGTCTCGCACTCCAGTCGTCCCACGAGGCGCGCGAGCTTTTCGCCTACGATCGTTAGCGGCGTGGCGATGAGCAGCGTCGGGCGCGCGCCGAAACTGTCCGCGGCGAGCTTGACGGCGGGCTCCATGCCGATGACCGGCACGCTAAATGTGCCGCGAAGCTCCGAGATAGCCGCGCTCGTGGCGGTGTTGCAAGCTACGACGACCGCGTCCGCGCCGCGCGAGACCAAGAACCCCACCGCATCGAGGCTCAGCTGCACGATGTCGGCCCTACTTTTCGTGCCGTAGGGGACGTGATCCTCGTCGGCAAAATACAAAAACTCCGCCCCGCTAAACC
>NZ_AOTD01000003.1 GCF_000344295.2 Campylobacter showae CC57C | reverse complement strand
AACCCTCCATCGTGATAGTGATAGCCGAGCCGCTAGTAGCCTTGCCTCGCGTGAAAAATTTACCCGCGACGTCGTTGGCGCTGATTAGCCCGTTTTGGCTCATCTCGAAAATCCCCACTTCGCTAGTCGAGCCGAAGCGGTTTTTAAACCCCCGCAGCATACGCAGCTCGCGGCTGGAGTCTCCCTCGAAATAAAGCACCACGTCCACCATATGCTCCAAAATTCGAGGCCCCGCGATCGAGCCGTCCTTCGTGATATGCCCGATGATAAAGACGCAGATGTTTTCATTTTTGGCTAGGCGCATGAGCTCAAATGTAATCTCGCGCACCTGCGATACGGAGCCGGGCGCCGAGGAGATTTTTTCGCTGTAAAGGGTCTGTATGGAGTCGATGACGAGGATTTTATACTCGTTTTTGCGCACTTCCGCGAGGATATTTTCGAGTAAAATTTCCGTGAGCAAAAACAGCCCGTCTTTGACCGCGTCTAGGCGCTGGGCGCGCATTTTGATCTGGCTCGCGCTCTCTTCGCCGCTTACATACAGCGTCTTTTTGCCTTGGGCGGCGAAATTTGACGCGATTTTTAGCAGTAAAGTGCTCTTGCCGATGCCTGGACTTCCGCCGATTAGCACCAGCGAGCCCTCCACGACGCCGCCGCCAAGAACCAGATCCAGTTCGCTATTTTGCGTGCTGATGCGCGTGATTTTTTCGATCTCGACCTCGCTGATTTGCTTTGCGAGGCTAGGTTTTGCGGTACTTTTTGATATCTCTTTTAGCGTTTCGATCTGCTGCGCATTTAGCTCTAAAAAGCTATCCCAAGCCCCGCACTGAGGGCATTTGCCGACCCATTTACTCTGCTGATTACCGCAGGCTTGACACTCAAATACGGTTTTGATTTTCGCCATTTTTTTCCTTTGCGCGATTATACTTTAAAATGTTTAAATTTTACTCCGGCTACGCGGCTAAATTTCAAATCGAAACACACGCGCGCGAAAAATGAGCAAATTTAACTCAAATCAACGAAAATTCAACTTTATCTAAATACAATTTGTCAAATTTAAAACTAAAATGGAGCGAAAATGAAACAAAAGCTTAGCAAAAATCAGTTTTTAGTCATCTCGCTCACGCTTTTTGCCATGTTTTTTGGCGCGGGGAACTTCATCTTTCCGCCAAATTTGGGGCGAGAGGCTGGGCAGAATTTTTACGTCGCGATTATGTTTTTCTGCGCTACGGCGGTGCTTTTGCCGGTGCTTGGCGTCGCAGCGATCGCTAGGGCAAAAGGGCTTCAGAGCCTAGTGCGCCGCATAGATCCCGTGTTTGCGGTGCTCTTTACAGCGCTTTTATACCTCACGATCGGGCCGCTTTTTGCGATACCTCGCGCGGCGAATATGCCTTTTGATATCGCTGTTAAGCCGTTTATCGCGGCTGACAATTTGCAAATTTGGCTATTTTTCTACTCGGCGGCGTATTTTGCGCTAAATTATTACGTCTGTATGAATCCGTCAAAACTAGTCGATCTACTCGGCAAATACCTAACTCCGCTGCTTTTGGCGCTTATTTTGCTACTTTTTGGAGCGGGATTTTTGTTCCCGATTGGCGAGTTCGTCGCTCCTAGCGGAGACTATGCGCAGCGCGCCGCAGCTAAGGGCTTTGTAGAGGGCTATCAGACGATGGATGCACTAGCGTCGCTGGCATTTGGTATTATCGTGATAAACGCTATCAGAACTGTGGGCGTAAAAGATGAGCGTCACCTGGTCTCCTCGACGATAAAGGCAGGCATGACAGCGGGTGTGATTTTGATGGCGATTTACTTGATGCTGGGCTACTTGGGTGCGACATCGGCGGAGCTGTTTAAGGATGCGCCGGAGATAAACGGAGCCGAGCTGCTATCTCGCATCAGCGGTCATTACTTCGGCAGGGCGGGCGTTTTGGTGCTGGGTTCTGCGTTTTTCCTAGCTTGCATCACGACGACGCTGGGGCTCATCAGCTCTGCTAGCGAATACTTCGAGGAGCTAACGGGCGGACGCATCAAATACAAAATTTGGGTTGCGGCGTGGTGCTTGATCGGCTTTGGCGTGGCGAATTTCGGCCTCACGACCATCATCAAGGGCTCGATCCCGGTGCTCATCGCCATCTATCCGATCGCCATCATGCTCATCATCCTCTCGCTCATCAACCCGCTGATTGACTCGAGCAAGCTCATCTACCGCACCTGCGTCTACGTCTGCGTGGTCGTCGGCACGATAAACGGTCTTGATATCGCGGGCGTTTCCGTGCCACTAGTGACGGATATCGTCAAAAAGATGCCGTTTTACGACTCTATGCTTGGCTGGATCGTGCCTAGCGCGGTTGCATTTGCGGTGACTTACATACTGCATCTCGTGCTAGAAAAAAGAGAAAATACTTTTTAACTGTTAGCGGCAAAGCGCCGAGCTCTTTTATACGGCTATAAAATTTTAAGACATTATAGAAATTTTATAGCCGAGATTTTTTAATGACTACATATTTACCACTATGATTTTTATTTATAAACATCAAGGCTCAAATTTAGTTCGTCGATTATGCGCAGCAGCTGCGAGATCTCATTTTTTATGGTCTGCGCGTCCGCGAGGCTCGGCGGCCGGTTAAAGAGCAAACTTTCTGGGCAGTCTTTTGTATTGTAGATCGCTGTAACCTCCTAAAACAAAAACATCGTGAGCATCGCATGCTCGCCCCAGCCGTTTGCGGCTATGACCCATGCGGCAAAATCCCTGCCGTAAGGTAAAGCGGGAGAAATAAAAAATAAGACGATTACAAAAAGCAAGGCATAGCGCTTAAGTAGCTTCTGTTTGCATTCTTTTTGCTTTTGCGTTACGGCGGCGATGGCTTCTTTTATTTTTTGATTTCTCATTCGTAAAAAACTCGGTTTAGATAAAGACCGTTTGGCGGTACGGAGATGCGCGTGAGCGGCTTTTGCTCGTAGATAGCCTGGTGCAAAAGCTCTTTTGCTTTGAGGAAATTTTCATCTCGGCAGCTACTTTCGGCTTCGTTTAAATTTGAGTTTTTGGCGTCAAATTTTGAAGCGATGCACTCTGCGCGTTCGGCGGTTAAATTTGCACCTTCGTGGCTTTTCGTCAGGATGTTATCGCGGCTTTTTTTGTTTAAATTTGCTCTCAAATTTGCCGCCTCTGCGCGCTCAAATTTAAACTCCATCGTGTCCATTTCCTTAAATTTGCCGTTTTTTGCAAGCTCAAGCGCCTTTAAAACGCTAGCGACCATGAGTCGAACCTGGGCGCGCAAAAAGCCGTTTGCTTTAAAAACGATAATCGTTCGTTCGCCGCACTCGTAGCAAAAGGCTTTTGAAACGCGCCGCACCGGACTTTTGACATCGCTGCCAAGCTTCATAAACGCGCTAAAATCGTGCTCGCCGACAAAAAGCGCGAGCAGCTCGTTTGCTAAATTTAGGTCAAATTTGGGCAAAAAAGTCTCGTAAGGCGCCAAAAAAGGCGAAAACTCGCCGTGATTTATGACATAGCGGTAGGCCCTGGCCGTAGCGTCGTAGCGCGGATGAAAGTCGTCTTTAACGCGGCTTATAAATTTGACGTGAACGGCCGGGTGGGCGTGGCGGTTGATGAGAGCTTTTAGGCGCGCAAAGTCCTTAAAATGCTCGCCGCACTCCACGCAGGCTACTTGATTGTTTGCGTGCACGCCCTTGTCTGTGCGCGAGCTAGAGATTATCTTGCTAAAAATACCCACGTGCGCTAGAGCAGCGCCCAGTGCGTCCTCGACGCCGTTTTCGTGCGGCTGTGTCTGCGAGCCTTGAAATTTCGACCCGTCGTAGCTAAAAACGAGTTTAAGCCGCACTTAGTATCTTTTTAAAATTTTAGCCCTAAAGCTAAAAATCGAGGCGATAAAAAATAGCAAAAATATCGCCGCAATCGCGATAAAAACGCGCGAACTAAAGAGCATGATGAGCGTAAAATACCCGAATAGCACGCCAAATATCCCAAAATACACAAAGCCCTTTTCGTAGCGGTAGGTTACGATACCAAGACTCAAAGCAAAAAGTGTCGTCGCTAGCGGAAAAAGCGCGATAAGAACGTAGGTTGCGAAGTCTTTGGCGCGTTTTTTATCCTCGCTCATTGCCTGCCAATACTGCACAAACGACTTCGTCTGCGCGACGCTGTCCTCTTGGGCGGTGCTGATTTTCATCGTGCCAAAGTCGGTTTTATGCCATGAGGCGTCTCTCATATCGTAAATTTTGCCGTCTGATAGCGTAAACTCAAGCACGGCGTTGTTGTTTGTTAGGCGAGCGTTTTTAGCTAGAACGAATCTATGCGCGCCTTCTTTTGGCGAATAAAGCGTCACGCCCTCGTAAAGAGTGCCGTTCTCGTCGTTTTTTTCGTTTTGGATAAAGACCATCCAGTCGGAGAATTTTTGTCCGAATTCGGTCGTTTTTAAATTTAGCTTGGCGACGGTTTTTTTGTACGAGACGAAATTTGAGTTTAGCTCTGCGGCCGTAGGGATAAGCACTATCGCGGTGACGATGAGAAAGATTGAGACCGCGCCGCTAACGATGAGGAAAAATTTAGCGATCTTAACTGGCGAATATCCGAGCGTAAAAAGTACTATACTCTCGTTTTCGCGAGAAAGTCTGAAAAACATGAGCGCAAGCGATGCGAAAAACGCGATAGGAACGGTAAAAAGCAACACTCTAGGCAGCATAAACATATAGAGTTTAAAAAGCTCTATAAAGGTGATCTCGATGTACGACGTGATACGCGCGATCTGGATGAAAAACACGATCGACATGATGAGAAAAAGCGTCGCAAATAGCGATGCGAACGTACTTAGGAAGTTTGAGAAAAGATAACGCGCCGTCCTATCCATAAATCAGTCCCAATATGTAGATAAACTGCTCCTTAAACGCATAAACGATGAGCGTAGCAAGGCTTAGAAACGGCACGAAAGGCAGCTCATATCCGCGCTTTCGCACGATGACGTATGCAGGCAGCGTCAGTAGCGCCGAGACATAGATCGCCATGAGGCCAAGCTTGATGCCCAAGATCGCACCCATAACGCCCGCGATAAAGATGTCCGCAGACCCCATGGCTTCGCGCTTAAGGGCTAGGCTAACGACCGCGCGCAGTAGCCAAAAGGCAAACATAAAAATCGCGGCGTTTATAAACGAATCAAAGGCGCGCAAAAGCTCATCAGAGTCAAAAGAGGCGGGTAGATTAAAGCCGTAAAGTAGTGAAAAAGTGACGCTGGCAAAAAGCAGAGGATCGGGAACGGCTTTATAACGAAAGTCGATCAGGCTAAGCGCTAGCAGCAAGATAAAGCAGATACCAAGCATCGCCGCCTTAAAAATCGCGGCGTAAAAGCCGTCCGTAAGAGGCTCAAGTCCGTGTGTCTCAACGCAATACGCAAGCACGCAAAGCAGGCCGCTAGCAAGCTCAACTAGAGGATACTGAAAGCTGATTTTTTCGCCGCAAAACGCGCACTTGCCGCGCAAAAATAGCCATGCGAAAATCGGGACGTTATGATACGGTTTTAGCGGAGTTTTGCAGCTTTGGCAGTGTGAGGCGGGAAAATTTATGCTCTCGCCGCGCGGCATGCGGTAGATCAGGACGTTGCTAAAGCTGCCGACTACGGCGCCCAAGATAAAAAATAATAAAATAAAAAATACAACGGCGAAAATCATAACTCTCCTAATTTAATTTATAATGCATTTGGCTGCTTGCGATTATTTTTGAGCTAGCGGCGACGTTTTTAAGCAATGTTTGCGCAAATTTGCCGCGCGATTTGAGCTAAAATTTGACTCGTTATTTGCGCCGCAAAAAGCATAAAACACAAAATTTAAAGGCGATTTTAGCGAAATATTGCCTTGAATGATTTTAAATTTAAAGATTTCGGTTCAAAATTTATGGAAAATAGCGTTGCGGCAAGGCTTTTATTTGTCAAATTTAAAGGCACTTTCTCGGCGAGCGAATCAAATAAAACGACGTAAATTTAAAAGATAGCAGCAGTCAAAAACATCAAATTTTAAAGCCCGCCAAATCTTCTATCTTTTTTCTTAAATTTTGCCGTTATCTGGGCCAGCTCCTCGCGCGTGAAATCTGGCCAAAGCGTAGGCGTAAAGGCAAACTCGGCGTATGAAGCTTGCCAAAGCATGAAATTTGACAGTCTCTGCTCGCCGCCCGTGCGCACGAGAAGGTCGATGGGCGCGGGCTCGTCGAGGCACTCTTGTAAGCTATCTTCGCTCAAATTTAAAGCTAATTTTTCGGCGTCAAATTTGCCGCCGTTTTTTTCGCAAAATCTCCTAAATGATCTTAAAATTTCATCTTTCGCGCCGTAGTTTAGAGCTAAATTTAGCTTTAGCCGCGAGTTTTGTGCAGTTGCGTTTTTGATCTCGTTTATCTCGTTTTTTAGCTTGTCGCTTAGCGGACTTTCGTCGCCAATAACGTTAAATTTGATGCCGTTTTTGATAAAACTATCGCGTTTTGATAGCAAAAATTTATGCAAAAGATCCATCAAAAACGCCACTTCGCTCTTTGGGCGCTTCCAGTTTTCGGTGCTAAATGCGTATAAGCTCAGCACCGCCACGCCCTCGTCGATACAAAACTCGCACATCTGCTCCACGACGTTTGCGCCAGTTTCGTGCCCTTTGGTACGTAGCAAACCGCGGCGCTTAGCCCATCTGCCGTTGCCGTCCATTATGATCGCGAGGTGATTTAGCTCGTTCATTTTAGCCCTTAAAATCAATTATTTTGCCGCTTGGATCAAAAAAAGCGGCGATGTTTTGCGTCGTTTGCGCTTCGCAGTCAAATTCATTTCGCAAGAGCCTAGCGACCTTGTCAAACGGCGTCTGCGCGCTGATTATCCTGGCGCCTTTTAGCGTGAAAATAATCGGAGCAAAATTTGAAAAAACGAGGTAAATTTGACTCGTTTTAGCTCCGTCAAATTTCATCTGAAAAACGCCTTTTGCGCCGTTATAAACAAACGAAATATTAATGATATTTTTTTGTAGCGCAAGTAGCATTTGAGCTAGATTTTCAAAAGATTCCCGCGAGTCTGCCGCGCTAAGTCCGTTAAATATATATTCATAAAACCAGTTTAGATCGGGCTCGCTTATCAGCCTTTCTATCAGCGCGAGTCCCTCAGGCGCGGCGTAGGCTAAATTTGGCTTTTTAAAGAGATTTCTTATCACGATATTTTCGGTGCCGCTTGCGATCTCGCCCCAGTATTCGCCGTCCACGTCGAGGCTTTTCATGCTTTTCGTGCTTAGGATTTTGTTGCCCATTTTGAGATTGTAGCGATTGTAGCCCGTCTTTTCGGCGACTTTGATGCTGATGGGCAGGCTCGCGTTTAGAGCCGTGCCGGCGCCGCCGCTTGCGATTTTTTGCACTCGTGAGACGGGATTTATCATAGCTTGCTTGCTAAATTTACGATTTGGCGCGTCGCGTCCTCTTTGGACGTTAGCGCGATATTTTGCGCGTCGCGTCGCGTGATAAAGGTTATTTGCGTGCTATCAGATCCAAAATTTATATCGCCGCCCAGCACATTTAGGCAAACGGCGTCAAGGCTCTTTTTCTCAAGCATATTTTTTGCGTTTTGCATGGCGTTTGCGCCGTCCGTTTCCATTTTAAAGCCGATTTTTTTTACGTTTTTAAAATCCTCCAAAGAGCCCAAAACATCATCGTTTTGAGTGAGCTCCAGCGTCCAAATTTCGCCTAAATTTTGCTTTTTTAGCTTGCCTTCAAATTTGGTTTTTGGAGCGTAATCGCTAACCGCAGCCGCCATCGCGAGCAAATTTGCGTCCGCCAAATTTGCATGCAGTAGCTCTTTTAGCTCCGCCGAGCTTTGAAATTTTAGCGTTTTATAAGGTGCGTTTGCCGTCTCAAAGCTAGCTAACAGCGTCACGTCCGCACCCGCGTAGTAAAATGCGTCGGCAATCGCCCGCGACATCTTGCCGCTGGATAGATTCGTCACGGCTCTTACATCATCGATCTTTTCGCTCGTTGCACCGCCAGTGACGATCACTTTTTGCCCTTTAAATTTTGGCTCCGTTAGCATCCTTTTGGTTTCGTAGATGATCGTAGAAAGATCGGCTAGCGCGCCTTTACCCGTATCGCCGCAGGCTAGGGTTTTTTCTACCGGTTCGATAAATCTCGCGCCGTTTGCGGCTAAAAACTCGAAATTTTTGCGCGTGGCGAAGTGATTTATCATTTTGTCGTTGGCTGCGGGTGCGATGAGTAGGGGAGCGGGGCTCGCGATCAGAGTCTGCATAAAGACGTTATCGCAAATGCCGCTAGCAAGCTTGTTTATCGTATTTACACTAGCAGGCGCGATCAAGATGAGATCGGTTTTGGCGTAGGCGATGTGGTTTAGTCCGTCCTGCCAGTTTTCCGTGCGCGAGGTTAAAATTTTATGCTCGCACAGCGCCTCAAAGCCCGCTTCCGAGCAAAATTTGAGCGCTCCTTCGCTAAGCATAACTCGCACGTCCGCACCCTCTTTTTTTAGCGAGGATAAGATCTCATAAGCCTTGTAAAACGCGATACTGCCGCAAACCGCGAGCAAAATTTTTTTATTTTTTAGCATTTTCGTCGCTTTTCGCGTCGTTAAAAAATTTATAAAAAAACCCTTCTTTATTTACCTGTTTCGTGCGGCTGATGGCTAGCGCGCCGCTTGGTACGTCGCTAGTTACGGTGCTTCCCGCGGCGATTAGCACGTCGTCGCCGACTTTTACGGGGGCTACTAGCTGGGTGTCCGAGCCGATAAAGACGTTTTTGCCGATTATCGTTTTGTGCTTGGCTTTGCCGTCGTAGTTGCACGTGATCGTGCCGCAGCCGACGTTTGTGCCGCTACCGATCTCGCAGTCGCCCAGATAGCTCAGGTGACCTGCTTTGACGCCGTCAAGCCTCGCTGCTTTAAGCTCGACGAAGTTTCCTATGTGGGTGTTTTTGATCTCGCATTTTGGGCGTATGTGCGCGAGCGGGCCGACGTCGGAGTCTTCGATGACGGAGTTTTCTACGACCGAGCCGCTTTTGATGACGGAGTTTTTGATGACGCACTCTCCGATGACGCTTACGTTTTCTTCGATGACGCATTCGCCTTCAAATTTGGCTCTAGAGTCGATATAGACGCTGTTTGGTAGCCGCATGAGTACGCCGCTTTTCATCAAATTTTTCTTTATTTCGTACTGCATCAAATTTTCGGCGATGCTTAGCTGAAATTTATCGTTTATACCCATGAAATTTTGCTCTTCGACGTTGATAGCCCAGCATTTTAGGCCGCGCTCGTTTGCGATTTTTATCGCGTCGGTTAGGTAGAATTCTTTCTGCGAGTTTTCGTTGCCGATGAGAGGCAAAATCTCGCGCAAAACTTCGCTTTTAAAGCAGTAGCAGCCGGCGTTTGCGCTTTTTATCATTTTTTGCGTTTCGGTCGCGTCTTTTTGCTCGACGATGGCCTCGACTTTGCCGTTATTTATGATCACGCGGCCGTATCCGTACGGGTCTGCCGCCTCAAAAACGCTAAGAGCGATGTCCGCATTACCCGCGCTTAGGCGGATTAGGTCGTTGGTTTTGATAAGCGGCATATCTCCGCACAAAATAAGCGTTTTTTCGCTATTTAACGGGATATTTTTTAGCGCGCCCGCAGTGCCAGGAAACTCTTTTAAATTTTGTTCGTAAATTTTAGTTTGAGGGAAAATTTCTTTGATTTTGGTTTCGACGAGTTCTTTTTGATAGCTCAAAACTACGCTCACGTCGCTACTGATCTCGTAAGCCTTGCGCAAAATATGGATAATCATCGGCTCTCCGCAAAGCTCGAAAAGCACCTTTGGTTTAGTTGATTTCATCCTCGTGCCAAGCCCCGCGGCAAGCACCACTACGCCGATATCGCTCATCTTTTTTCCTTGTTTAAATTTGAGCGATTTTATCTCAAATTTGCTAAATGCGCGATTAATGCTTTTTGGACTTAACAATTTCTTAAGCATTAATTTATATAATCACGGCCTTTGAATATAATCAAAATCAATTTTAAAGGATGCTGCTTGCTTTCGTTTTTAAAAAAGGCCTTGAGAAGAAATCAGTTTTTGTTTAATCTCCACCTGATTTTATCGATTATTTTTGCTATTCCGCTGCTTGTTATCGGCGTTACGGGAGCGATTTTATCGTATCAGCACGAGCTTGAAGAGATCATAAATTTAAACGCTGCCAAGGTCGAAAAAACGGGCGAAATGCTAAGCGTTGAGAAAATCTTGCAAAGCTTTAGCGAGCAAACGGGCGTTAAGCAGCCAGCAAGGCTCGTGCTACCCAAAAGCGAAAACGAAGCGATCAAAATTTATGCTAGCAATAGCGATGCCTATCTGGTCGATCCATATACCGCGCAGATCATCGGCAAGGACTACGGTGTCGCCTTCGTGCGCGTGGCGATGTCGCTGCACCGAAATTTGTGCCTTGCGCTAACGGGCAACAAAGCCGCGGGCGAAGTGGGCAAGCAGATCGTGGGCGCTAGTACGGTCGCGATGATAGTGCTCGTGATAAGCGGCGTTTGGCTACATTTCCCGAGACTAAAACGCAAATTTGCCGAGGCGGTGAAGCCAAATTTTAAGCTCAAAAAATACGCCCTTTTTCACAACCTGCACACGAGCTTAGGCGTCCTAAGCGCGGTGATTTATCTCATCATCTGCCTAACGGGGCTCATGTGGTCGTATCGCTGGTATAACAGCGCGGTGATGGAGCTTTTCGTTAGCGAGCAAAATTTGCCTAAAGAGGCCGAGCGCAAAGAGGGCGCACCCGCAAAAGCAGAAGGCAAAAAGAGCGCCGAGTATAAATTTAGCGATGTGCAGAGGGCTTATGAGATATTCAGATCAAGCGGCATAGAATATAAAGAATTTAGCCTGATGCTCGCGGCCGGAGATAAGATAAACGTCAGATACTACGAGCCGGACGCGCCAAACACCGCTCGTCCGAAAATGACCGCCATAAACGTAAAAGAGGGCAAGATGGCTGAGCAAAAGCAAACCGATGGCATAACCGTAGGCATGGTAAAGAGCACGAACTATCAGCTACATACGGGATATTTTTTCGGGCTTGCGGGTAAAATTTTGTGGTCGGTCGTTTCGCTTTTGATGGCGCTTTTTATCTTTAGCGGCTTTTATATGACGGCAAAAAGGGCGTTTAAGCCGAAAAAGGCCTAGTTAAATTTGCCCTTTACGCGTGCGAGCGAGCGATAAATTTGCCGAAATTTACGCTCGCCGCAGGATACCGTCTTTTACTCTCGTTTAAAATTGCACTTCATTTTTTAAATCAAATTTTGACAAAAACGCAAAATTTAAAAAATTTTACGCCGCTTTGGAACGGCTTTTGCAAAAAGCTAACCTAAATTTAACTGTATTTTCAACTAAAAAAAACTAAAATACAAACCAAATTTACAATTATAGAAAGTTGCAAGATGGATTTAGGTAGCCTCGTCGGTTGGATAGTTATTATGGTGCTTTTGCTAGGTTCCATGCAGATGGGCGTCGGAATCGGAGCTTACATCGATATTCCCTCTGTTTTGATCGTTTTTGGCGGTACGATTTGCGCGCTGATGATCGGCTTTAAGATGGAGCAGATAAAAAAACTAGGCACGTTTTACGGCATCGCGGTAAAACCAAAAACCTATAATCTCCCAGAAATCGTAAAAAAAATGGTCGAATACTCCACTAAAGCCCGCCGCGACGGTATCTTGGCGCTTGAGAGCGATGCAAATAACGAAACCGATCCGTTTCTAAAAAAGGGTCTATCTATGGCGGTTGACGGCAACGAACCGGACGCCATCAGAACTCTACTTGAGATAGATATGGAGCAGGCTAGCTCCAGACACGGCGATAATATCAAAATTTTTGAGCAAATCGCGGGCTTTGCGGGCTCTATGGGTATGATCGGTACGCTCATCGGCCTGGTTGCGATGCTCATGAACATGTCCGATCCCTCAGCTATCGGTCCTTCGATGGCGGTTGCGCTCATCACGACGCTTTACGGCGCGATGATAGGAAACATCCTAGGCTCGCCCGTGGCAAACATCCTGAGCATCCGCGATAAGGACGAAGGCACGGCAAAGGTGCTGATGCTAGAGGGCATAATGGCGATCCAGGCGGGCGACAACCCTAGGACGCTCGAGATGAAGCTACTATCGTTTTTACCGCCTAAAGACCGCGTCAGTCAGTTTGATAAGTAGAAAAAATGGCTAAAAAGTTAATCGATCCGGGCGACTGCCCCAAATGCTTACCCGAGTGGCTCGCGGCGTTTGGCGACTTGATGTCGCTGTTGCTTTGCTTTTTCGTACTGCTTCTTTCTATGAGTACGATGGACGCAAAGAAGCTAGAAGCCGCGATCGGCTCGCTAAGTGGGGCTTTGGGCGTGCTTGAGGGCGGCGCGAAACCCGACGTCAGTGCTGAGCAAAACCAAGACGACCATGCCACCTCAAACAAAGAGCGCACGGGCGTAAAGTCGAATTTCGAGCAAACCCTGCGCTCTATTAATGAGCTTTTGCACGCTAGCGGCTCGCCGGAGGTTACATTTGAGGAGAGTGAGAGCGGCTTTGTGATCAGGCTGCCGGCAAATTTACTCTTTGCAAAAGATAGCGCCCAGCTGCAAAACGACGATGCGTTGCTGTTTTTAAAACGTATCGCGATGGTGATAGCAAAGCTGCCGCCAGACGTCGTAGCAAACGTGATCGGGCACACCGACAGCGAGCAGCCCGGATCTGCTGAGTTTAGAGACAACTGGCAGCTATCATCGGCTCGCGCCATCAGCGTAGTTAGCGAACTCATCAAAGACGGAGTCGATCCTAAAAAGCTAACCGCATCAGCAAAGGCCGAATTTGAGCCATTTGCGACGAATTTCACCGAGCAGGGTAGGGAGAAAAACCGCAGGGTTGAGATTCACTTCGTTTCGTTAAATTTAGACGACAAAGCCAAAACGCAAAAAAGCATACTGGATGCGCAGGAGTAAATTTGAAAAAACTGACGTTTTTGCTGTTTTTTATATTTGCGGCGGTCGCGATCGGCGAGGATAATGTAACGATCCCGACCGTAAATCTCAGCCTAAGCGCGCCCACTACGCCAATGCAGCTAGTTAGCTCGCTAAACGTCCTACTAGTCCTCACAGTCCTTACGCTCGCTCCTTCGCTCGTTTTTATGATGACGAGCTTTTTGCGGCTCATTATCGTTTTTTCGTTTTTGCGACAGGCGATGGGTACGCAGCAGATGCCGCCATCTACGGTGCTTATTAGCCTTGCGATGGTGCTTACGTTTTTTATCATGGAGCCTGTGGGCAAGCAAGCCTATGAAGCGGGTGTGAAGCCCTATCTAAGCGAGCAAATCGGCTATCAAGAGGCCTTTGAGCGCGGCGTAAAGCCATTTCGCGAGTTTATGATAAAAAATACGCGCGAAAAGGATCTGGCGCTGTTTTTACGCATCAGAAACATGCCAAATCCGCAAAGTTTAGACGATATCCCGCTCACGGTCGTGATGAGCGCGTTTATGATCAGCGAGATGAAAACGGCATTTGAGATAGCGTTTTTGCTCTATCTGCCGTTTTTGGTCATCGATATGGTCGTTAGCTCCGTGCTTATGGCGATGGGTATGATGATGCTGCCGCCGACGATGATTTCACTGCCGTTTAAGCTACTTATTTTCGTACTCGTCGACGGGTGGAATTTGCTCGTCATGAACCTCGTTAAAAGCTTTCATTAGGTTTTTTGTCGCTATAATCTTAAAAAAGCTCCGCGCGCCGCTTAAATTTTCATTTTATTTTACTTACGGCGCCAGACTTCAGACGGCGCAAATCAGCTCAAATTTAGCCCGCGCCGCCTAGGGCCAATAGGGAAGGGTTTAGATGAAAAAAATTTATATATTTTTGAGTTTTTGCGTTTTTTTAGGCGGTTCGGAGGTTAAATTTGAAGGGAATTTACACGAGCTGATTTTGGCCGCGCAGAGCTCAAATTTAGCTCAAATTTCAAACTACGAACCGCAAAAAGCTCAGCTGCAAAAAGATGCCGTAAAAAGTGCATATATGCCAAGTCTCACGATCGACGGTGGATACAGCTTTTTAAGCGGCGATATAAACGTCCTGCGCCCGCAAAGAGCCGCCACGGCAAGGGCGATTTTGGAGCTTGCGGTTTATGACGGTGGCAAGCGCGAAGCCCTGCTAAGCTCGCTTTCGCACCTTAGCGCGGCTGAAATTTTAAAGAACGAGGATTATCAAAACCTGCTTGCATTTAACGCGACCAAGCTTTATTTTAGCTTTTTGTCGCTGGGCGAGCTCGCGACCGCAAAAGAAGGCGAGATAAACTACCTAAAAAACGCTCTAAATAGGCTGGAAAAATACTACCGCGCGGGGCTTAGCGACGAGAGCGAGTATGAAGCTATAAACGCTAGATACGCCATGGCGCTAGCCGAACGCCTCGAAATCACGCAAAATCAAAACGAGATAAAAAATCAAATTTATGCGCTAACGGGCAGAGATATAAAGCCTGTGGCGGGCTCTAGGATCGCTTTTTTGGACGATGAAAACTCCGCGCCGCAAAAAAGCGCAAAGCCAGAGCTTGAGGCGCTTAGGCTAAATTTCGCTGCGGCCTTGGAGGATGAAAAGATAACCGCGTCCGAGACGAACCCGCAAATTTTCATCAAAAATACCTACACCTTTATGCGCACTCACTACGATAGAAATTTGCTACCGGCGCAGTATAGAAGCGTGCTGGAGCCGTATTTTGACGACTTTTTTAAGCCAAATTTAAATACCAACGAGCTGATTTTGGGCTTTAGCTGGAAGGCGTTTGATTTTGGCGCGAACAAAAAGCGGCGCGAGATAAAACGCATAAGCGCGCTACAAGCGAAGCTAAATCTGGATCAAAAGCGCTTGCAAAACGAGCTAAATTTAGCAAATATCAAAAACGACCTAAAGACGCTCAAACAAAAGATAGCTGCGGGCGAAAGCGCGCTAAACTCGGCGCAAACCTCGCTAAATGCCGTTAGTAAAAAGTATGAAGCCGGGCTGCTTGGATACGTCGAGTTTTTAAACGCGACCGCGCAGAGCTTTAGCGCAGGCAGCGCGCTGGAGCTAAGCAAGAGTAAATTTGAGATCAAAAAGGCGGAGTATCTGTATGAACGCGGCGGCAAGATCGCCGAAAATATCGAAAAAACGGAGCGCAAATGAATAAAATTTTACTTTTTTTACTGAGCGCGGCGGTTGCGCTTTGTGCACAGGATAAAATTTACGCGAGCTTTGACGTCGCAGCGGCAAAAGATGCGCAGCTCGCGCTAAAGGCCGTCGGTATCGTAAAGAGCGTAAACGTAGAAATAGGTTCCGCGGTAAAGCGTGGCGACGTGCTGCTAGAGCTTGAAAACGAGAGCGAAAAGCTAGCCGTAAAGCTCGCACAAAACGACCTAGAGAGCGCGCAGACGGCAAAAGCTCACGCAAAAAGCGTGCTGGATAAATTTAAGCTCGTTCAAAGCGTGAGCTCGAAGCAGGCTTTTGAAAATGCGGAATTTGATTTTAAAAACGCCGCGCTAGCCGAAAACAGAGCACGGTTGGCGCTAAATTTGGCGCAAAAGCGGCTCGAAGACACGCGGCTACTCGCGCCTTTTGACGGGACGATATCTGGCAAGAGCATCGAGGTCGGCGAGGGCGTGGGCGGCGTAGCACAAAAGCTGATGTCTATATTTTCGTATCCAGACGTCAAGCTTAAGCTTAGCTTTGATGAAAAATTTAAAGACCGCGTAAAAATCGGTAGCGAATTTATCTATAAACTAGACGGCCAAAGCGAGGAGAGGCACGGTAAAATCAGCCTCATCTACCCGACTATCGACACGAAAAACGGCAAAATTTACGCCGAAGTGCAGGCGCGAAATTTGACGCCTGGGCTTTTTGGCGAGGGATATATCGTCTCTAGCGCGCAGGACGGGGACGCAACGAGCGATAAAAAGGCCGCCGAGCCTAAAAAAGAGGACGCAAATAAAACATTTGGGCTTAAAATTGACGGCTTTAAAAACGGCGGACTTGCGGGTGCGAAATTTGATGCAGAAAAAACTAGTTTCGGCGCGGCGCGGTTTTTAAATTTAACATCGCAAACGAAAAGCGAGGTAAATTTGAGCTCAAATTCGGCGCGCAACGTTAAATTTGACGCCGCTGCGAAAAATGCAAATTTGATGGGCGTGTCAAATTTGTCGTATAAACAAGGCGGCGTAAATTTAAATCCCGAATTTGACGGGGCGCAAATTTTGCTCGCCGCTAATCGCCAAACGCTTTATGCAGGGCAGGGCGGACGGGTAAATTTGACGCAAAAGGCAGTTTTGGCGAAGGCGCAAAATGTATAAACTAGCCATAAATCGTCCGATTACGACGCTGATGTTTTTCGTCGCGCTCGTATTTTTCGGGGCGATGTCGCTTCTTAGGATGCCGGTAAATCTCTTTCCCGAGGTCGTCATCCCGCTGATTAAGATCACGACCTATGCTCCCGGCGACATGAGCCTCATCGAGAGCAGGGTCACTAAAAAGATCGAGGACGAGGTCTCTACGATAGACGGTATCAAAAAGATCAGGTCGTATACGTTTAACAACCTCAGCATCGTTTTGATCGAGTTTAATCTCAAGAAAAACATCGACGTCGCCGCAAACGACGTGCGCGACAAGGTCGCAAAGGCAAAGCTGGACGTCCAGCCCGAGATAGAGAAAATCAACAGCGACAGCGGCAAGGTGGCGAGCTTTTTCGTTAGCCGCAAGGATGAAAATTTAACCGCGCTCATGCAAACGGTAAAAGACGAAGCAAAACCGTTTTTACAGCGCGTAAAAGGCGTTGGTAAGGTCGATGACAAGGGCTTTTTGGAGCCTGAGATTAAAATTTACCTTGATCCGTTTAAACTCGATAAATACGCCCTAACCGCGGCCTCGGTCATAAATATAATCAAATCACAAAATTTAAAAGCACCTTTAGGGAAGCTCGAAAACAGCGAGTTTGAGATATTTTTAAAGAGCGAATTCGACGCCAAAAGCGTGCAGGAGCTGGAGGATATCCGTCTGCAAAAGGACGTATTTTTAAAAGACGTCGCGCGCATAGAGCTATCTCATCACGATACCGACGCCGTTGCGATGTATAACGGCAAGCGCGGAGTGCTGCTTGACGCTATAAAAGTAAGCGGCGCAAACACGATTGAGACGATAGACGCGCTCAAAGCTAAAACGGACGATCTAGCGGTAAGACTAGGCGAGAACTACGAAGTAGAGTGGGTTTATGAAAAGAGCGAGAGTATCCTAAAGCACATAAATCAGGTCAAATTTGACATGATGCTAGGCGTCGCGCTCACGGTCGTCATCGTCTTTTTCTTTTTGCGAAGCTTTAGCGCGACTATCATCGCCGCGCTCGCGATACCTGCTAGTATCGTGGGGACGTTTTTTATCATCGACGTTTTGGGCTTTGATCTAAACCGCCTCACGCTGCTGGCTCTCACGCTTGGTATCGGTATATTTATCGACGATGCGATCGTGGTCGTAGAAAATATCTCCAAAAAGATGCAAGAAGGCGAGAGCAATCCGCTAAAAGCGAGCTTTGAGGGCGTGCGCGAGATCGCCTTTAGCGTGCTTAGCATTAGCGCGGTGCTGCTTTGCGTGTTTGTGCCGATTGCCTTTATGGAGGGCATCGTCGGGCAGTATTTTAACTCCTTTGGCATGAGCGTGAGCGGCGGTATCGTGGTGTCGTTTTTGGTTTGCATTATGCTGATACCTAGCCTGGCGGCAAGGTTTTTGAGCGAGGGCGAGAGTAAATTTTACCGCGTGACTGAGCCTATATTTGAGGCGCTTGAGAGCGGTTACGAGCGACTTTTGAAGCTTATTTTGAGGTTTAAAACCGTGTTTGTTATCCTTACTTTTGGCGTACTGGCTCTTTGTATGAGCCTGGCTGGCAAGGTTGGTATGGACTTTTTGCCCGTCGAGGACGAGGGGCAGTTTGAGATATTTTTAAAAGCAAGCCCAGGTATCTCGGTCGAGGCTATGAGCGCTAGAGCTAGCGAGGTCGTGCGCGAGGTAGATAGCGATCCGCGCGTCGAGTACTCGTATATGATCGCTGGTTACACAGACTCAAAGGACGCGTATAAGGCTAAAATTTACGTCCGCTTAAAGGGCTTTGAGTCGCGAAAAGAGCGCCAAACGCAGATAATGGACGAGTATAGAAAAAAGCTTAAATTTGACGATCTCTCGGTCAAGGTTCTGCAGATACCATACGTCGATACGGGCAGCGACAGTGAGCCTGTACAGCTAACGATCACGGGCGATAGCCTAGAAAAGCTAGACGAAATCCTGCCAAAAGCCATCGCCATGGTGCGCGCGATAGAGGGCATGACGGATGTTGGCAGCGATAACGAGGATAAGATAAACGAGTTGCAAATCAGCGTAAATAAAGACAAAGCCAAGCGTCTAAGCGTCGATCCTAGCGCGGTCGCGCAGGTGATATATGCGTCCTTTGGGCAAAATAGGCTTGGTAGCTTTGATAATGGCGACGCGCAGTACGATATGATACTGAGATTTGACGACGAGTACCGCAAGGACGCGCAGGCACTGCAAAAACTAAAGATCAAAAACGCCCACGGCGAGAGTATAAGCCTAAGCGCGGTGGCGGAGTTTAAGACGAATAAGACCTTTTCCGTGATAAACCGCTTTAACAAACAGCGCCAGATCAGGATTGTGGCAAACGTCGATAACGTCCCGCTGGGCGCCGTGCAAAAAGGTATCGACGAAAATATCGGTAAAATTTTGCCTAAGGGCTACGACTACGTGATGACGGGCTTTATCGAGATGATGAACGACACGAATGCGGCCTTCGTCTTTACGATCAGCCTTAGCGTCGTGCTCATCTATATGATCCTAGCCGCTCTTTACGAGAGTTTTATTTTGCCGCTCATCATCATGATCTCGATGCCACTTGCCTTTGGCGGCGTGGCGGTCGGGCTGTATCTTAGCGGTAACTCCTTTAGCCTGTTCGTCATGGTCGGCGCGATCTTGCTTTTTGGCATGGTTGGTAAAAACGCGATTTTGGTCGTGGATTTTGCCAACCGATACGCAAACGAGGGTACGCCGCTAAACGAAGCCATCGTGCGCGCGGGAGTTAAAAGACTGCGAGCGATACTGATGACTACTTTTGCGATGATATTTGCGATGCTGCCGCTTGCGCTTAGCAGAGGTGCCGGATACGAGGGCAACTCCCCGATGGCGATCTCGATCATTTCAGGGCTTATTAGCTCGACGCTACTAACGCTGCTAGTAGTGCCTGCGCTCTTTGGCGCGGTGTATAAGATAGATAAATTTGTGAGTAAAATTTACAAAAGAGATGAAATCTAGGGCTCAAATTTGAGCTTGCTTTCGGCTGGGCCTGAGTCAAATTCGCGCTTAAATTTAACGGCTCAGCCAAATTGCGCCTAGGCTGATTTTGCTTGGTTTTTGGATTTTTAAAATTTACTCAAATTTAAAGCGTCAAAATCGCTTTTGCCTACGGCCTAATTTAACCTTCTTCGCCAACTTTACTCGGCCGATTTTGCCGAGCTTTTAATTGGCATAATTTTACGAGCGAAATTCGGCGCTTTGTTTGTCTGACGGACGATCAAATTTACCGGTTAAATTTGCTTGATAAAATTTTATCGCAAAGTATTTTTTCCTACTAATTGCTAGCCATATTTTTGATAATGGTTTTAGAAATTATTAATTTTTAAAATGCTAGAATCCGCGCCGATTTAAAGTAAATTTTAAAAGGGCAAATTTTTAACGTGAAAATACTTGACAAAAAGATTATGTACAAGATTCACACTTACGCTTCGCTGATATTTTGCATTCCTTTAGTCGTCGCTTGTTTTACAGGCTCGGTTTTGGTTTATAAAGACGAGATAAATAATTTATTAATGCCAGGCGCCATATACGTTGCAAAAAATAGCGATGAAAACGAGCAAAAAAGTAGATTAAAATTTGACGAGCTAAGAGAAAAAATAGAAAAAGAGTATCCGCATCACGAGATCGTAGGCTGGAATATCGACGTAGACCCCAAAAAAACGGACAAAATTTGGCTGTTAAAGCACGGAGTGGGTGAAAAAGAGTGGGCGTGCGTGTATCTGGACGCTTTTAGCGGAGAGATAAAAAGTGACCTCGTGCCGCACGATAGCGGATTTATCGGCGTTATAACCGAGCTTCACGAAAATTTGCTTCTTGAAAAAAGCGGTCAAATTTTGCTTGGTCTGACGGCGATTTTTGCTTTTATTGTTTCGATCAGCGGCTTTATCGTTTACCGGAACTTTTGGGCGAATTTGCTGCGTCTTCGGTTTGCGAGAATGGTGGTTTTTATGAGCGATTCGCACAAATTTATCGGCGTTTTTTCTACGCCTGTTATCTTTGCAGTCGCGCTTAGCGGGGCTTGGTGGGAGCTTAGGTTTATGTTTATGCCGCCCTTTGATAATTCTAAATTCGTAATCGGTCCGCAAATTTACGATAAAAATATCTCTATCGACACTCTCGTGCAAAGAGCGGCCTCGGATATGCCCGGATTTGAGACGCATTACGTTAGTTTTCCGTTTTATGATGGCGCAAATATCACGCTTTACGGGCAAAAACCGAGTCAAGGTTTCCTTCATAGCCAGTACTCAAGCACCGTTTCTTACGATAAAAATAGCGCAAATTTAATCGATGTAAAAGATATCGAGCTAGCAAGCAAAACGGATAAATTTTTATCGACGTTTAGGCGAGCTCACTACGGCGACTATAACGCCGCGACTAAGTTTTTCTGGTTTTTATGCGGCTTGGCACCGTTAGCGCTTAGCGTTTCGGGCATTTATTTATGGATAAAAAGATCAAATTTTAAAAGGAGAAAAAGATGAAAAATAAAATTTTGTTTTCGGTTGCGGCTATAAATTTGCTCGCGTCCGTTCAAATTTTAGCCGCCCAAAACGGCGAGAACGCAGCGGGCAAAGAGACGCTTCAGGCCGTCGAGGTAACTAGCGAACAAAGGCGCGACGACGTCAAATACAACGCCAAAGAGCTTGTAAAAAGTACCACGAGGCTAGACCTCACTTCGCGCCAAACGCCTCAGTCGCTAACCGTCATCACCGAGGCTAGGCTAAAGGATCAAAATATCAACGACTATCAGGTGCTTTTGCGAAATATCCCCGGCGTCACGCTTAGCAAGTGGGACGAGCGCGTATATCCTACGGCAAGAGGCTTTAAGATAGATTATTATTTGCTTGATTCGATGCCTAGCTTCGGCGGATTTAGCCTAGGCGCAAACGATATGAGCATGTTGCCCTATGAGCGCGTCGAAGTCGTAAAGGGCGCAAACGGCCTGCTAGCGGGTGCCGGCAATCCGGCGGCTAGCTTAAATTTCATCCGAAAAAGAGCAAATTCAAAAGAATTGACGGGAAATTTTAAACTAAGCGCGGGCTCTTACGATAGATACGGCGTATCTGGCGACGTGCAGACTCCGGTGACTGCTGACGGCAGCGTGCGGGCTAGAGCGTCTTTTATGCACGAGAAGTCTCGCTCGTATATGGACTACTATAACCGTAAAAATACCGCTATCTACGGCGTAGTGGATGCTGATATCATGGATAGTTCGTGGCTTAGCCTGGGCGCGTTTTATCAGGAGCTAAAGCGTCACGGCGTACGCTGGGGAGGAATGCCCGCGTTTTACAAAAACGACGTTAGGCGCGAGTTTGGTAAAAACGAAATTTTCTCGCAGCCTTGGACTAGGTGGGATATCAAGACTTTTGACATTTATGCCGATTTTAGGCACTATTTTGAAAACGAAGCCAGCCTAAATCTCTCCTACTCCTTCCGCCGAGCAAATACGGACTCAAATCTACTATACTACGGCGGTAAGGTAAATTTAGACGGTACGGGCGATGTTAGCGGACTTAGCGTCTATGCAAATAAACGCGAAGAAAATATCCATAACGTAGACGCTTACGTAAACCTGCCGTACGAAGCGTTTGGCTTGCCTCACGAGGCGGTTTTCGGGGCTATGTATAACAACTATAAAAAAAGCTCCGACAACGTCAGTAGCTACTGGAATAGCCGCACGACTCCGGCGGGCCTAGCCTATGCGGCGCGCACTAGGATAGACTTTAAAAACCTGCACCTAGACGACCCAAAGCTACCTTACGCCGATCAAAACAATGCCGATAAAACTGTGCAAAAGGCCGTATATTTGGCTAATAAATTTTCTATCACGGACGAGTTAAAGTTTTTGCTAGGAGCCAGATGAGCTACTATAAGTACCGCATAACAGGCGGCAACGGAAATAGAAATTTCACTCAAGAAATCACGCCGTATCTAGGCATAACGTACGATATCGGCGAAAATCACACTCTTTATGCTAGCTACACGAGTATCTTTAAGCCTCAAACCGTAAAAGATATAGAGGGCAAATATCTAGATCCTATCCAAGGCAAAGACTATGAGCTCGGTATAAAGGGGGATTATTTTGACGGCGCGCTTTCGGCTTCATTTGGCGTATTTAAGGTCGTTCAAGATAAGCTAGGCGCAAAAACCGGACAAAAGATCCCAGGCACTACGACCGATGCGTACGAAGCTAAAAAAGGCGTGACGAGCAAGGGCTTTGAGGTGGACGTAAACGGCGAGATAAATCAAAACTTAAGCCTGGGTCTTGGGCTTACTCACTTTAACGCCAAGGACGCAGACGGCAAGAAATTTGACACCGAAAGCTCGCGCACTACGGCAAATCTCTTTACCAAATACTCTATAGCGGACTTTAGAGCGGGCGCGGGAGTGCAGTATAAAAGTAAAATTTACGTCGGTAGCGGCGCAAACGAAATTACGCAAAAGGCCTACACGTTGGCAAATTTGATGTTTGGCTACAAGATAAGCAAAAATTTCGACATCCAGCTAAATATCGACAACGTGTTTAATAAAAAATACTTCGAGGGCATCGGAAACAACAAGATGGTCTACGGCGACCCGAGAACGTTTAATCTAGGCTTTACGTATAGTTTCTAAGTGATTTTTGGATTTTGCCATGCGACTTGATTTACGAGCGCGGCAATCTGATCTATAAATTTGGCGCTTTTTGTCGGTATTAAATTTGTAAATTTACGAATGACGATAGGCGCCAAATTTAGATGTAAAATTAAGCGTAAATTTGTCTTAACGTGCTAGAAATGTTCTTTTAATGAGCAATAAATTTGTTACAAACTCGGCTATGTTTGATTGTAATTGAGTTTTTAAAGTTTATTTTAAGCATTATTTTTGCGAACGTAAGGTAAGATTAAGGCAAATTTTTCTTAAGGCTAAATTTTGAAACGCGCTATTTTTCAAGCTATCTCGCACGTTATCATCTTTACGCTGGTTGCGGCGTTTGCTAGCGGTTGTGCCGCACAAAAAAAGGCAAACCCTGGCACCCCAATGCCTATCACAAATGCCGAAATAAAGCACATCTGCGACGATAAAACCCCAAAAGAATGCAACAACACGGGCGTGAAATTTGAAAACGACAAAGACTACGAGCGCGCAAAACTCTGCTATCAAAAGGCCTGCGACGATAACGAGGGTATCGCTTGCTCAAATCTAGGCTCGCTACACCAAAAGTTAAAAAGCAAAGAGGAGCGAGAGATCTTGACGATATTTGCGAAGTCTTGTAAGCTCGGAAACAAATACGGTTGCTATAATGAGGCTAACTTCTATCGCCTCGGACGCGGCACGGAGCATGATTTTGCCGCGGCGCGTAGACTGTACGAAAAGTCGTGCTTGCAGCTAGAACACGCGCAAAGCTGCTCAAATCTAGGCGGTATGCATCAGTTTTCGCTAGGGGTCAAAACCGCCGACTTGGAAGCGGCAAAGAAATTTTATAAAATGGGCTGCGAGATGGGCGATGAGATCGGCTGTAGAAACCTCTCGCTGATAAGTAACGAGTAAATTTGCTTTTATGTTTACCTCATGCCGCTAGCTCTGACTTCTAAAATCTACTTAAGTTACCGCTAAATTTTGCCTAGTTTACAAGTTTTGCCGGCTATTTTCTACATATAGATTTTGAGCGTTAAATTTGACGAAACGACAAATCAGACGAGCCCGTAGCTCGCAAGAGTCAAATTTAAAGACCTAGCACAGTCTTAAGAAGCATATAGATTAGCGCTGCCGAGCCGCCCGCGATCGGTAGAGTGATGACCCATGCAAGCACGATAGGTTTGACCATTTTCCAGTTTGCGTCGCGGTTTAGGATGCCGATACCAAGCACCGCACCGATGAGGATGTGCGTCGAGGAGACGGGGATGCCTAGCTTGGTAGCTAGCAGGATAATGGTACTAGCGGCTAGCTCTGCGCTAAATCCGGTTGTCGGTAGGATCTCGGCTAGTTTGCTGCCGATCGTGGTTATAACCTCTTTGCCTAGAAACCAAAGTCCGACAACAAGCGAGATGCCAAACGTCACCATCGCAATGCCCGGCACCGGAGCGGTGGCGTTTATGGAACCTGTTTTTAGCACATCTAGGATCGCGGCAAATGGCCCTACGGCGTTTGCGATGTCGTTAGCGCCGTGAGAGAATGCAAACGAGGAGGCCGTAAATATCTGAAACCACGAGAAAATGCGGTTCGTGCTCTTTTCTGCGTTATCTTTTTTCATGACGTTTATCATCGCAAGCGTGGCGAGATAGGTGACTATGCCGATGACGCAGATGATCCAGATCGTGCCGATGAATCCGATGTCGAGATTTAGGTGTGCTAGGCCTTTAAACAGCATCATCGAGGAGATGATGATCGCGCCGATGCCGGCCACCATAGGGATGTGTTTGCGCATGGCTTTTGACGTGTCGATCTCTTTTTCGCGCTCTTTCATGGCTTTGATGGCGAGCTTGTATTCGCTGCGTTCGCCGCTTTCGACGTCGTCCTCGTCAAGGATCGCGATCTTGCTTAGTATCCTTATCTGCTCGCTTTCGGGTTTTGTTTTTAGCTCTTGCAAATAGCGCTCTTTATAGGCTTTACGTTCGCGTTTTAGTACCTTTAGCTCTAGGGTAAATTTGCGAGTCGGGATCAAAATCTTAGATTTTATGTAGCCGTAAATGAAGTAAGAAAGGATGCCTCCTAATAGCGGCGAGATGACCCAGCTAACGGCGATCCTGCCTATCTCACCCCAGGAAACCATGGCTAGCGCTTTATCTCCGCCCATTGTCGTAAAGCCCATCGTAAGCCCGGCGCCGACGATACCGCCTACGATCGAGTGCGTCGTAGAGATAGGTAGACCCTTTTTAGACGCGATAAGCAGCCAAATACCCGAGCTCAAAAGCGCCGACATCATAATCAGCACGAAAAGCATCGGCTCCGTGCCCTCCTGCGGGAAGCTCACGATGCCCTCGCGGATGGTTTTGGTTACCTCTCCGCCGGCAAATATCGCGCCGCTAAGCTCGAAAATAGCGGCTATGACTAAGGCTTGCTTTATAGTGACGGTCTTGGCGCCTACGCTCGTGCCAAAGGAGTTTGCGACATCGTTGCCGCCGATGTTAAACGCCATAAAGATACCGAAAATACTAGCGATACTGAAAAGCAAAAAGTGATGAGTCGGGATGTACTGATAGCCCCAAACGAAAAATCCAAACGCGGTAATTATAAAGATCGCAAATGCAAAGAGATTGTCGCTTCTCAAGCAAGTCCTTTTAAAAATGAATGGCTAATTATAACTATATTTTTCTTAAGCAAGCCAAATTTAGGCGGTTTTATTAGCTTTAAATTTTAGCTTCGTTATAATTTGCCTACTTAAATTTAAAGGAGAAAAAATGACGATTAGAGAGCAAATTTTAGAGGACATCAAGACTGCGATGAAAGAAAAAGATAACTTTCGCCGCGACACGCTAAGGCTCATAAACTCGGTCATCAAACAAGTCGAAGTCGATGAACGCACCGAAATGACCGACGAAAAGGTACTGCCGATCCTGCAAACCCAGATAAAACGCCGCATGGACTCTATCGAACAGTATAAAAACGGCGGCAGGGATGATCTGGCTCAAAACGAACAAAAAGAGATCGATATCATAAACGGCTATTTGCCAAAGCAACTAAGCGCAGACGAGCTGGAGGCCGAGATAAAAGCGATCATCACCGGACTAGGCGAGGGCGCAAATATCGGCACCGTAATGAAAGCTGCGAAAGAAAAAATAGGCGCTAGAAGCGACGGCAAGAGCATAAGCGAGTGCGCAAAGAGGTTGCTAGGCTAAATTTACATTTAAATTTGACCGAATTTGCTTTGGGATTTGGTCAAATTTGAGGTGAGGGCAGGCTGGCTTTAAGTAGATTTCCCTTTGTGAAATTTGAAGCGATACGGCAAATGATTGCTGTGTTTCGGTCAAATTTGGAGAGCTTGCAACATGCGGCTTGTGATTGGCGTGGAGTAAATTTGCTAAGTTTGCGATACCTAGTATAAATTTTGCCGAAGCCAATTGTGTTTATAGAGGGTGCAAATTTGCTCTAGAGTTTTTGACGATGCAAAGCTTTCAAAAATGGGTTTTGGCAAAATTTTATAGAATGGATTTTAGGTTTAAGGTAATGCAAAAGAGCGAAATTTGAGCCAAATGTTTTTAGCTCAAATTTCGTATAACGTTACTTTACGCTTTCTTCTATCGTCGCGTCTATTATCTTAAATATCTCGCCGCTTGCTTGTTTGACCTTGGCGAATCTATCGACGAATTTTTGGATATCGTTCATGTTGTAGCCGTTTTTTGAGTCGTCTAGGTTAGCTTTTACTAGATCGCTTATTTGTTTTGCCGGGACGCTTGCCTTCTCGAAGCTTTTTGAATTTGCAAAATATGCCGCTGCGCTCTCGTACCATGCGTTTAAATTTTGCGTTTGTTTTTTCATATTTTCGTCATCGCCTCTTTCGTTAATAACGTTTCCGTATGCGGTCTGTAGATATGTCACTCGGTTGATCTTGCCGATGATGCCGATGGTTTTGTTTTCGACGTATTTTGAGATTTTTGCACTTTGCGTCGCACCTTGGCTAAATACATTCACAGCATCTCTAAATTTAGACACGCTCACGTTTGCTACTTGCGCTATTTGTGTGATTTTATTGGAGTTGTCGTTTAGGTCGTTTGTTTGTTGTTGCAGAGTTTGGATATTTATGCCGATTTCGCTTGTAGCTTTTTGCGTATTTTCGGCAAGCTTTCGCACTTCATCGGCGACTACGGCAAAGCCTCGTCCGTGCTCGCCGGCGCGCGCCGCTTCTATAGCTGCGTTAAGAGCGAGCAAATTTGTCTGTTCTGCGATATCTTTGATCAAATTTACGACCGATGAGATTTCCTCGGTTCTGTGGGTTAAATTTTTAATAGCTTCGGTAGACTCTGTGATAAGGTGCTCTAGGTTGCCCATATTTTGGCTAAGTTCACTTACGGCCGACATGCTTTCGTTGGCCTTTACCGAAGTATCTTGCGCCATGGTTGAAATTTGGGTTAAATTTTTAATGCTTTGATTGAGATCGTTTTGTACTTCTAAAATACCGTCGTTTCCGTTGCCAAGCTCGCTAAATTTTTCGGAGAGTATGCCTCTGGTTTTACCTTTTTGCCCGGCTTTTATACCCTCGACGCCCTCGCTCATGGATATGGCGTTGGTTCTAAAAAGACCGCGAAAACCATCTGTGAAAATATTTCTATAAGGTATCCCGCTTTCGGCAGATTTTACGCAAGTATTCATCTCTCTTTGCAGGGCTTCGACTTGATCGAGCAAGTCGTTTATGCCGATGGCTATTTTACCGATTTGCGAATTTTGATCGACTTTTAAAATCCTAGGTTCCAAAAAGCCGTTTCTGGCTTGCTCGATTACGTTTAAAATTTCGTCGTAACTTACTTTTTCTTTTTTAAAAAACATATCTTCTCTACTATAATCTTTGTAAATTATTCATCAGCTCATCATAGCTTTTATTTTTTTCTTTTAAAACACTTTCAAGCAGTCTTGACGACGCCTCTATGCCGCCGCTCTTTTCGGCCTCTAGTAGTTGCTTGTAAAGCGGAATAATGATTTCTAAGGCTTTAGGATTTGGTTTACGTCTGACGGAATAATAACCGATAGTGTTGCCGTTTTGATCAAGCGAAGCCGTCACGTTTGCAAATACCCAGTAAAATGAACCGTCAAAGCTTTTGTTTTTAACGTAGGCAAAAACCTCTTTTTTGTTTTTCACGTGTTCCCACAAAATTTTAAAAATAATGCGCGGCATATCGGGATGCCTTACGATATTGTGCGGCTTTCCGATAAGCTCATTGCCTTTTGCTCCGACTATTTGGGTAAACGGGATATTACAATAGGTTATTTTACCCTTTGTGTCTGTTTTTGAAACCAAAAATGCATCGGCGCTAACTTGACGCTCAACTAAACTGTTTTGCATTTATTTCCTTAAATTCCTATTTATTGTCGCCCTTGGACGGCATTTCCAAGATCCCACATAGGCATAAAAATACCAAGCGCTAAAAGTATAACCATACCAGCCATAAATAAAAGCATGATCGGTTCGACGTAACTTGAGATGTTATCGACTAGGTCGCTAAATTTAGCCTTGTAATAATCGGTTATCTTTTCAAGCATCGCATCTATCGCACCGCCTTTTTCACCGGCGCTTAGCATCTGAATAAGCATGCTCTCGTAAAGCTGAGTGTCCCTAAAGGCTTCCGTCAAGGATACGCCTCTTGAAACTGCGATCTTGATCGTAGCGAGCTTGTCGTGTATATCTTGGTTTTCTACCGTTAAAGTCGCCGTTTCAAGAGCATCGGCGATAGGAATACCGGCTCTTACAAGCTCTGTAAAAATAAGGTTAAACCTATTCATGGTCGAATAGAATATTATTTTATTAATCAAATAGACTTTTAGTAGAAATTTATCAAATTTGTATTTAAAATCATGGTTTGTTCTATAGAAATATTTTATGATATATATTGTGGCTATAAAACCGGCTAATATGTATAGGCCGTAATTACTTAATGCGCTCTCAATAGAGAGAAGAATAATCGTAGGAACAGGCAGTTTAGCTCCAAGCTGCTCAAAAATTTCTCTAAACTGAGGAACGACAAATAACATCAAAATGACAAAAGCTATAGCCATCGCAGACATTACTATAATCGGATACCTGAGGGCTTTTTTAAATTTTCTCTGGTTTTCCCAAACTTCTTGTAAAATTTCAGATAGTTTATGTAGCGACTCGGACATATTACCTGTGCTTTCGCCAAGTTTCACCATGGCTACAACTACGTCACCGAGCTCACCCTTAAATTTGGTTATAGCATCGGTCAGGCTTTGACCTTGGTTAAGGTCGTCGTTTAAGGTTGCAAATATAGCCTTAAGTCTCTTGTCTTCCGTAGATTTAGATACTTCTTTGATACTATCATGGATTGAAATTCCGGCATTAGTCATAACGCTTAGCTGTCTAAAAGCAGCAATTAGGTTATTGATTTTTATTTTAGAACCGCCGATAAAAGTTGACACTTTACTCATTAGATCGGCAAATTGTTCTTCTAATGGAACGCTTTTTGTTTCCCCGACTTTTACTATTACGCCAGCATTTTTATTTTTTGCTATAGCCTGCGCTTCGCTTCTGTTGTTTGCTTTTAACGTCATCTTCTGGCGACGACCATTAGCCATATATTCAACTTCAAAAAATTTCATACTTTAGCTACCCTAAATACTTCATCTATTGTTGTAACACCTCTTGCGGCCCTTATGACACCATCCTTAAACATATCTATAAAATGCTCTTCAAGGGCTACTTTTTTTATTTCTTCTTTTGTGGTTCCGTTTGCTATCATTGCCGCGATCTTATCGCTTATTGGCAAAACTTCACTTATCATTTCTCGTCCAACATAGCCGGTTTGCGAGCATTGATCGCAGCCGACATGTTTATAAAACTGATAGTCTTGCGGCAAAAAGTCCTTAAACTGCTCTTGTAAATTTGATGGTAAAACTGTTTTTTGTTTGCAGTTTGGACATAGCTTTCTAACAAGCCTTTGAGCTTCTATCGCCACCAATGCGCCGCTAATTAAATACGGCTCGATCCCCATATCGGCGATTCTTGTTACGGCGCTTATTGCATCGTTTGTGTGAAGCGTTGAAAATACTAAGTGTCCTGTAAGTGCGGCCTGAATGGCTATACGAAGCGTTTCCTGGTCTCTGATCTCGCCTATCATTATGATATCCGGGTCTTGTCTTAAAATAGAGCGAAGAGCCGACGCAAAAGTAAGTCCTACTTTTTCATTAACATGGACTTGCTGGATCATATTTAGCTGATACTCTACCGGATCTTCTACGGTTATTATTTTTGTCTCAACGCTTTTTATATCGTTTAATGCAGCGTAAAGAGTGGTTGTTTTACCGGAGCCGGTTGGTCCGGTAACTAATATAATACCGTAAGGAGCTTTCATTGCTTTATTAAATTTATCAAAAGTATTTGGATGCATACCTAGATTTTCAAGACTAATTAGAACTTTTGATTTATCCAAAATACGCAAAACTATGCTTTCGCCGTGTAGTATCGGCAAGGTTGAAATACGAAAATCATACTCTTTGCCGGCTACTTGAGCTGAGAAACGTCCATCTTGAGGTTTTCTACGCTCGGCTATATCCATATTTGATAGTAGCTTCATGCGCGATACTAGAGGTGGGAAAAGGTCCTTATCGAAAATAAAAAGCTCAGCTAGCATGCCGTCGATTCTGCCTCGCACGACACAGTTTGTAGCTGTAGCTTCAATATGTATATCGCTTGCGCGACTTACTATCGAAGTTCGCAAAATAACTTCAATCAATTTTAGTATACCTGAGCTATTTTCGTTTGCGTTACCGCCTATTACAGTTGTTGAGGATAGTTCTTTTCTGATCTCTGCTACTATGCCTTTAACGCTATCGTTTAGTTCAACTTTACTTAGATATTTGTCAATTTTTGACGGATCTGCGATAACTGGCTTTAGTAGTTTCCTATTAAATATGGCCTGAAGCCTATCTTGCCCAGACATATCAAAAGGATTTTTAAATGCAACATATACGGCAATTTCATCTTCTTTTATCGGTAGTGCTTCGTATGCTTTTAATTGATTTAGCGGTACTTTTTCACAAAGCTTGTAATCTATATCAATGTTGTCTAGATCGGTATACTCAAGCTTAAATTTGGTTGCTACTGATTTTAAAAAATCTTTTAAATTTACGGCAAAATTTTCTATGATATCGTCGATCGTAATGCGTTGTCTTTTGTAAAGTTCGCCAAGTATATCATATATAGAATCATTTTGTAAATTTGGCGCTTCTTTGTGAAAAATTGATTCAAAATCTTTTTTTTCTCTTAATGCGGTCTCTATATTTGAATATTGCGCTTGTGTTATTAATTTGTTTTTTAAAATATCAGTTAAAAATATTTCATAAATTTTTTTCACAAAAAATACCTTTTTAATTTAATATATGGGAACACGTAGACTAAGATTACTACCTTAATGCCTTAAATATCCACTAGTATTTGATAGGACGATCGCTCGTTACAGAGCAGTATCGTCCTCTATTTGTCTCATAAGGTCTTCAATATTTGCAGAATTTGCTTTATCATTGTAAATCCTAAGAACGCTTATTGCATCATCTTTTTGTTTTAGATTATATTTCGACTTCGCAAATATTATCCAGCTCTCTTCATTGTTGCTATCAAGTTCATTTGCTATTAGTGCCCATTTTTCACTATTTTTATAGTCTTTGATATCATAGTATCTTCTTGCAATCAGCACTGCAATATCAGAACTATTTGACTTTTCAAATTTAGCCGTTAGTTCATCAACTGAAACATCTGAGCCGGAAGATTGAATTTGGAATTTATTTAGATTTTGAGAGCTGCTCATGCCTTTTGCAACAATAGGCTTTTCAGAATCAAAATTTATCATTTCTTCTGTTGGTGTTTTTACTGCAACTTGTCTGCCACCAATGCTTTTACGCATATTGTCTACCGGTGCCGGCTGTATATCTTGTGGTATATCGTTTGCATTTACCCAACCGTGCTGTTGAATTTCAGTATTGATATTGTCTGAGGCATCTTCGTTTGCGACGCTATTGCTTTGTGTATTTGATAGATTTTCGGTTCCGCCAAAATTATCAGAATTTAACAAAGTATTGTTGCTTGGATCTATTTTTTGCTCAGGTTCAATATTTTCAGACTGTCTGATGGTATCTTTATTGCTTTCCTTGATATCTTTACTAATTGTTGTGCTACTAACATTGTTTACCAGTGAGTCCTTTAGTAAGTAAAAAGTAAGCGAAGATACGGAAACTGATATAGCCAAAACAGCTGAAATGGCGTATATGTAGTTCTTTTTATCTGAAAACTTAAACTCTTTTCTTTTTTTGTCGTAGGCTCTCCATCGCCTTTCTAACTCCAATATCTCATATGTTTCAAGCATCTATAAGCTCCGATTTGATGGCCGCCATCTCTAAAATTTTAGTTACCATTTTGTCACCGCCTATTATTGTTGGTTGATTTGCATCAAAATATTCGTAGAGTTCAAAAATATTAAACATAAGTTTGTTTAGCATCCTTAAATTTCCACGACTTAATTCATTTAAAAGTCTAAATTGCTCTTCGGTAAATTTTAAAAATATATAGAAAAATTGGCTATTTTGAAGTTTATTTTCTAGATAAACTTTCATCTCCTCTGTGTCAACAGGGCCCATTTCTATACTTTCCCATACTCTTGATTTGAAATAATCCCTTGACAGTACATCCTTATCGACATTTTCGTGTGTAGCAAATAAAAATTTAAAAAGACCGCTATCGGACATTATGCGAATTTTTTCTAGCAAAATTTCAGGATAAAGTTGCGACTCGTCAAGAATAACTATTATTGGGTTTTTTTCTTGGCTATCTTCGACTTTAGCCTCATATATTTTTATAAACTGCTCATAAGTTTCGATTTTTTCTTGAGACTCTTTTTTAAAAATCCCTTCATATAATGATTTTACAAATTCTGATTCATTAAAAAATGGGTACGGAAAAAATAAAATATCGTCGTGATCTTTGAGATCGCTGACGATTTTTTTTAGTAAAAATGTTTTTCCACAACCGGGTTTGCCGTAAAATAAAATCAATTTTGCCGGCTTTTGCAATAAATCCAAAATCTTTTTATATGCGATAATGGATTTATCCAAATTTATATAATCATTTTCTTGTGCGATATCAATAAATATATTTTTAAGAGTAGTATATTTATTGTTCATATATTGACCTCGAGAAACCTAAATCTTTAAGAGATTGATTGATTGGGGTGGCATTTGACACATCTACTATTCTTGGCGTTATTATGAACACAAGCTCTGTTGTTTTAATGTTGTCTTTTGTGCTTTTAAATGCATGTCCAAGCACTGGAATATCGCCCAGTAGTGGAACTTTAGAGTTTTCCTTACCTTTTGATTGGGCTATCAGTCCACCTAAAACTATAGTGTCACCGCTATTTACCTGAACAACTGTAGAAAGTTTCTTTTGTATAGTATCAGGCGCAATTTCTCTTATTGCTGTACTTTGTCTTACGTCATCTTCATTGTACTTGAAGCTACTAAGAGATGGGTTGATACGTAACATAATTTTATTATCATCTGAAACTTCTGGCAAAATATTTAGCAATATTCCTATAAAAACAGAATATTGTTTATAGGTTATAGTGGTTCTGCCATTCAGGGCGTTATTGCTTTGGCTTTCTTCCTGAACACGGTAGTTTACGTTATCACCTACTGAAATAAGAGCTTGCTGATTATTTAAAGTTGTGATTTTAGGACTTGAGACAACCTTTGTTTTTCCATTTGTTTCTAAAAAATTTATAACACCATCTAGATTGAAGTTAAATCCAGCCATTAAATTTAGTGACTGACTAAAGCCGGCATTAAAACTATTTCCTCTATTGGACCACGTAAGCGTTCCGCCGCCTGTTTGTCCAGCAAGTGGGCCACCTGTTGCGAGGCCGGTTTTAAAACCAACATTAAATTTGCTCCAATCAATTCCTTTTGTATAATTATTTCCCAATTCAACAGATACAATCGTAACATCTATTATAACTTGCTTTTTTAGTCTTTCTTGCACATCTTTAATATAGTCAGATACTCTTCTTAGCTGAGCTGCGGTACCCGTTACAGTAACAAGACCTGCATTCGCATTAATAATTGGATCCGGCGCAACTATGCTCTCTGTTGTATTATTTAGTATTGCTTTAATTTCAGTATCTAGCTTTTCCCAAAAATCAAATTTTTCAACAGTTCTTATTACGTTATCTAGTTTGCCGCCACCCTTCGTAATATCTTCTGAACCTTCATTATCATTTTGTTCATCGCCAACCTCTATAGGAGCTGAATCAACCGAAGCTTTTGTGATGGCTGTTCCTTCCCTAACGGATGTTATGTAGTCAATCTTAAAGGTTTTAGTCTGGAGGGATGAAATTTTTAATATATCTTGAGAAAAAGTATAATTCATATCTTTTTCAGATAGTAAAAGGCTAAAAATTTCATTTAATGTTTTGTCTTTTATATTGATTCCAAAAAGCGGTTCGCTTATAGCATCTTTGGCGAATTGATCTTTTGTGACGACACTAAAATGACACATATCTGACAGTTGTGTTAAAATCTCTTGAACGGAAACTTGCTCATTGATTTTAAGGTTAAAAACCCTTTTTTCGCAACTATTGGCATTTGCTGTAGTTAGCGACAAAGCAGTTATAATGGATATGGTAAAAATTCTATTTAATTTTGATAACGACATTTTTATTTGCCCCTTTTGTTAAATTTAAATCGATTTTTTCATCTTTATTTATTAATGTAACACTCTTGGACTTAATGCTTGCAAGCTCATACTCGCCAACATTATCCTTTGCTTGATACCACTTGCCGTTTATTTTAGCTTTGTTATTAAAAATAGCTTGCAGATCAAATGTTTCATCCAAAGATCCATTGTTGTCACGATTTGTGGTTTTAATTTTTAAAAAAGGATCAGAGAGGCTTTTTAGCTCTGATTCGCTTAGGCCCTTTCGTTGTTCATTGATTGCACTAAAAAGCTGATCATAGTGTTCCATTTCTGCTTGAGAATTGTTAGCTAAAGATACAGAGCAAAGCATTAATATAAAAAATAACACTCTATTTTTCATTGATATTTCATCCCCCATATATAAATTCCCATATTTCCTTTTAATTTGCCATCAGTAGAATTTATATCTATTCCATTGACGTCTACTACTAGTTTTGATTCTTCAATAGCATTGATGTAACCTATGATATCTTTATAATTACCATCGACTGAAACATTAATGTCAAGTATTTGCTCTATTTTTTGCGCATTAGGCTCTTTAAAGGTATTTACGATTTTTGTTATTTTTACATTATTTTTATTTGCTAAAAGAGCCAAACTATCTAAGAAATCGGCCCAGCTTTGCTCATTAAAAATTAGATATGACAATTCTCGAAGCTTATTGTCAAAATACTGATTCATGCTTTTGGCATCAGCAAGTTCGTTTTGCCTTTGTTTTAGCTCATTTTGCTTTTGATTTATTTTAAAATTTCTATCATTGTTTCTATCATTATTTTGACTTACGCTATCTAGATAAGCATTTACTTTATTTAACTCATCTGTCGTTTGACTATTGGTTAACATTGAGTTGTCATAATAGTCCTCTGCGTATTGTATAACAGTATAATATGCAATAACGCCAGATAGTATAAGCGCCATAATCAACATCAATGTAACTTCGCTTGGCTTTTTTCCGTCGAAATAGTTATCGATTTTTACAAGTGTATTATCTTTTTTCATTATTTAATCTTTATAGTGACATTTGTTTCATATGATGGCGCTCCATAATTTTTATCGAGTAAAATTTCTCTCGTTAATATGGAATATCTTTCAGAATTGCTTACGTTTTGTATAAGCTCCGTTAATTTCTTTTCATCTTTGCTGACTAACGTAACTGTCATGTTTCTGTCTGAGTTATTAATTTTTGCAGTCTGTATATCTTTATTGTTTATCAGATTACTAAGTTCAAATAGCACGATACCTTTCATAGGATAATTAACTTTTTTGTCATAAATTTCACTAATAGTATTTTTTCTAAAATCAATTCTTTCTTTTTCGGCTTCAATCAGTTTTGATGTTTCTGAAATTTGTTGATCGGCAGCTGCCAAAGCTGCTTCTATTCTTATTTTATCTGCATTGTTGATTTCATACTCGCTCTTTTTATCCGCAGTATCTATATCGGTTATTATTCCTGACACATACAGATATAGCGGATGTAGCAATCCTAGCAGTAGACCAACCAATACATATGACACAAGTTTGCCACTACTGCGTTGAAATAATGGCAACGGACGCAAGAAATTTGAGAAGTTAAAATCATTTTCCTGGGTCTCTTTATAGTATTGTGCATTAACCACCATAATATTATGGATGTTGCTTATCTCTATTTCTTTTGAGTTTATAGCGATATTTAGTTCAAGATTTTTAGTAGGTATATTTAGTTTTTCTTGCATAAATTCTGCAAAATTACCCATTGTTGCATCGGCTACTATATATATGCTTGAAATACTTGACCCATTAAACCTGCTAAGACTATTTACGATATCGCCTATATAATAGGCTATCTCATCAAAAATTTCTGTTATGAAATTTTTATTTTTATCATCAGGCGTATTTGTTCCGTGTTTAAGTATATTTAAAAACGCACTATCGTTTAATTTATCTCCGCTCAAAGTAGCAAATTTTTCGCTAATATTTTTTATAGAATACCTAAGCGGTCTTGACTGAATGTACTCTCCGTTGTAGTAAGCTGCTATAAAAGCATCATCCTCTTGTATTACTATAAAGGCTTCCGTATCTTGAGCGGAAAGTATGTTCTTTTTGTATAATGCATCAAATGCTAATGGAGCAGGAACTATGTAGTCTATATATGGTATCTTTTTTATCGCCAAAGAGTATAATTTATCTGTAGATAAAACGTCAGATATGAATACATTAAAAATTTTAGTTTCTGATGAGATATTTGGAACCTCATTGTACACTATCTTGTATTCAGTTGCTGGATCTAGGTTAAACTGCTCATAAGCTTTTATAGTTATTAGGTTTGATGTGTCGTCTTCTTCTGTTGATATCGGAATTTCCACGCTTCCTACCGTGATATCTTTATATTTGACATACGATATAAAAAAGCTATTTTTATTAGCTTTGCTTAATTCCGTTGGAAAAATTTTATTATTAGAAAAAGCATAAGAGGTTTGCAGATACGGATCGTACGTGACTATGCTTCCTGTATCGCCTTTGTTTTTTGCCATAGTTTAAATTTCCTCCAAACAAATAATCAATTGTATGATTGCAAAAAAAA
>NZ_AOTD01000002.1 GCF_000344295.2 Campylobacter showae CC57C | reverse complement strand
GCCTCGTCTAAAGAAAAAATACTTCGCCTTATCGCCTTTCGTTCAAATTTGAGGTCAAATTTTGTAAAAATCTGGTTTTAAATTTTACCCACCGAGACCAGTATCTTGAAAATATGAAATTTGTCTCCCCTAAAATTTATAAAACTAGCGACGCTTTGCGCCAGCAAAGCTATGTCGCCACATCTCACGTCGTAGGGGTTGGGGGATTTTTAAGGGGGAAGG
>NZ_AOTD01000001.1 GCF_000344295.2 Campylobacter showae CC57C | reverse complement strand
TAAGGATATAAAGCGCGAGTTTTTCGAGAATTTCTTAAAAGCCGAACGCGAAAAAGGGACGGATATAACGGAAATTTTAAATCATCTGGCAAAACTAGGCAAATTTGACGTAAAAGCATAAAAGGATTTTAATATGGATATTCTGCTAAGAAACGGCTATGACGTAAATTTATCATTATTAAGACAAGGCCAAATGCAAGCTTCCGCATCTAGACTCGCCGGACAAGAGCTAGTCAAGGTGGGCAATGAGGCAATAAGCAAGGACGAATATATCAGTAGGCAATACGATCTTTTAGAAACAGCCAACGATATACTAATGCAAAATTCGCAAGCCTATCTATATAAAGGCGGAACTGATAATGTAAATGGATATTCTACCGGGTTTGGAGGATCAAGCGCTCATAGGGCAAGTCTGCCTATGTGGTCCAATATGGACAACTCGGATAGGGTTACTCAAGACGGATATAATGGATTTCAAGGACCGCAGGTGAATAACGGATATTGTTTTTCTATCGGTTTGCCAGATTCCGGGGCGCCCGTAATAGAAGAATTTGCCGGCGGCGGATATTTTAAAGGCAGCAAATCAAATACCATCCTAAGTCAAGACAGAAGCAATCTAAACGACTATGCAAGCGAAAATATACTAAAAACTAAATACGGCGACGTAGAGGTATTTTTAGATCTATACGGCGATAACGACAAGCTAGGTATCGGCAAATTTAGCTCAAATGCAATACTTTTTAACTTTGACAGCAACGGCGACGGAATTTTAAATAGCTCCGATAAGCTATTCTCAAAGCTCAAGGTTAGAGGA